>JABGXW010000056.1 GCA_018675575.1 Bacteriovoracaceae bacterium | reverse complement strand
GTCTCTTTATCAAGTTGATTCCAATTCTATCTCCGATCTTAATTATATTCCAGGCTCAGTATTAGATCTAACGGAAATCAATTTAAGAATTGATACAAATAATCAAACTACAAACCCTATTAATCAATGTGATTTGTCCTCTTGCCAAGCAAAAGGATTTGACTGTTGTCTTGATGGGCAATGTGTTAATGATGGCACTCTCAGATCAAATGCCACTAGTCAGACTAATTATAGCCAGGCCATTTCTGATGTCTTATTAAACCCATTAGCTTTTATTAATTATCCAAACGTATTTTATATTTGCACTAATATTACTCACCCAACTCCAACAGCAACTCCCAGTGTAGATCCAAGTGAAGCCGCTCAATTACAATTTGAAAGAGAAGTTCGAGAATTCTATTGCCTTGAAGAAGGAAAAAAAGAATTCCCCGATTTTGCGATTGGAAAATGTTCCGATAATATTTCAATCAACAAAACTGTCTGCAATAACTTAGGGGAAGTATGGACATATTTTTGCCAAGTTGGATCATGTAGCAATGTTGATTATGATACAAAGTTTGATTGTGAATCAAATGCTGCCACCTGGACAATCGAATACTCAAATTCTGAAAATGCCAATGGTACTCAAATTGCTCATGATACCATCAGGTCTGATGTATGGTTAAGATGTGGCTGTGTTGCAGATCCTTTTCCTGCCAATCCAGAAGACCCGCTTTGTCCAGATTTTGGTTTACAAGCTACAACTGATGTTAATAATGTTATTACAGCAGTCTCATGTTTATTTCCTCCTTCAAATACAGAACCAACCCCATTTCAAAATCTCACTTTATCAGTACCAGCAAGGTCAGCGCCCCATCGCTTTTTTGCAACAGATGGAACCTTCTATGATGACTTGAGCACTATTCAAACTCAAACAAATATTGTTCAAGAAGGCGAAGAGTTCAGCTATCTCGATGAATTTGGAAAAACAGATCCAGTCAATGGCGCATTTAATATAAATTCTGTTCTTGGGCAAATGAATGTGCAATTAAGTCGAGCGCAACCTGCAAAAATGATTGGACTAGACTTTGATCAGACATATATCATTTCGGCAATCAGTGGATTTTATACTCCCTGTCCAAGCTGTGCCAATGATAGTTGGTTTGAACCCTTTAAAGCATTTCCTGCCACTCAAGGAGGAAATGGATTACAAGCAATTGGCTTTATCACTAATAGAGAGTCTTATTCAAACAACCTAAGTTTGGGTAATTATGGTGATACAAAATTTGGTAGGGCCTGCTGGTTGCCTCCGACGATGATTCCTTTGAGCCATAAAAAAGATACTAATATGGATACGCAAAGACGAGATAGGTTAACAACCCAAGCGGCATTATGGATCAATGGGTATCAAAAAGATTGGTATGGATTTAATCAAGGGGCATTGATTGGATCATTTGATGGTGTCTCATGGTTTGCTATTGGATCCGGGCGAAGAATTGTCGCGACATCAAATAAACTCTACCTAGCGATCAATGCTCCTTTTGCAGATCTAGCAGAGCCTTCTGCAATGATTGTTTCAGTTATTCAAGATAACGGATTGAATATCGTGGCCGATCATGACTTTGATCCTGATCTTCCTTTGAATGACCCTAGACAAAACCACGCTGGTACTTGCCAATTTTTTCATCAATGTGATCTTGATAAAGATTGTATAACAAAGCTTGGTTGGGAGTATGTTTGTCAAGATGTCACGGAGTTTAAATCTAAATGGCCAAAGTTTGATATTGATGGTAGCGAAAAAGTCGATGATGAAGTCTTCTCCGCAGGATTTAATGAAATTCTTCATGGATTTAAGTTGGGTACCTCACCAAAGCGCTGTGTCTACAGAGGCCAAGGAGCGATTTGTCGTACCGATTGGTCTGGCGAAACTGATAATAAGAAAAAACAATTAAGATGTGCTCCTAACTTTTATTGTGCTGGAGTAACTGACAATAACTTTAATAAAGAAGTGGCCCGTTCGCCCAATTTTCTTGAATTCATCTTCTTTGGACAAGAAGCTGATTTTCTAGGACGGCCAAAAAATTATGTAGGCGGAAGCTCAGCTCTCCCTGCAGAAGTTAGTGATAATATTAATTATAATTCTGTTGTGCTCTCAACCAATACAGGACCTATGGGTATTTGTCGTGCGGGAAAAAAGATTGTTAGTAACTTTATTCAGCAGCATATGGAAAAAGATATCGCCGGAAGAACTGATTATATTAATCAAATTAGTTCATGTAACTCCACTCTTGAGGGGGACACCAGGGCCACATCATGTCCTGTTATACAAGAAGAAGAAATAAATACGCTCGTTCCTGTTGGGGACCTTGTCTACGATACAGGTGCTGTTACTGATTATACTGTTTCTGCTAATCAACAAAATATGTGTGGAGGAGAGAGCAAAAACTCCCCATCTCCTGGAATTTTTGATTATACCTTTGAAGAAATTGAAGAAGATGCAATCGCATCAGTTCTTAACATCTTATTCCCTGTAGTTGCAAAAGATGCCTGTCTTAGAAAAGCAGGATCTGTTTGCCACACAGATTTAGATTGTGGACCAAATAGATTACATTCTGCTCAGGCGTTTTTTATAGGACAAACTGAATTTGGTAATACCTCTGCAGAGAATTCTTTCTGGCAAGAAGATCTCATTTGTGGACAATCTGCCCCCGTTCCGGCAATAAATGCGCCAGAGTTTGGTGATTACGATATTACTCAAAACCTATGCTGTCGTGAAATAGGTAAAGACTTAACTATGTTCACTGAATACTCTCAATCAAATGATGACAATGTAATTTCAGGAACTCATCCGGATGTTGTCGAATCAATTTTTAATGGAAATGAAGATCTAAGGGTTTTAAAAACTCCTGCAACTAATATAACTGCTAACGCAACATCTGCAGATGGAAGATATTCAAGATACTCATCAGTTGATATACAAGATAATTTTCCTGCTTCATCCTCTCCCTATCACCAAGCACCAAAAATAGAATTTAATATTGTAACAACCAAGCCTAATGGACCACGGGCCTATCAATGGAAAACAATCAATGATACCGGCAGGAGGTCTTGCTGTGGTGCAGGTTGGGTCAGGAAGTTTTCTGATGGTGGAAATGACTGGTCGAATAAACAAAGACTCCAGTTTGATTTTACAAATCTTGAATGCATAAATTATCGATCTGAAATGCATAATGAAAGGCCAGTTGGAATTACTGGATTTAATTATGACCAAGATGTTAATAAGATTTGTCTTATGGCGGCAGAAGATGGATGCGTTCAATATCCATTAAATTTATTAGAGACTCCTCTCTTCGGTTTTAATGAAACGGGAACTGCTTACTCCCTACAACCAGACGGTGATTTTGATATCAGAGAGCCTTCGCTTATCACTATTCAAAAGGCCACCATGGACACTAGTCCAATCACTAACCCTCTAGGTGGTGGAGATTTGATACGACTTAAATCCCATTGGACCACTTATATGCCCAGTCTCTACCCTAACCCAATGCCTTATGTTCCATCAACTCCATCAACAGTGATGCAAAATAATGGTAATCTTCAATCAGTTAGTTTCATACTTCCAATCTATATACAAAAAGATAATTTAGACTTAGATGCCCCTTTCATGCCGGGTACAGAGGTCACCATTAGATATTTTAATGATCAAGGAGAGTTTATTGGCTCTAGGAATCCTGCAATAGCTCCTTTTGGTTGTGTTATTAATCAAAATCCAAGTATTGATTTACCAGAGAATATGTATTGCTTAAATAGAGGTGAAACTTGTTTTATTGGAACTACTCCAAAACCTGCTTTTGACGAAACTACTTGTCTAGATGACAACTTCCCAGCCCCATCGTCTGGTGTTGGTACTTGGACTGATCCAGGTATTGATGTTTTCCATGTCCATGCAACTACTGGTCAAATAGATTTTCAAGATTGGGCCTATGCAGGAGTAGCACTAAACTATGTCCCAAGTGGGTCTCCAAATTATCGTTATTGTGCTTCTGTTTTAGGTGCACCAATTGACTCCGATGATGCAGGGTGTGTTGGTGCTGGTGGAACATTTGATACTGCCTCAAACCATGCTCTTAACTTAGATATTCGTCCTTTAAATCCAGGAAACGACAATTTCTACATGACCAAGCTTGGTCGTTTAGAGCTTTTAGGAATACCTCAGATTGCTTATGATCCAATTTATTGTTCTTCAAATAGAAATGAATTAATAGGTGGCATATATGATGGGGCCATCACAAATAGAGCTGAATTTGAGACCGCAGGCTTTGTATATGGTCCTAATTCTGGAAACGGGGTTAATTTAGAATCTATTTATACTGGGAGAAATCTTTTTAGTAGTCAGGGGAACAACCCTTCAGACACTGCAGTATTAAAGGATAAAATTCAAATGGCTGATATTTTCTCAGAAAATGAATTCATGTGTTGTCGTGAACTGGGGCTACAAACTGATTCAGGCTCAAATTGCTGTTCAGGCAGCGCCACCCAAGTCAATAACGTTCTTACATGCACTCTACCTCAAGGGGCCGACTTGAATGTTTACTTTAATAAGTTTGTCTCTGGAGAGGGAACAAGTGATTATATTAACGAGGATTTAAGACTGAATGACGGAGATTTTGTACCAGAAACTGGAGAGCCAAAATTTTCTGAAGCTGTTTATACCAAAATCCAAGGATTAGGCCTTCTCTTTTGTGCAAATAATTCAGTACGAGGCGGTGCGACTTCTGGTAATTTCTTTGCTCAGCCAAATGCTAATTTCTTTGCAAATGAAGATACAGGTTTAGATATTGAGCTTAATCGTTACCGCTCTCTGATCGATTCAAATTCTGATTTTGATGCTGATAACGACACTGGTTCATTTCGATATCTTGAAGGTTACCGTTGGGGCCATCATATTTATTGTAATTAAAAATATTTAATGAGTAATTTCTGACACTTAACTCCATATTCTATTGACTTCTGTAGTGACATGAGATTAAAAAGGGGTAATGAAATCTACGCTCTTATACCTATGTTTACTAATCTCATCTTCAGTTTCAGCAAAACAAAATAAAGAGATTATTAGTTGTACCCATATTCAAGTCTGTAATGCACTCAAGTTTGTTATGGGAGAAAATTCTAATTTTTTCATTAAGAACTTAATTAATAATCAACATGAAGATCCCCATCACTTTGAACCATCTGTTGGAGATATAAAAGCTTTAATGAAGGCAGATTTTCTAGTTTTACCTCCTCACACACTTCAGCCCTGGCTTAAAAACATAGAACGAAAAAGAAGTTCTCAAAAGAAAACATATCAAATCATAGAAAAGAATAGTCACTTTTGGTTAGATCACAATTCTCTTTGCTCTGTCATCAGTCAAGTTTCGGCCATGCTCCCGACAAAAGTAGTAGATGTTGATAAATCTTGTCACAATACAAAAAAACATAAGCTTTCTATCAAATTAAAGAAATATGTCTTTATTCTCTTACATGATTCTATGGGAACTTATTTTAAAGAATTATCTTTAAGATACGTTGCCTTAAAGGGCCATGGGCATCTAGAAAGTTATACAACATCATCACTTAAGAATATTCTAAAAATTAAAAAAAATAATGCAAATATTGTTTGGATCTACGAGAAACAAATCCCTATTCCAGAATCCTTGACTCAATATGTTTCAAAAACTGATACAATCATTAAGATTAACACATTAGGAAGACTAGGCACCAGTCCTTTTGAGGTTTTAAACCAGATTAATAAAGAGTTAGGTAAACTTTGAGTTCAGTAAATAATACAAAACATATTTCTTTGAATAATATTTGTTTTGAATATAAAAGTAATCAACCTATCCTTAAAAATATCTCGTTTTCCATTTATCGAAATAAAATATTAGGTATAGTTGGTCCAAATGGTGGAGGAAAATCAACATTACTTAAAATCATTTCAGGCCTAGAGACTGCAACAAAAGGTGAAATTGATATTGATGACAGGATCATTTTAACTCCTTTACACAAAAAAATTAATCTTGCCTATGTTTCTCAAAGAGACGATTTTAATTGCAATCTTCCTTTAAATGTTAAAGATATCATTAAATTAGGCCAATCCAAGATAGGTAAGTGTAATTACCAAGATATTATTAATCTATTCGGGCTAGATGGAATTGAAGAGCAATTATTTTCTGAACTTTCTGGTGGCCAAAAACAAAGGGTATTACTGGGTAAGGCAATGGCAAAAAGGCCAGAATTACTTATTTTAGATGAGCCAACTAAAGGGCTCGACAGTCTAGGTCAAGATCAACTACTAGGCCTTATGGATAAAATAATTACAGAAAACCCACAAACTTCTATTATTATAGTTGACCATAATCTTAATCAAGTTATTAAGCATAGTGATTCTATTCTTTGTTTAAATAGAACTCATCATTGGCATGATAGAAAAGAACTGCTCAACCAAGAAATTATTAACTCTGTTTATCATTGTGAGTTTGAGCACACATTGATTCATGAAACAAATAAAGATGAAAACCTTCCAGAACATCACCACTGCGCTGATTTGCATAAGCATGGCCACGACAAGGATCATGAATGATAGATTTTTTTTTGACCCTTAAAGATTTTATAGAGTATGAATTTTTACAATTGGCATTAGTTGGCACTATATTAGTTGCTATCTGTTCTGGAATTCTCTCTCCCTTTGTTGTTTCTAAAAGATTAGCTTTTATAGGGTCAGCTTTATCACATTCCACACTTTTAGGAGTTGCAATAGGATTTTGTCTCTTTAGTACCGAGCAAATTTTTAATTTATATCTAACAACATTATTAATAACACTCATCATAGTCGCTATTTTGGCCAAATATACCTATCGCGAAACTCTTCCTGCTGACAGCATGATTGGAATTTTTCTGACCACCTCGATGGGACTTGGGATTTTAGTTTATACTCTTTTTGCCAAAGAAAAAGTCGACCTCATGTCTTATCTTTTTGGTAATATCTTGCTGATTTCAAGTATAGACATCATTATTCTCTTTATTCTTACTTTATTCACAGGATTTATTATATTTAATTATTTTTCAACCTGGGTTCATATCAACTTTGATGAAGAATCAGCTCGAATATCAGGAATAAACACAAAGTTTTACCATCACTTATTTTATTTTCTGATGGGGATTGTTATTACCTCATCAATCAAAATTGCGGGCACAGTGTTGGTTAATACTTTTCTTCTAGTGCCAGGTACTCTTGCACTCAAGCTATCTAATGACTTAAAAACTATGATGAAAATCTCTGTTCTTTTTTCAATCGCCACCGCAGTTTTTGGCCTAATCCTAGCGAATGGACTAGATCTGCCATTAGGCGCGACAATGGCAAGTTTTCAGTTTTTTCTTTTTATCATTTTAATTAAAATTAAGAGTTAGAGTTTCTCTTTTTTAGAAAACGATTAAATCCTTCAGGTGTCATTCCAAGATAGGAGGCAATTTGATATTGAGGAAGGTCATCCATAATATTCTTAAAATCATCAATAAACATTTGGTAACATTCTTCAGAAGATAATTGCAATAACATGTATTCTCTTCGTTCTTTCATAACATAGTTTTGTTCAGCTATGATTCTTCCAAAGTCTTTCCAAGAATTATATTGCTTAACCATGTTCTGATATTCTTTAAAGGAAAATTGAAATATTTTTGCATCACTGACAACTTGTATGTAAGACCTTGTTTTTTCGTTTTGTAATAATTCAGCGTAGGCCCCTATAATTTGGTGTGGGCCACAAAAAAACTTGGTAAATTCTCGTCCATTGGCATCTTGATAATAGATTCGAACGATTCCTGATAGCACAAAATAAAGGTATTCTGGGATTTGGTCAGGTGAAGAAAGAATAGTGCCTTTAGCTTGTTCTATGTAAACTAAAGATTTTTCAAATGGTAACCATTCATTTTCAGCAATTGGAGAAGTTAACTTAGTGAAATTATATAGCTCTGGGTATTTTATAGTCATCTTGATCTCGATCAATTACTTCATTGCGGCAAATGATTTAAATATATTATAGATCTTAATCTAAGGAGACAGACATGCCTATTAATTTTTATGCCGTTTTAGGACCCGCCATCTTGCTCATAGTTGTAATTGAATTCATTTACTGCCTTTATGTAAAAAACGGCTTTTATGAGTTTCAAGATTCTATGTCGAGTCTAGGGACTGCTATCATTAATCAATGCATGAATCTCTTCGTTGCCTTTTTAGTCTTGATACCATTTACATGGATTTATCAAAAAGCTTCTTTCTCTCATCACGAAGCAAATTGGATGACTTATACTTTAGGATTGATCGGTGTTGATTTTCTCTTTTATTGGTTTCATAGAATGGGTCACTCAATTAATATATTATGGGCAGCTCACATGCCCCATCACTCTACTGAAGAACTCAATTATGCTGTAGGTTTGAGATCAAGCCTTACGCAAAGACTAGCAAGCTTTTTATTTTACTGGCCCATGCTTTTAGTTGGAATTTCTCCAGGTCTCCTAACTGAAATTGTTGCTCTTCATCTTCTTTATCAATTTCTAGGACATACTAGGGTTGTTCCAAAGCTACCCTCATTTATAGAAAATATCTTTAATACTCCTTCACATCACAGAGTCCACCACGGACTTAATAAACAATATATTAATAAGAATTACGCAGGAATGTTTATTATTTGGGACAAACTTTTTGGAACCTGGGAAGCTGAAGTCGAGGAAGTTTTTTATGGCTGCAACAGACCTTCCCTAACATGGGATCCTACAAAAATTAATATTCAATGGTGGGTTTATCTCTGGAATGATGCTGTTGAAACTCCTAAAGTTATCGATAAAATCAAGGTTTGGTTCATGCCTTTAGGATGGAGACCACCAGGAGTTTCCCCTTTAGAAGAAAGAAAGCAGTTAACAAAAGAAACTCAAGTAAAATTTCAAACAAAAGCATATAAAAGCTCATATGCTTATATCATTATTCAATTATTAATAGGAATGATTTTTATGTTCTTTGTTATCGGAGATAAAAGTCCTCTTTCTTCCTTGGAAAAAACTATTATGGCCTTAAACTTTTGGATGATGGCCACTGTCTGGGGAGGGTTTTTGGAATCAAAGAAATGGTCCATTCCACTGGAACTTATTAGAGTTATAACATTACCTATTTTTCTTTTAAATATTGCTAGTAAATATGATCTGCAATTATGGTTTTTATCAACACCATTTTTAATTGGAGTAGGCATTATTTGTTCTTTCTATGTTTTAGTCATAAAGTTTAACAATACTAGTGAAAACAGAAGTTTAGCGACTGCATTTTAATTTCAAAGAGGTGCATGTATCTCAAGTCAAGCTTGGGCAAATAGGAGAGAAATCTCCTTTTTGCCCAAAAACAATTATTTATAGAGATATTTCTTACGAGGCGAGACCCAGTCAATGTCTGCCCCCCATTTTTTAAGTTTCATATACATTCCAATATTGGCCCTGTCTAAGAGAACAAAGTTCTTATGAGGCACTCCACGATGTTTAAATGGTACGCTTATAGCGAAATCTAGAAAAGATTTAAATGGATTAACATCTTGAACAGGAAAGCTTCCATCCTCACTATAAGGAGCTATATATTCATGAAATAATTGATAGAATTTTATTAATTGTTCTTCAGCAACTTCTTTTTTGAATATCCCAAAATCAATCATATGGAATTTAAATACT
Organism: Bacteriovoracaceae bacterium; assembly: GCA_018675575.1. Classification (GTDB taxonomy): domain Bacteria; phylum Bdellovibrionota; class Bacteriovoracia; order Bacteriovoracales; family Bacteriovoracaceae; genus M0603. Next base: position 12,305 of record JABGXW010000056.1, on the reverse strand, counting down.
TCATAATCTTTTTCAAATACAGATTTTATAGTCGATATATATTTATCAATAAATTCTTTTTCAAGCTTCATAGTAGACCCAAAGTCTAAAAGGATCATTTCATCTTTATTAAAAAGAAAGTTTCCATGTTGAGGATCGGAATGGAAAAGACGTTTATGAAATACGGTATAGAGATAGTAATGATAATAAAGTTTACTTATTTCTTCTCGGTCTTTTTTTGACCAATCCAAGGTTTCATCAAATGTAGCTCCTGTCATGTAATCCATGGTGAGAACTTTTTTGGTGCAATAATCCTCATATGTACTTGGTATTAAGATCTTTGGGAAGTCATCTTTTAACATTGATTTAAATTCAATAATATTTTCCCGTTCTCTAATGTAATTACATTCTTCAATCAATGACCTTTTTAATTCTTCTATGATTGGATCTATTTTGGGATGGTCAGGAATAATAATACCTACGAGATTTTTTAAATGATCTATATTTTTCAGATCATTTCGTATCACATCTTCAATATCAGGGTATTGAATCTTTATTGCTACAAATTCACCTGAATGTAACTGGGCCTTATGAACTTGTCCTATAGATGCTGCCGCTATCGCCTTGTATTCAAAGTTCTTGAAAAGTTCACTCGGTATTTTTGAAAAATTTGATAAAAAGACTTCATCAACTTGCGCTTTAGGCATATAAGAGGTTTCTTTTTGAAGAACTTTAAATAAATCTGTAACTTCTTTAGACAGTAATAAGTCATCAGTTATTGATAACATTTGACCTAGTTTCATTGCTGCTCCTTTCATATTTCCTAATGCGGAAATTAATTCAGTTGCTGCTTTGATTTGAGCTAATGTTTCTTTTTTTTCAATAAGTTTATTATTTGCATCATGAATAATTTTTTCAGTTTTAATTTTACCCTGGGCCAAAGCGTATTTCCCCCCAGCTTTTAAAACAGTTTTTCCTAGGGAAAATAATCTTTGGGTTTTTGATTTTACAAAGGGTTTCTCATCCATACAGATATAATATCTCTCGAAAATATAATTATATACATGGTACTAACTGCAACCTGTAGTTTCTCCACATGAGTCACATTTTAAACAAGCGCCATTTCTGACTAAAGTCAGCGCACCACAACTTGGGCACGAATCGCCTTCATACCCTTTAAGCTTGGCAGTTTGTCTTTTACGCAATTCATTTTCCATTCCAGAGTTTGCCTCCATACTATAAATGTGAGACTTTTGCTCTGAAACTCGACCATCATGATGATGCTTTTTGTCCATTATTTCTAACAATGGTTCTTGCTTATTTTGCTCATCTTGCATAGCTGTTGAATCTAAGTCTTCAGGCTTAACATGAACCAAATCATATCTTTCTAAATATCTCATGCCAAGATCTCTAAAAATATAATCAATAACAGATGTCGACATTTTAATATTATCATGCCCTATAACAATTCCATTTGGTTCAAAACGTGTAAAAGTGAAGGATTCAACAAATTCTTCTAATGGAACTCCGTATTGAAGTCCTAGTGAAATAGCAATCGAAAAGCAATTCATCAAAGATCTAAAAGCCGCTCCTTCTTTATGCATATCTACAAAAATTTCTCCAAGTGAACCATCTTGATATTCTCCTGTTCTTAAAAATATTTTATGCCCCCCTACTACTGACTTCTGAGTGTAGCCATTTCTTCTGTTGGGCAAGTTTTTCTTTTTAGACACTTCTTTATAAATTATTTGCTTAGTTAATTCCTTAGCTGTTTGTTTAATTTGATCAATAGGCGCTTCAGACATCAGTAGATTTAATTCTAAAAAGTTTTGCGCCATCAGAGGTTGAGATAATTTTGAACCATCTCTATAAATGGCAATTGATTTAAGTCCAAGTTCAAATGATTCCTCATGAATTTTCTTTATATCGTTGACTGAAGACTCATATGGCAAATTAACTGTTTTTGAAATTGCTCCTGAGATAAACGGTTGAACATGACTCATCATTTTAATATGGCCATGAGGGGCGATGCACCTCTTACCAATTCGACCTGTCCTATTAGCGCAATCAAATACCGGATAATGTTCAACTTTTAACTCAGGAGCTCCTTCTAATGTCATGGTTCCACAAATATACTCATTTGCTTCTTGAATTTGGATTACTGATAAACCTAAATGCTCTAATAAATTAAAATCTAAATTATTTAGCTCTGATTCATTAATATTTAATTTATTTAAAAGAAAATCTCTACTAAGAACGGCCTCCGAAAAAATAAAATTTATATCCATTGCATTGGCTAATGACTGCTCCATTTTTTGAATAATATTTTTTGTAAAACCAAGCTTAATTAGAAATTGCATATCTAAATGTGGCGCATTTTTAAAACTACCCGATCCAAGTGCGTATTGAATAATCTTCTTAATTTCAGATGTTTTATACTTTAAATTTTTAAGTGCTAAAGGGACAGATTGATTAATTATTTTAAAATATCCTCCACCAGCTAGTTTTTTAAATTTTACTAAAGCAAAATCAGGTTCTATACCTGTTGTATCACAATCCATCAAAAGACCAATTGTTCCAGTTGGTGCGACAACAGTGACTTGTGCATTTCTATAACCATGCTTTATTCCTAGCCTTAAAGCTTGTTCCCACGATTCTTTTGCGGCATTAAAAAGCTCTGGATATTTACTCATGAGGATTTTTTTTGATAGAATATCTGGTTTTTTTGAAAGATTTGAAAAATCTCCACTCTCAACTGCTGCTAAATGATTCCCTACTACTTCCAACATCGATTTTTTATTTTTTTCAAAATATTTAAAAGATCCATGTTCTTTTGCAAGAAGAGCTGAGATTTTATATGCAGTTCCTCCCATCAGTGCAGAAATAACTCCAGCAAGCTCCCGTGCCTCATCTGAGTCATAGGAAATTCCTTGAACCATTAAGAGTGCTCCAAGATTTGCAAATCCAAGCCCTAAGGTTCTATAGTCAAAGGATCTTTGAGCAATTTGTTTTGAAGGGAATTGTGCCATGAGGACCGAAATTTCTAAGGCGATTGTCCATAATTCACAGGCATGGATGAATTTATCGGTTTCAAACTTATTTGTTTTTGTATTGTAAAACTTTAATAGGTTTAGGCTTGCCAAATTGCAGGCCGTATCGTCGAGAAACATGTATTCAGAACATGGATTTGAGGCATTTATCCTTCCGTCCTCTTTGCAAGTATGCCAATCATTTATAGTGGTATCAAACTGAAGTCCAGGATCGGCAGAATTCCAAGACGCCAAATTAATATTTTCCCATAAAGTTTTTGCTTTTACTTTTTTAGAAATTTGTTGATCTGTTCTTCTAATTAGGTCCCAGTCTCCATCTTCTTTTAGTTTTTTAAAGAAAATATCTGGGATTCGAATTGAATTATTAGAATTTTGCCCACTCACAGTATCATAAGCTTCAGAATTCCAATCGGTATCGTATACCTCAAAAGCTTGATTAAAAAGACCTTGCCTGGCCTGCTCTATGACTTTAAAAATCATTGCTTCAGGAACCTGATTAGTAATCGCTTCATTTATGATTTTTTTGACTGAAGGATGCTCATTCAGGTTAAAAGACTGCTCATCGCTTCCTTTAGGTAAAATTAATGCTAATTCTTCTTGTAACTTGCTAAGGTATTTATGACAGATCCTAGAGCCCGTAACGAGAGCTGCGACTTTTCGTTCTTCCCGTGCTTTCCATTCTATGAATTCTTCAATATCGGGATGATCCAAGTCAAGAGTTACCATTTTGGCCGCTCTCCTTGTGGTTCCTCCAGATTTAATTGCCCCTGCTGCTTTATCATTTATTTTTAAAAAAGATAAAAGCCCTGAGGACTCTCCTCCTCCAGCTAATTTCTCTCCCTTGCCCCTGATTTTTGAAAAGTTTGAGCCACTGCCTGATCCAAACTTAAATACTCTTGCTTCTTTAGTTATGAGTCCCATAATTCCATCTTCTGAAAGAAGATCATCCTCAACCGATTGAATGAAACATGCATGAGGAGCTGGCCTAGAATAAGATCCCTTAGATCTCTTACATTTTTCTGTTTCAGGATCTATATAATAATGACCATTATCAGAACCTTCTATTCCATAAGAGTTATAAAGCCCCGTATTAAACCATTGGGGTGAATTAGGTGCGGCTATTTGATTGGCCAACATATATTTAATTTCATCTTCAAAATTATCTGCGTCAATTTCAGAACTAAAGTAGTGATATTCTTCACCCCAGTCTCTAAAGCATCTTGCTAATCTATGAAAAATATCTCGAGAATCAGTTTCACATTCTGTTTTTGGTACACCTGTTTTCCGAGCATACTTTTGGGCCAAAATATCTGATGCTACGTTTGAAAAGTGCTTAGGCACTTTAATTGTTAATTCTGTACTTTGACTACCATCTAAATGGTTGAGCTGACTGGTTCGAGTTTCAAACTCAAGTCCATAATAAGGTCCATCTTTTTTCCGTGTGAATTTTCTTTTAATCTTCAAGATATTCTCCCCTCATGGATATGCGCATGTACTATATAGTGTATATAACGCTCAGAAAAACACAAGCAATACTACCATATATAGTCAATAAAAATATTCAACTATAACTTTGACCAGTGCCCACGGGCTACTTAGAATAACTGTATGAAAAAGCTTATAAGAATCATTTTACCTACGCTCCTTTTATTCCCCATTCAAACTACTTTGGCAGAAGAAAAGCTTGATACTCATCTTAAATTTAAACCCACTAACGCCCATGAATTTAAACCCCATATGCTTTCACATATTTATGAAGGTTGCCCAGATAACTCAGAATGTTCAAAGGAAATGGGCCAGAAAAGAAAGAAATGGTTATCTGTATTAAGCAATAAAAACATGCGTCCAAGCAATCGTAGAGCTGCACTTAATTATGTTAAAAAGTCTATAGGAGTGCCTCTGGGTTTCTGGTACTTACCAAAACCTATACTTCATAAAGAAGTCATATTTTGGCAATCTCCATGTAGTCAACATAATACTAAAATAAATCCTCTTAGAATCGCTGAAGGACTATTTTCTAATTTTGGAGATTTAGAGGACTTAAAAAACAAGGATGAAAAAGTCTTCCCGTCAAAGACATACACCTATAATAACAAGAAAAAAATCATCTCCTATTATCTTCCAAGAGGAGACACTCCCCTTATGGTTAAAAATAAGAAACTTTATTTTGTACGAGAAGCGGAAGGATCTTATTACAATATGACAATCGATAGAAAAGGCAACTTAGATATAGTTAAACCTTTTAAACCCAAAGAGTATCCATCAGAAATAACCTGTCCAAAAGATTTACTTACCCATATGAAATCACAAATAAAACAATCGAATCTCTACCTTTCATATTTTTGTAAGGCCGTTTGGGATAAATCCAATAAGAAATTTCAAACATTTATTTTTGGTTGGAGCTGTAATTAAAGAAACATTAAAAATATGTGTTTATAATGTGGAAAATCTTTTTGTTGCTCCAGATGATATCTTGTATCTCCCTGATCAAGAATTAAAACCAAAAAAGAAGACTCAGGGCCTGGCAAGGGCCATCCAAAACATTGATGCTGATATTTATGCCTTATCAGAAGTTGGGGGAGAAGAAAGTCTTACGCAATTCAATTGCAAATATTTAAATAATCAATATGAAACTTATTTCTTACCAAGCAATTCAGACAGAGGAATTCATAATGGGTATCTTGTAAAAAAAGGGCACCGTTATAAAATCAAAATAAAATCAAATAAAAATCGTCCTATAAACTTTAATTTCGACTTTGAAGTAAAAACAAATAAGAATAGAAAAGAAGCGGGTCTAATGCCATATTTCAAGTCACATCTTTTTTCACGAGATGCTCTGGAATTACACCTTACAGCAAAAGAAGATAATAAACCCGCCTACATACTGCTCAACACTCATTTAAAAAGCCAATGGGATCGAAAAGGCGATGATTTTCGAGGTGCAAAAAGACGACGACATGAATTCTTAGAATTGTTAAATATCAGATTTGACCGTCAAAAGGAATTTCCTGATACTCATATTTTAATGATGGGTGACTTTAATGGAAATGCATCTGATATTGACACAGATGAAGAATTTAAGTCTATTTATGAAAATAAAAAATTAGAATATAGAGATATTTTAAGCCTATTAGAATTACCGAAGTCACAACGATGTACATTTGTAGCCTTTCATAAATCAGGTAAACAATTGATTAACCAATTGGATTATATATTTTTACCAAAAGCTCTCCATTCAAAAATTATTCCAAAAGATTCAGGAATTTATTATTATATGAATGAGAAGCAAGGCCCAATACCTCTTCCTGGGTTTAAGAATCAAAAAGAACTTCTTCCTTCTGATCACTATCCAATATCTGTCTCATTTTCTATAAGGCCCTAAATTAATATTTCCTTAATAATGAAAGTAAGAAAATAACAGGGGAGAAATTCTACATTATCTATTTACCAGCAATAGTAGCAAGTAAATTCAATAAGATAGGGCATTGTCAATTTTTCAATTTTCACTTCTATTATTGCTCTTAGATGTCATATTTAGGTAATGTAGATCATTGATTATTGTATGAAACGGAATTCATAATAGGGGAAAATGATGAATATTTCATCTAAAAACTTGGTCCAGACATCTTTAACAATACTTGCGACCTCGCTTTTTACATTAACATCGCTACAAGTATTTGCTTTTTCACCCAAAACTGAAGTTGGAGTTTTTGTATTAGATCAACATCAAAAACATTTTTCACATTTAAATAAAAATAGAGAGTTTGTAGTCGATCATAAATCTACAAAAGGTTATGAGCTATATGGACCAAGAGGTCTTCGAAAATATTTAGACCAGATGTCTATCCCATATTTTGAATTGTTAGAAGGAGAATTAACATCAAATAAAAATAAGGCAATTTTTGAAGGCTACCCTACTCCTTTACAAATTGAAAAATCATTAAAGCAATTTGCTGTCAAATATCCATCTATAATGAAGTTGTTTTCTATCGGCAAATCGATACAAAACCGAGATCTATGGATGGTGAAATTGTCAGACAACGTTCACGATGACGAGATAGAACCTGAAGTAAAATATATAGCGAATATGCATGGAAATGAAATAGTCGGACGGGAGCTTATGGTTCTTCTCATCAAAGACTTACTTGAAGCTTATACTAATGGAGACATAAGAATTAGAGAACTTTTGAATAATAATGAAGTTTATATCATGCCAACGATGAATCCTGATGGCTCAAAAGAAAAAAGAAGAGGAAATGCAAAGTATACTGACCTAAATAGAGACTTTCCCGATTTTACAACTCGGGACAATCAAAACAGTCCAAATGGTAGAGATCTAGAAACACAAGCTGTGATGAAGTTTCAAGCTCAAAGGAATTTTGCTTTATCTGCCAATTTTCATGGTGGTACAAAAGTTGTGAATTACCCATGGGACACCACCTCAAATATATTTCCTATGGATAAATTAGTGAAAACATTATCTGTCGAATATGCTAGTGAAAATCAAGATATGAGAAATTCAAGACGCTTTAAGCAAGGTGTTGTGAATGGATATGATTGGTATGAAGTTGATGGTGGTATGCAAGATTGGAGCTATAAATGGCATGGTGATCTTCAAGTGACTATAGAGCTATCTCATAATAAATGGCCCGATTACAGCGGAATGGATGGTTACTACAAAGAAAATAGAGAATCCTTGGTGCGCTATCTTGAGAGAGTATCTCAGGGTGCTGGCCTTAAATCTCTCGATAAGTCCTTAATTGGCCAAGTGGAGATTATTAAAACCTCAGGTTCAAATCAAGGGTCCCTAGGAAGCTTTCCTTTTGGACGAGGTGAGTTCTATAAAGTTTTGGAAAATGGTGAATACAGGTTTAATGTAAAAACCAAGAAAAAAGATTGGTCATTTAAGACCAAAGTAGACTTTAAAAATGGTTCTAGTGCTGGTAATTATACTTCATTAGAATCACTGTAGGTTCTAATAATCAGGGATGTAATATGTTGTTAAGATTTAATGTTCTCAATCCAGAAGATATGCAACAAGTTGATGGCATAGACTACCCTATTCTCATTAACATTGATCAAATTGTGACCATCAAGCCAATAACCATCATGTATCAAGGTAATATCATCAATGGTTTTTGGGTAAGAACTATAAATGGCAAGAAATACAAGGCCACAAGAATCCCCAAAAGTTTAGAACAGGTTCTTCAAAACAACATTGAATTAACAGAAGTTAAGCTTAATCAGAACGCTCAAACTGAAAAACAAGAACCCTTCTTTAATTAGAAAACATTTCTAAAAAACCTTAAAATTGACACCTATCTGCCTTTCTAGCACCCATCTGAGAATTATTTTCCTGTCTAAATAAAGTTAACATTATTTAGCTATTTAACCGATGAGCTGTATATAGGATCATGAATCCCCGACGAGACCGGTTCCCTATTTGAATAATATAAAAGATGTAGGAAAGGAAATTATGAAAATTTATCAGGTATCTGTTTCATTTAATTTTATCTCTCTTGTGACACTAGCAAGTTTGCTCAGCTCATGTAGTAGTGGATTTAGACCAGAATCTATCGAAGATAAGATGGTTCGTTTTGAGCGCCAAAGCATTGGGGATAATGTTGTTCCAAACTCTTATGTAAATAATGATCTTCTTGTAGATGCACCTTCTAGAGCTCCAGCATCAATTGGAACTAAGAAATCTAAAAAAGATATGCTTCCTTATAATAATAAAAAACTCTATTTTTTAACTCTTCTAGATCAATATAAATACATGAAAACTTTTAGTAAAAATGAATCAATACCTGATCTCATTATATGTCCAAAGTTTCACTCTCTTTTAGTGAGATATAGTGAAGACCATCCTGTTAATGATTATCAAGCAAAAAAATGGACTCCAATTGATTATGACAAAAGTAAATTATCTGATGAAAAATATCTTGCTTCACATCCGGAACTTAGCCTTCCCGTATCTAAAGGAAGTTCCACTCCAACAGTTGTAGACCTTATTCAAGGGGCCAGCGATAACAACGAAAATGTACATATAGTTCATACTGCTTTTGAATTACATTTATCAAAAACATATTCTGAATTAAAAGAATTATGTGAATATGGCAATAGCAATAATTATTATACCTTTGAAAACCTAAATACTTTAGTTAACAAAGATGTTTTTAATAAAAATGCAAAAAGCTTAAATACCCTTTTAAGAACAACTATATTTTCGAATATTGCCTTAAAGGTTTCCCTTGATAAGAACAGCAATAATACTGCTTCTCGTGGGATAGCATCAGTTCAGTCTCATGCTCGAGAGCTCGAAGAGGAAGTTATCGCCCGTTTGGGTGTAGAATGGTCTAATGATTATTTTAGGGGACTCTAAAAAGTAGGAACAATTGCTCCTACTTAAAAACATAAAGTCTAGACCTGGATGACATAAATGCCATCATACCGTCTTTAGAAGCAACTTCTCCAAATACAGCAGAACTCACATGTCCTAAATCAAAGGTCTCTGTCACTTTAAAAGTACGTTTGTGAACGACTTTCAAAAGCTGTGAAGCAGAAGTGACAATGTAATAGTCTTTCCATGGAACAATAGATGAAATTGGTCCATCAGATACTTTAATTTTTTTAAGTTCTTGATAATGTTTATCGAGAGAAACCAGCTCTCCATGAATTGTCCCTAAAATAATTCCTTTATTTGTAAATAGCGGTGCTCTAGACGGAGTGTAGGGCATACGTCGCTGAAGTGCTCCTGTGGCAGAATCAAGAAGGCTTAATTGATTAGTAAGACTGTTTACAAATAAAGTTTTACCCCGAATAACAGGAGTCACATCAACATCGACAAACTTAGAACCAGATGCAATCTTTTTCTCCCATAAAAGGACACCGTCTTCGGCCGCAAATGATGCAATATAACCATCTGCAAATCCAACATAAACTTTATTTCTTTTCACTAAAGGAGTTGAGACTCGTTGAAGTGTTGTTAAATATGGCACAGATCTTTTATATGCCCAAATAATCTTCCCTGTCCGGGCATCAAGACAAAATAATTTGTGATTTCTAAGATGAACAAAAATCATTCCTTTATAAATAACGGGCCTTGATTCAACTGAAGCATCTAAATCAACTGCGTACTTAATTTTCCCGGTCATATAATGTCTAGCATAAATCCGCCCTTCACCAGTTCCGTAAATAATATTCTTCCCAAATGCGACAGGAGCTGAGTGATAGTCACCCTTGTCAAATTTTTCCCAGATCAATCTTCCTGTTTGAGCTTCAAAGGCCTTCATATGTCCGTCATTTTTACCAATAAAGATTAAGCCTTTATGTATTAGAGGTGAATTAAGAGCTATTGGGAGGTTTCCAGATTGATGATCAGGGTCTAAGTTTTTAAACCACATAGGCATTAATTGGCTTTGATAAGATCTAACAGCTGAAAATTTAAAACTAACTTCATCTGAGTCCATCTTATCTTTTTTATCTTTAAAAGATACAGAAGTTGGTTTATCGATTGATTGAGTTGAACATGCTACGGTCAGTGATGACAGAGACATGATCATTAATAATTTCAGTGATCCAATTTTTGACATATTAATCCCTCATATGAAAGCTGCAAGTGCGTGTACAGCTTATTTAAGTTCAGATAAATAAAGTTTGGCCAATTTAGCAAATTCATCTTGTGCCATATTATTTATGACATAGTTAAAATTAACTTTGGCCTTTTCTGTATTTCCTAATTGTTTATACAATCGGCCAAGGTCTAAATAATTTTTGGCTTCTAATATTCCTGTTTTTAAATTATTGAGTTTCTCTAATTGCTCAATTGCAAGTTCTGGTTTTCCTAAATCTTCGTAGACTGCAGCAAGTCTTAGAGCTATTAAGATAACTTGGTAGTTATTAGTTGTATGAATGTTGAGAGATTCTAAAATTTCTTGGGCAGGAGCAAGTTCATTTTTTTTAATTAACTCGTCTGCGATAATTATATTCGTAGGAAAAAGACCTGCAAATCCCGATAATCCACTCATGGCCTTTTGATGAGCAGATAAAAATACAGGAACTGCCATTTTTCCATCTGCTAGACTTTGAAAATTTTTATCCATGAAAGAAAACATTTGGTCGGCCTTTTTATGGTCAGCCTTTTCTTTTTGCGACGTATAAAAACCATATCCAACAACACCAATCACTAATAACAGAATCAAAGTCACGGCCAAGGTCTTATTTTTGGCTATAACCACTCCAATCTCAGTTTGATTAAGTTGATCATTAAGTACTGTATTACTTGCTAAATCAGCATTTGGTATCGAAGCAGAGCTTTTAGTGGCCATTATTATTCCTTTATGAACGATCATTCTTTAAAAATTTCAAGATTAACTACTAAGGGGAACATTGTAGAAATCTTAAGTGAAGTTGTCAAAAATATAGAGCGAGGTTACAATTATTTTAAGAACTTATGTTTAAACTATGCACTGCACCAGGAGCCCTTATGAAATATCTTCTTGTTATATTTGTTGCATTCTCAATTACAGGCCTTACTCATGCAACTGATAGACGGGGTCGATTAGGCGCAGGTATGAGTTCACAACTGCAAACTGGCCAACCATCTATTTCATTTAAATTACAAAAATCAAAAAGTTTTGCCCTAGGAGGTGTCTTTGGAGTCAATTCAAATGAACAATCAGGTGGACTTGGAGGGGCAATCAAACTTTATCGAAATATTTTTGATGAGCCGCAATTAAATTTTTATGCTTCCGGCTTAGTGGGATTTATTTCTAAAAAAACATCAAGCGTTTCTCAATCTGGATTTCAAGTCGATTTAACTCTAGGCTCAGAGTTCAGTTTTAGAGGACTTGGATCATTGGGATTTTCTTTTGAATTCGGTCTCTCTCTAAACAAGATTGACAGTTTTGTTGTTGAGACAGTTGGCAATAATTTCATTATAGCTGGTATTCACTTTTATCTCTAGAAAGGAAAATAAATTAGATGACTAATAAATTTTTTATTCTTTTATTAACACTCACCTTTCTATCTGCACCCATGCTTTCTTCTATGGCACAAAATCTCCCTGGCGCATCAATTGAAATTGATGATGATGATCTTGATGGAGCAAAAGATATTTTTAATGACTTTAATGAAAATATTGAGGCAGCCCAAGTTGTAGAAGATGAGCGTTTTTATCGTTATGGAAGGTTTTTCAGCTTCCAAGTTGCACTTGGTCTTACATCTTTCGATGGTAACAGAGGATCTGCATACGATGATGACCCCCCTTCATTTGGT
>JABGXW010000055.1 GCA_018675575.1 Bacteriovoracaceae bacterium | reverse complement strand
CAAGACTTTCTAAACTCTGTGGAACGAACACTTGTAACTAAGATTTAATCATTATGGGATTCAGTACTAAAAAGCAGGACGATTCAATTTCAGAAATAAATGTAACACCATTTGTGGATGTTATGCTTGTTCTCCTCGTTATCTTTATGATCACGACCCCACTTATGTTAAATGGCATTAAATTAGAACTTCCAAAAACAAGAGAAGTTAATTCTATTAATTTAAATATTTCACAAGTCATACTTTCTTTTACTCGTACAGAAGAATATTTCTTAGGAAAAGAAAAATTCCTTCAAGAAGAAATAATTAGTGAAATTAAAAAGAAATTTTCTGAAAATAAATCAGAAGTGCTCTTTCTTAGAGCAGATTTTGGAATTCAGTATGGCAAAGTTGCGAAGTTAATGTCATATCTGAAAAAAAGTGGAATAAGCAATATCGCTTTGGTAACTGAAATAGAAAAATGATTTCAAACGACCTTATTGGAAATGATTATCAAGAAAAGCTTCGATTATTCTTTACGAAGTCAGTATTATTACATATTGGGGTAATACTCTTTTTTGTGTTGTCATCTTTCATTATTAACTACACTATCGAAAAGACAAAGCGGGCGAGCCTTAAAGTGGTAGAGAGTTCTGTGAGAGTTGAAATGGTTGCCATGCCTGAAATGACTTTAAAAGAGTTGAAGACTATGGGGTTACCTGAGATTGGGGGCAAGGTAGATAAGGCTCTGAAAATCATTCAGAAGACACCAATAAAAAAAAATGATTTCTTAAAAATAAAAAAGAAAAAGAACTTTCTTTCTTTAATGAAAGATATGGCAAAAAAGAAAGTAAATACTAAAAAATATAAGAAGATAAAAACTAAGAAACAGGGATCATTGGAGGGAATCGCTAGAGGTGATTTAAAGAAACTTCTTTTGCAAGGCAATAAATTAAGCAAGGGAACAGGAATTGTGGGTGATGGCATAGCTGCTACTGAAACTTTTGCTCTCTATCTTGGAAAATTACCGATGATAGTAAGGCCCCATTGGATTTTACCTTCGTATCTTTTAGATAAAGATTTAAAGTGCAGAATAAGGATTTATCTTAGTGAAAATGGTAAATTACTAAGATCAAATATTTTTGAAACGAGTGGTAATATAGAATATGACAACAAGGCTTTACTCGCTGTGAAGAAAGCTTCGCCATTTCCTGAACTTGCAGAAAATATTAAAAAACGTGGAATAGATGGTGATATCGTTTTAGGATTTCCACTTTAATAGGATTATTTAATGAATAGGTATAAAGTAATTATCATTATTTTTTCAATAATATCTTTCTTACCCTCCACTTCGTTTGCAGAAGACGGACTAACGATTGTAGCAATTGGAGAGGCTGAAAGGGAAGTTTCAAATGTCTTTTTAGATGGACCGTATGTATCCGAAGCTCTTACTCCAAGCCAATTACTTCTCTCGCGAGAAATAAAAAGAATTTTCAAAAATAATTTTAGTTTTTATAAGTCGGTTTTCAAAGTGAGTAATGGAGAGGAAAAGAAGACCGCATTAAAAGAATCTGTAAAATATGAGACTCAAAAAATAGCTGGAAATAATATACTGATAAGATTTCAGGCCTTAGCAGAGGGTACGACAGATCTTAGGTTAAAAGTCATGTCATGGAATATCGATAAAGAAGAGGCTCTAATAACCACAGAATTAATCATTTCTAAACGAAACTTAAGACAGCAGGTTCATATTGCATCCGATCAAGTTTATACTAGATTAACTGGAAAGGAATCGATATTTACCAGTAAAGTTTATTTCGTTTCTGATAAACATTCTTCACGATCAAAAAAAATAAAAGAACTGTATTCAATGGATTTTGATGGTAGAAATAAAACGAGACTGACCTTTCATAGAGGCACAGTAATTTCTCCAGCGATTTCATATGATAAAAAGTGGCTTGTTTATTCACTTATTCCACATAAAATTTCAAAATATAGAAACATAAATCTGTACTTATATAACTTTGAGACTAAGCAACATAAAGTTCTCTCATCAAATAAGGGCATTAACTCCGGAGCGATTTTTACACCAGATGGAAAAGAAATTATCTTAACTCTAAGTTTTGGCGGTAATGCAGAAATCTATTCAATGGATTTATTAACCAAGGCCAAAAGAAGAATTACAAAACACTTCAAAGAAGACGTTGACCCTTCTATTAATCGTTCAGGTTCCCTTTTAACTTTTCTTTCTGGTCGATCAGGAAGCGCCATGATTTATACTTCTGATCCGACTGGATTAGAGCAGAAAGTAAAGAGGATTTCCTATGTTGGACAATATAATGCGACCCCGAGATTCAACCCCAAAGGAGATCAAATAGTCTTTTCATCATGGCTAGATGAGCGGTTTGACCTTTTTAGAATCAATTCTGATGGAACTGGGCTATCGAGGCTTACAAAAGATTTTGGATCAAATGAAGACCCTACATTTTCTAATGATGGTGAATTTATCGCATTTTCAAGTCAAAGAGTTCTATCTAGAACCAAGGCGACTCATAATATCTACATTATGGACAAAAATGGAGAGATTATTGGTAATCTCACCAAAAACTTTGGCAACTGTATAACTCCTAGATGGTCTAAGTGATCGTAATTACATCAAACTGTGAAAAAAGTTTAGACACTTGAGCTTTTTTGTCTTGTAAAAAAAACAGACACACTGTACTATGGGCAGATACTGACGCTGAGCGTTAACTGTTGTTAATTTAAGTAGTTATAAATACTACATGTAGGAGCTAGCCATGACCGAAGTTGCTTTAGTTGCGAACAATGACGAAATCAAAAATCTCTCAAACAGCCTCTTTTCAAGCTTAGAGGAAAAACATTTCTTCCCAGCGTTAGGTGCTTATTTTCACAAAATGGTTGGAGCAGACAACACAAAGATCTTTATAGTGAACCAAGATCAAAGTGCGTCATTGATATCAGAAAATGGAAAAATATCTAAAAAGAAGGTTATCTTAGTAAAGGGGGAAGGTTCAACTGGGCATGTGATCAGAACTAGAAAACCATACTTTTCAAATAATACAGAAAGAGATCCTTTATTCTCAATTGAAGCAAGTGCAGGTGTTCGTAAAGAACTCATCGCACCAATTGTTTACGAAGGAATTGTTATTGCAACTATTCATTTCCAAGTGATAAAAAAAGAAATTGAATTTAGTAGAGACCATATTACAAATATATTTGCGACTTTAAATAATATTCAAAAGCCAATTGCAAATATGAAAATGTATTTAGCAGCTAAATTTTTAAATTCAGCATTACTTGAACAAATTGAAACTAAAGAAAAAGAATTAAATGAGAGTAAAAATGGTTTAAGTGCTTCTGATTCTTATAAAATCGAAGATAAGAAAATTGTTGGTAAATCAGACTCAATGAAACACTTACTGAACTTAGTAGAAAAAATAGCAAAAGCAAAAACGAATACATTAATAGAAGGATTAACGGGAACCGGTAAAGAAATGGTTGCAAGAAAGATACATTGTCTAAGCGATAGATCAAATCTTGGATTTGTATCAATAGATTGTTCAGCCTTAACTGAACTACAGCTTGAAGTGGAAATTTTTGGAGAAGAAGTTGTCGATTTCACTAAAGGACCAATAGTTAAAACAGGAATTTTAGAGAAAGCAGATGGTGGAACATTATTTATAAATAATATTGATCAGATGCCATTGGGAATTCAGACACGATTATCGCAATATATTTCAGAAGGACTGGCTTTTAGAGTTAATGGCCAGGCTCCTTATAGAACGAATGTTCGAATCCTTGGAGCAACATCAAAGGACTTAACGAGTCTAGTAGAAGGAAACATGTTTAGAGAAGATCTTTTCTTTGCACTAGCGGCCATTACAATTAAGGTACCTTCGCTAAAAGAAAGAAAAGAAGATATCGAATTACTTGCAAATTACTTTTTAAACAAAGATAGACCATGCGATGAGCATAAATCACTTTCACCTTCTGCGTTGCAAAAGTTGTTAGATTATGCATGGCCTGGAAATGTACGAGAGTTAAACAATGTTATGGAAAGGGCATTTATTCTTTCAGATGGAATGATTGTTGAAAAAGACCATCTCTCAGAAAATATCCTACGATGCGAAGAAGTCCTGCCAGAAGAAGCGAAAATTGTTGATTATACAGAAATGACGCTTGATGAGTTAGAAAAAATTCATATTACTTCGACCCTTGATCACTTAGGTGGGAACAAAACAAGAACTGCTAAGACCTTAGGAATTACAGTTAAGACTCTCTATAACAAGCTTCATAGTTATGGCATGATTGCCCCAAAAGAAGCTTAAGAGAAGCCTTTTCACGTGTGGAGAAGATACTTGAGTGCTACGCACAAGATTTGTAATAACGTACATAGAAGTTTATAATTATAATTAATCACTTTTGAAGATAGGGAAACATATGGCGATTCAAACGGTAGAGAACGAAGCAGGCGTAAAAAACCTAAGAGCAGTAAAAAGTAATCCTGATGTCGAAAACTTTTATAGATTTATCTCAGAAAATGATCTTAGGAGAGAGGCTAAAATGATTTTTTCTGAAATTGTAAATCATTTAAATCCCCCTAAAAAGAGAAGAAAAAGAAAAGCAAAGACTAAGAAGCCTACATTACATTAAAATAATGTAAAATTTGAAGGGATTACATGGAAGTAAATGACCTGCAAAATTTAAAATCACATGTGGTTTTTGATCCTCTCTACGGATTTATCAAACTAACCCAAGTTGAATATGAAATAATTCACAGTCCTTTTTATCAAAGACTACGATGGATAAAGCAACTCGGTTTTTCATTTTATGTATTTCCAGGTGCAGAACACTCTCGATTCGGACATTCCATAGGTGTAATGTACAACGCCCATAAAATATTACAGTCTTGTGGAAGGGGAGTTCCTAATTCTCAGCTAATAGATGATAAATGTGTTTCTGATAAGGCCATCTATCATAAGTCTGTGAGGCTTGGAGCCTTGCTACATGATATTGGAACCTTTTGTTTTTCTCATACTACAGAGGCGGCTTATATAACTTTTGGAGAGACGACAAACTCTAAAGGTGGAAAAGGTTTATCTGATGATCATGAAAATCTTGGTTCATTCATTATTAAAAATACTGATTATGACGGTGGAATAACCTATATCTTAAAAAAATACGGACTTGATCCTCAGACTATTTCAGATCTTGTTAAGGGCACACATCGCTCTTATCTAGCGAATCAAATACTGCATTCTGAAATTGATTGTGATCGAATGGATTACCTTCTAAGAGACGCTCATTACACCGGTTTAAAATATGGAGCTTACGACAGAGATTACTTGCTTTATCACTTCCAAGTTAAAAAAGTAGGCAAACATGATATTTTAACGATTAAAAATAATGCCATTCATTGCGTTGAAGACTTTTTAATGTCTCGATTTGCTTGGTATTCACAAGTAATTAGATCTGCCAGAGGTGCTAAGTATGATGCCATCGCGGAGACAATATGCTTCCACTTTTTAGAAAAGGGCATGATTTATAAATACTCTGACTTGCTTGAAATGATCTCTAATAATCCCATGAAATTTTTCGGATTTAATGATAATTTTTTTCTATCTATAGTAGCAAAACATTATTCTTCTGGAGATTTAGATAAGTATCCAAAAATCAAAGAGATGGCCCATATTCTTTTGTTAGAAAGAGGGGCGAGAACTATTAGATGTGACGATTTACAACAGACCCTTATTCATCAAGGAGAGTCTGCCAATACAGAAAAAAATATTAAAAAAGCAGAAACAAAAGTTGATGAAATAAATGAATTCTTAAAGAAGCACGGAAACAAAGATGATTGGATTATTTCAGACTTACCAAAAAAACCAATCATTTTTGCAAAATCAAAAGAACAAATAATCAAATCAAAATCTCAAGAAAACCTTCTTCTTGAAAGAGACCCTGTCAAAATAAGTTATGACAACGGAGATATTAAATTATTAGCGGAAGTCGAAAATTCAATTATTTCTTCGCTTCAAAATTTTAATAATTATATACCAAATGTTTTTGCATCCAATACTGCCTATGAATTACTTGTAGATGCAAAAATAATTGATGGTGAAATTTAAGTACAAATTAGATACGACATAATATTTCAGGGAGAGAGAAATGAAAAAAACAATACTGATACTATTCTTAGTATCATTAAATGTGCTTGCTTCTGAAAACAAATTTGAACGCTATGCTCATCCTACTCAAGCTATAGCCTTTCTTAAAACTGATATCCAAAAATTTAAGGATTCGGTTGAAAAAAAGCCTATAAATCAATCGGTTTCTATCCGTTCACTTGGTCATAAGCAACAGGTCTTAATCTCTGTCCCTATGGGATTTAAGGTTGATGACTTCATTCAAGATATAAAGAAAGATAATAATGTTGAACTTATTGTGCCCAATTTTGTTTATCTCGGAAATTATCCTGAGTACAAGCCAAATGATCCTCTTTTGAATAAACAAAGACACCATTTTGTCATGAAAAATACAGAAGCTTGGGAAATTTCGACTGGAAAAGAAGAAGTCGTGGTAGCTGTAACAGATGATGGATATAAGTTAGATCATGAAGATTTAATCAACTCATGGTTTAAAAACTCAAATGAAATTGCTGATAATGGTATCGATGATGATCAAAATGGATACGTCGACGATGTGATCGGTTACGATTTTAATGAAATGGATAATGACCCAAGTTCTGATTCAAGGTATGGAAGCCATGGGACTCATGTTTCCGGAATTGTTGCAGCCGGATTTAATAATAATACAGGTGTTGTTGGATACGGACCAAATATTAAAGTGATGCCAATAAAATTTTATGGAAAGAATTCATGGACGTCCGCTATGGTGTTGGAGTCATATACTTATGCTGCAAACAACGGAGCGAAAATAATAACTACCTCTTATATGATCGATGATTTTGTTGGTGATACCGCATACGAGAAGGCCTTAAACTATGCTTACAATAAAGGTTTAATCCTTTTTAATTCAGCAGGTAATGGAAGAGCGAGACAGTCTAAGAGAACAGCTTTTACAAAACTACTACTTGTAGCTTCTACTATTTCAAAAGCTATTAGTAGAAGAGAAAAAACTGATATGAAATCTTTTTTTTCTAATTATGGAAGAGGAGTTGATATTTCAGCACCAGGAGAACCAATACACTCAACTGGAAGATCTTTAAAATATGTAGATATGAGTGGAACAAGTATGGCCGCTCCAAATGCAGCAGGTACAGCAGCTCTTATCTGGTCAGTACATCCAGAATATAGTCGAGATCAGGTTGTTGCCAAACTAATGATGGGTGCAGATAGCATTGATGCCTTAAATAAAAAATACATAAATCTTTTAGGTGCTGGAAGAGTTAATGCAGAGGAATCTCTTAGTGAAAAACATAAACCCCCACATATTATAAATGCTCGCTTCCTTAAAAATAAAAAAGAGTTACGTATTCATGTCTGGGGAGTTTTAGCTTCAAGCTCATTTTCAAGGTCAGGTGGAATTATTCTAAGAAAAATAACAGAATTAGGATCAGCAGATATCGCAATCAAATTAAAGAATGATTACTTTCTTGGAACAAATGAACTTGTTCTCGATATTCAAGAAAAAGGCGAATTTGAGCTTATCCTTTTGTCTAAAGAGATAGTAGATCCCTTTGGTCAGGAGCTCGACGGGGATCATAATGGGCAAGCTGGAGGAGACTTCATTTACAAGTTTACTGCTGATTAGAAGCTAATAAACGTGTATATCTTACATCGATATCTGTTATTTCAGTTGCTTATTAACTCTCAACATAGTGATAACGCTTTACATTGACCAGATTTATAAGGTAAAATTTTAAGTGGCGATCACCACCTTTTCGAATCAGGAAGATTTGAAAGAATGCTTAAGGAAGGGCCCTTTAATGATTTTTCAAAAAAACCAATTAGCTGAACCTAGATTTCAACAAAACCTTAGAAAAACTAATTTATTTTATTTGCAAGACGTTTCTGTGACTTATGGGCAGGTCGAAGCTTTAAAAAATGTCCAACTATCAATTGAAAGTGGAGAGATTATCTTTATCACGGGGGCATCTGGAGCAGGTAAGACAACCTTACTGAAAATTCTTTCAGGAGAACAGGTTGTAACTTGTGGATCTGTAAAACGTCCTAGCCCAAAAGTTGCATTTACTTCACATGTTTTTCAAGACCTTAGACTGCTGTCTAGGAAAACCTGTCTTGAAAATCTGATGACGGCATATGATCCAAATATTTATGAAAGTAAAAAGAACTTTATGCAAGACCTTGATGAGTTATGCAAGATCTTAGGTGTAGACGATCGGCTTCATTTGAATGTTATGGATGCTAATGGTGGGCTTAAGCAGAAAGTAGCAATTATTAGAGCATTACTAACAAAGCCAGATGTATTTATCGCTGATGAGCCAACCAGCTCTTTAGATGTTGCAAATGCGCGTAGGTTCTTCGATATCCTAAACCTGTATAATGTTAAACGGGGTTTAACAGTTGTATGGGCAAGCCATAATAAGGAATTAGTTCAAAACTTCACAGGAAGAATTGTTCATCTTGAAAATGGAAAACTTATTTACGCGGGACATGCATGTTTTATTTAAACTTATTTTGGAAAACTGTAACTCAAAATCCATTTAAGGGTGTATTTTTTGTTTTATTTACTATGAGTCTATTTTTTGGAATTTTATCTAAGAATCAAATTGATAAACAAATCTTTTCAAATATTTCTTTGAGTGGTCAAGAGTCTTTCTTCTATGCACTTTTAGACGACAAGGAAAATCAGGCCAGAATTGCAAGAAAGCTAAGAGCTTTACCCGGTGTTAAAAAAGTTGATATTTTAACCAGTAATTCTATAAATAAAAAAGCTACAGAAGTTATTAATAATGTAGCTCTTGGGTTGAGTTCAGAATTAATAAACCTTGATTATTCAGGATTAAAAATTGTTTTTATGAGCAAGATTTCTAGCAGAT
Source organism: Bacteriovoracaceae bacterium (assembly GCA_018675575.1). Classification (GTDB taxonomy): domain Bacteria; phylum Bdellovibrionota; class Bacteriovoracia; order Bacteriovoracales; family Bacteriovoracaceae; genus M0603. The sequence continues at coordinate 14,403 of JABGXW010000055.1, read as the reverse complement.
CAATATCACTAATCAGAAATTACTTAAATAGGTTAGTGGGTAAAAAACATATTACAATGGGGGGAGTGAAAGAACCTCAGAAAAATCAGGTCAAGCTTTCTGGTGTACTTCACTTTGTAAAATCATGGGGAGCAACATTATCTTTAGTTGCATTCTTTCTTTTGTGGTTTTTATCGCATGTTCAATTTGGAGATGTTTTATCTGAAACAGCATATTTAATTGAGAATTTTCAAAGGCGTGATCGTGTTGCCATAAAGATGTTGGTTGTAGGGCTGATTTCTGTTTCTGTGTTCACTTTTCTTTTCCATACATTTTTCTTTGGAGTTCCGCCTATTTTGAACGCTCTAGTCGTTCTGGCTATTATGGCGCTTGCGTTGGGGATACAGGCAAAATCATTTCGGTGGACAGCTTGAAGCAAGCTAAATATCTATTATTGATCATTTTACCATTGTTAGTCTTTCTAATCAGTCCATTAGCCTCTTCTGCGACTAAAGTAAATTACTTAAATCAAAATTCAAAAATAAATAAGATGAACTTTACTCTTAGTGGTCAGAAGAAAATAATATCTTCAACAGCAAAAGAGATATCTCAGCTAGAAAAGAATTTAAATATAGGAAATAAGAGATATTTAAAGACCTTAAGAAAAAGACGAGAAATAGAAATTTCTCTATATGAATTACAAAAAAAATCACTGTATTTTTCTGATAAACTCGAATCAAAGTTGAAAACGATTAGAACTAATCTGAGAGGAATTCTTATCAATACACTTGGAAATCAAGATAACCCTTCTGAACTTTTGGCACGAAAATTGATGATTCAAAATGTGTTAAAAGAAAAAAAGAGATATGAAGAGCAATTAACACTTAATAAAAAATATTATCAACAAGTAAAAGTACTAGACGAGAGAATAAAGGAATATAAAATAATTGAAAATGAATTAACAACTGTTCTTAGAAATCTAGAATTTAAAAAGAGAGATAAGACGGATTATTATCTCAGTAAAGTAAAACAAAAAGACAGGCTTCAGTCTCAGTTAGAGAGAGTCAAGATTAAGTATTCAAAGAAAGGTGTTAACAAAAAAGCTTCAATATTTCACGCTATCTTTAAGTCACCCATAGATAATTTTTTAGGTTTGGAGTACAAGAAAAAAGGTGTAACTTTTAAATATAAAGGAAAAATGGCGCTTAAAGCGGCTGCGTCAGGAAAAATTGTCTATCAGGGTGTATTATCAAATTTCGGAAATGTTATCATGATAGATCATGGTAAACAAACAAGAACAATTTTGTTAGGAAAATTTAATGCAAAACATGAGAAGGGAGATGCTGTAAAAGCTGGACAAGTAGTAGCTTATACTAGAGCAACTGGCCCAAAAGAGGAAAAATTGTATTTCGAAGTGCGTAAGAAGAATAAGGTTCAAAATACTTTTCAGTTAATTGACAGGAATTCCTTGGCCAAAAATAACTAATCTGGCGATAATAGATAAAAGAATTAATCAGGATAAATAAATGAAATCTCTTAAAACAACATTAGTTGTTCTTACATTATGTTTAATCACAATTAGCAGCGGTTTTTATGGAACTAAATCAGTATTAGCTGCAACTAAATCAAGATTTGAAAAATTAGAATTATTTAATAAAGTTTTATTTCTAATTGAAAGCCAATATTACAGAACTGTAGATACTGAAAAGCTGGTCCAAGGTGCTATTAATGGAATGATGCAAGCTTTGGATCCCCATTCTGCTTACCTTAACAAAGATGTATTTCAAAAAATGCAAGAAGATACTCAGGGAGAGTTTGGTGGATTAGGAATTGAAGTTACTCAAAAGGATGGTGTTCTAGTAGTTATTACTCCAATTGAGGACACTCCTGCTCATAAAGCAGGCGTAAAGCCTGGAGATAGAATCGTGGAGATTAATCATGAATCGACCATAGGTTTGACGCTTGAACAAGCTGTAGAAAAAATGCGAGGAAAATCGAATTCAAAAGTTCTTGTTGGAATCGTTCGAGCAGGTGTTGAAGGAGTTAAGCAGTATACAATAAAAAGAGAAATAATAAAAATACGAGCAGTTAAATCATATTTGATTAAGAATAATTTTTTATTAGTTAGGTTGATCCAATTTCAAAGAAACGGACATAAATCAATTGAGAAGGCGATTAAAAGACTAGTAAAAAAAGCAAAGAAACATGGGGGGGCTAAGGGAATAATTTTAGACCTAAGATCAAATCCTGGAGGACTTCTCGATGAGGCCGTTGATATTTCTTCTATCTTTTTGAGTGAAGGAACTGTCGTTTCTACCGAGGGAAGAGATCCTAAAAATAAAGAAATCCGATACGTTAAAAAAACTGGATTTAAGGCCTTAGATCTACCTTTAGTTGTCTTGATAAATGGAGCCTCTGCCAGTGCTTCAGAAATTGTTGCTGGAGCAATTCAAGACCATGGACGTGGCATTATTATGGGCACCCAATCATTTGGTAAAGGCTCTGTTCAGACTGTTGCTAAGATTGACGATATTCAAGGGGTAAAATTAACAATTGCTCAATACATGACTCCAAAAGGCAGAAAAATCCAAGCCATTGGGATTAAACCTGATGTAATAATTGAAGAAGCAGAGGGAGAGTGGTTAGATTCAAACAAAAAGATTTCTCGCTATATTCGTGAAGTTGATTTGAAAAATCATTTAAATGCAACAATAGAAACTAAACAAGAAAAATTGGATAGAGAAAAAAGAGAAAAGAAAGAGCGTATTGAGCGAACTGCTCGTATTAAAAAATTGAGAAAGTTAAAACAATCAAAATCTGAGGGTGGAGATAAGGACTATATATATAAAAAATATGAACCAAAGTCTGATTATCAAGTCTTGCAAGCAGTCAATTATCTTAAAAGTTTCAAAATATTTAAAGAATTGAATAAGTAAACTGACTTTGCGCAGCGTCACTAGTAGGATAATATTCCGTAAAGCTATAATTACTTATGAAACAGATTCCGTCAGTTACTACTGTCGTCACACAAATTAAGAATATTTTAGAAGGTGAATTCCGAGCAATGTCAGTGATTGGTGAAATCTCTAACTTATCATCTTCAAGCTCAGGTCATTGGTATTTTTTACTTTCAGATAAGCAAAGTTCAATCTCTGTGGCGTTATTTAAAATGGACGCTTTAAGAAATACGTTTATTAAAAAATTAAAAAATGGTGATCAAATAATTTGCTCAGGATCTATCGGAGTTTATACGAAAAGAGGAACTTTTCAATTAATTGCAAAACGGTTGTCCCCAGCAGGTAAGGGGGATTTAAAAGTACAACTTGAAAAACTAAAATTAAAATTAGGAGGAGAAGGTCTTTTTGATTTAGAACAAAAAAAATCAATACCTTCTCTCCCTAAGAGAATTGGCGTGGTCACGGCGAAATCCAGTGCTGCAATACAAGACTTTTTAAAAATAATGGATAGAAGATGTCACTGGCATGATATTTTAATATCAGATGCATTAGTTCAAGGAGATAAAGCTCCTGAAAGTATTAGGAATGGATTATTTAAACTTATAAAGTATTCATTAGAGGCTCCCGAAAATAAAAAACTAGACGTTATCGTTCTTACACGAGGAGGAGGCTCTATGGAAGACCTCTGGGCCTTTAATGATGAGGCCTTAGCTTGGGATATATTCAATTCTCCTATACCGATAATTTCAGCCATTGGGCACGAAGTAGATTATACAATCTGTGATATGGTTTCAGACTTAAGAATGGAGACTCCTTCTGCCGCAGCGGAAAACTTATCAAATAGACAGACAGAGTTGAATGAAACCTTAGAAAACTGCCAAAAGTCTTTATCTAGAATTATGAAGGATAACTTAAATAAATATCACATTGAGCTTAACAAATACCATCCACAGAGGCTTATAGAGACTTTTTATGAAAAAATAAATGTGTACCGAAAAAGAATAAATCAATTAAATCCAGAAAACAAAGCATTAAAGTTATTAAAAATTTATGAAAAGACGATTTATCTAGATGAATTATTAAGATCGATGAGCTTAACTATTGAAAATCAACTTTCAAGTCTTAAATTAAGATCTGAAAAAGCAAGAGAATTGCTTCGAGTACTTGATCCTAAGAATATTCTTGGAAGAGGTTATACTTTGCTAAAAGACTGTTCAGGAAAAGTAATAAGCAGTAAAAAAAGTTTTGAAGACCAGGCGAATAACACAGAATTAAACTTAATGTTCCATGATGGTGAAGGTCTCGTTAGAAAAAAATGAAAAAGCTTATAAATATTTTGATAGATTCCTCGATACAAGAAAAATCAAAAGAAAATATAATATCTTGTTTGAAGGATCATGAGTTTGATAATTGTATAAACGACAATATTTCTGAAAATGATATCCTTATCACCAATGTTGTTAAAGAGAAGTTAAGTGCTGAGCACTACACCGTATTTCTCACAGAGGATGATAAAAAAATTGAAACAAATAAAAAAAGTGACTATGCGAAGATAATTCAGGTTTCTTCTAATGATATAGAGTCATTAATAAACTTCATAATATTAGCAAATGAGAAAAAAATAATATCTCTTTCTAATGAAATTCAGCAAGATGCAAGATCACATCTTGAGAAAGTTCTAAAAGCGGGTAACTCTTACCTTAACAGGATACAAAAACGAATTGTTCTTGATAATATCGACCAAGAAAAATTGAATATAGAAATAGATGAATTCTTAGAGATTCAAAGATTAATTATAAGGGTCTCAATCGATCTCTCGTTATATGAAAAAGAAATAGATTTTGTACAATTTATTGAAAAGTCTGTTAAACATTTAAAATTGATTAAAGAAATCAGCATTCGTAACAATGAACAACTTAAAGTTATTGTTCCTATTTCAAATGATGAGCTAATACTCCCCTTTCCTGACAGAGAAATGTCTTATATATATATTAGACTCTACTCTAACTCAGATCTAGATAGATCAAATTTTTTATTATCTCGTTTGTATATGGAAATTGAAAACTTCCAATTTCAGAAAAGTAGAATATCTGATGTTCAGGCTGTAAATGAATTATGGAATAGTGCTTTTTTAAACTTACCATCTCCTGTTGCCTTGTATAATTCTAACGGTGAATTGTTATTACATAATACATTGTTTACAAATTTACAGATAGTTCCAAAGGATTGCATAAACTTAAAAAATGGAGAAAAAGTCGACCTAAATAAGAGTATCTATAGAGTATTGAAAAAAGAGATTCAATTGAATCAAGATGAATTTATTATATTCTTTTTTAGCTCTGACAATCGAAGTAAAGAACGTGGACATATTTCTTCAGAAGAACTTGGAATAATATCAAGCAGTATTGCTCATGAGTTAAATAATCCAATCGCAGGGATTTTAGCATCAATTTCATTATTAGAATTAGAAGATACTCTTTGCGAAGAATCCATTCTTTCAATAAAAGAGATGAAGCATAGTGCAAAAAGGTGCCAAGAATTAATAAAGGTATTCTTGGGGTTTTCTAAAACGACTCCGACAAAGAATGTAGATGCATCAATGTACACATCATATAAACATGCAATTGAACTTCTCAGGTTTAGGATGATTGAGTCGCAGTTACGAATGGAAATTGAGCAAGTATTTGAAAAAGAGATATTTCTAGCAAATGGTAACTCTTCTGTCAGAGCAATGATATTCTATCTCGTTTTAAATGAAATACTAACTTTTTATTCACAAAACAATTTAATCTCAAGTGAAGTGAAAAATATTGCCAAAGGGACATTTAAAGAAGAATCCGATTCTGTTGTTATTACATTTTCAATAAATATTGAAAAAGCAACCTCCATTCTCAGTTCTAAACTAATTACTCATCTTTTAAACTTAGAAAACCTTGAGCTTCGCTTAAATAATAATCAGCTCTTAATTACTCAAAATGACATGAGATTATTACTGTAGGGATATATTATGATTCAATTAAGTTTTTTAAACTTGGCCATAATCTTTTTAGGTGGAGGATTTGGAGCTTCTCTAAGGTTTTTATTTTCAAGAAAGTTAAATACCTTTTCTGGAAAAATTTGGGCTGGTACATTATTTGTAAACTTACTTGGATGTTTAATTTTCTTTCTTCTTAGTCAGTATGCCACTGACAGCAAGTCAGAGTATCAAATGTTCTTAAAAGTAGGACTTCTTGGAAGTCTAACTACCTTCTCAACATTTTCTTTTGAAGTCGTAACCCTCTTTAAGGCGGGACGTATTTATGAAGGACTGTTAGTGCTAGCTCTAAATATAGTGTTTGGGATAATTATAGGGATTTGGATTTTGAAGTAAAAATTTATCAAGCTCGTCAAAAAAGTCATCGGGTGACTTTAGTGGTAATTTCTTTTTAAAAAAGAAGACATCCGACTTATTTTCTTTTGCCTCTAGTAAATAAGATTCTAAGAATGCTCTTAGCATTGGACTGAAATGAGTCTTTTTCAATTTGTTTGCATTTATTCTGGAGGATTTTGAGCTAATATATTGCATTAGCTTTTTCTTATGGCCAGGGAATCTAAAGACGAGTTCAGATTTAGGATGCAGTGATTGAATAGGGTAGATAAATAATTGCTCAGGTACTAAATGATGCGTAATGATAAAGTCGCCTAATTCGCTAATTAATTGTGAAGTTGACAGGCCCCCAGTATCTTCATTTGAGGGTTCAATTTCCTTATTCTGATGGTTCGGTAGATGTTGATCCCAGAGGTGATTGATAATCTCTTGTCTCGTGGGCAAGTCTAGTTTAGCAAATAAATTATTAAAATAAATGAGAATTTCAATTAAGGGGCCAATTAATTTAATTGTAACTGTTTCCCATGGCATTTCTTTTATTTTAATACTGATTAATTCTCTATCGGCTTTTGTATTATTAAATGGAAGTGAGTAGAGAATAATCCCATTTATGCCCTTGATGCTCACCAAAGAAGGTGTTTTAATTGAGTCCATTTTATCTAGAATTATCTCAAGGGATGTACCTTTTTTAAAGTTTGCTCTATCTAATTCATATCTATTTCTGGGGTAGTATAAGTGGTTGATCTTCTGAATATCTTTAGAGATAAAAATATTTAAATAATTTAATAATAAGTGAGTTGTTGCAATGGCATCATCAAGAGCTCGATGAGCCTTATTATGTTGAATATTAAAAATTTTACTCATGTAATTTAAATTTGAGTTCATAAGGTTTGGAATGAGATACTTTGTCATAAGGTTAGTACATAGACTTTTATTTGTTAATTCTGGTTTTTTTAATCGACGTAAAACAGAATTAAAAAATGGAATGTCAAAACTAGTGTTATGTGCTACTAGAATGCTATCACCCATAAATTCGATAATATCTTCTATTACTTCTTCAATTATAGGAGAATCTTTTACATCATCAGGAGTAATTGCTGTTAACTTTTGAATGAAATCAGGAATCTTAATTTCGGGCTGAATAAGATATGTCTTTTTTTCAACAATTTCTAAATTTATAACGCGTACTAGCCCAATTTCTATGATCTTATCATTTTTATGATTTCCACCTGTTGTTTCGAGATCGAATACACAAAAAGTTAGGTTTTTGATTAGGCTTAAAGAGGTTTCTGTAGGATTTGACATTCATATTCCGATCGAACATTCGTTCGTATCAATTAATATTAAATTGAACTGTTTATACAATACTAAACTAATAATGGATTGTGAATAAGTAGGAAATTAATTCTTACCCATTTTACCGATTGCCATCTCTAATAGATTAGAGAAACTTTCCATTACTTTTACTGCCTGAACCTTAATGTCATCATGGCTTAATTTGCCCTTCTCAATTCCTGCCGCCATATTTGTAATACAAGAAATTCCACAAACTTTTATTCCAAGGTGATTAGCTGCAATACTTTCTGGTACAGTACTCATTCCAACCATATCTGCACCCATAATTCCGGCCATTCTAACTTCAGCGGGAGTTTCGTAGGTTGGTCCTAGCATGGCCGCGTAAATACCTGTCTTAAGTTCATAACTTATTTCTTTAGCAGCTGATTGGAGAGTAGATCTCAATTCTAGATTATATGCTTCTGTCATATCGGGAAACCTTGGTCCAAGTTCAGCAATATTAGGACCTACTAATGGATTATTTCCCATTAAATTTATATGGTCTGTAATCATTACTAAATCACCGGGTATATAATCTAAATTTATTCCTCCCGCTGCATTTGTTAAGATTAATGACTCAACGCCGAGACTAGCAAGGAGTCTTGTAGGAAAAACTAAGTCTTCCATAGGGAATCCTTCATAGCCATGTACACGGCCTTGAAGAATTGCTATTGGAGTGCCCTTTACTTCACCGAGAATCAAACGTCCTTGATGTCCTTCAACGGAACAGTCCTGAAAATTTGGAATTTCGTCATAAGCAAGGACTGTTTGATTTTGTATTCTATCTACAAATGCTCCAAGCCCAGAGCCGAGTATGAGTCCAACCTTTGGTATGATTTTAGTTTTTGATCGAATGAATTCAGCAGATTCACCTAATTTGGCATACATTATTTTCGACTCCATGTTATCTTCGTTTCGCCTATCAATGGTTTGAGCGAGGCCAGCTTCTTACTTGAGAACTTGTAATCTTCGTTAATTATTTTATCACGAATTGTTTTTACAAGTTGTGCCTGATCTTTATTGTGGTGGATTTGGATGAGAACATCGCCTTCTTTGACTTTGTCTCCAATTTTTTTAACGAGTGTAAATCCAACTCCAAAATCAATCCTGTCTGCACTTGTTCTTCTTCCTCCGCCAAGATCCACACAATGAAGTCCAATGGCCAAGGAATTTAAATCTTTAACCCATCCATTTTTAGGAGCAATGACTTCTGTAATTTCGGTTGCAGTTGGAAGTATAGAGTAGTTATTTATAACTTTAGAATCTCCACTTTGCCTTTTAATCATTTCCTCAAAAACCTTTAAAGCTTTACCATTTTTCACAACTTCTTTAGCTTTTTTCATTCCTGCGGCGTGAGTTTTAGAAAGTCCTGCGATATGGATCATACCCCCTGCGAGATGGATTGAAAGATCTGTGAGGTCTTTAGGACCTTTACCTTTTAAAGTTTCGATACATTCAATTATTTCTAATGAATTACCGACTGTTAGGCCTAGAGGTTGAGACATGTCTGTTATGACAGTCATCATATTTTTTCCAAACCTTTTGCCAGTGTCAGTTAAACTTTTAGCTAATTTCACGGCATCGGATTTCTTTTTCATAAATGCGCCACGGCCAGTTTTAACATCCATTACTAAACCATTGGCACCTTCGGCCAATTTCTTACTCATAATTGATGCAGTAATAAGTGGGATAGATTCTACTGTGGCAGTGACATCTCTCAAGCTGTAAATTTTTTTATCTGCTGGTGCTATCTCTTTCGTTTGTCCAATCATGCAGATGCCATGGGTTTCTACATTTTTATGAAAATCGTGGAAATCCATTTCTGTTTTAAATCCTGGAATGGCCTCAGATTTATCTACTGTTCCACCTGTATGTCCTAATCCTCTGCCAGATATCATGGGAACCTTCACACCACATGCAGCAGCTATCGGTGCTAAAATGAAAGATGTTTTATCTCCTACACCACCGGTTGAATGTTTATCGATCACCAACTGTTCTTCAAAGGTAAGTACTTCACCAGAATACAGCATTGCATCCGTAAGCGCAGCAGTTTCCTCTTTATTCATTCCTTGAAGATAGATGGCCATTAAGAGGGCCGTCATTTGATAATCTTCGACTTGTCCATTTGTAAGACTAGAGATAAACCACTTGATCTCTTCTTTGGTTAGAGATTTACCATCTCTTTTTTTAGCTATGATTGTATAGGGCGAATAGCTTTGATTTTGATTTGTATTTGTTAAATTCATTTTTGGCAAATCTTGACTCATGGTTAAAAATCTATCACAGTTAATATTAGGTAATGAACGAATTATCTTAGGCAAAAGGGGCTAAAGAGTACAGGGCCTTGATGTCTTTGATCCAACTTTGAGTCATCTTTTTGTATTTAAGATCAAAAAGTTAATGCGGAGCAGTCTTTAATGCTTAGAAAAACAACGATTTTACTTTTATTATATCTCCTTAACCTTAATGCTGCCTTTGGCCAGGAAGGTAAAGATGATCTTGCTGCAGCATCGATTCAGGACATTAGTACCGTGGTCGCTATAGGTGCTGGTGGAGCGATATTAGGATTATCCACATTGTCATTTGTAGAAGAACCTGGAGACCATTTAAAAAATGTTCTTATAGGTGGAGCAATTGGAATTATAATCGGTGTAGGTGTTGTTGCGTTTAAGCAAGCAAATCTTAGCCAAGAGCAATATATAAATAGCCAAGGTTATAATAGACCAGACTTTGAAACTAAAGATCGATTAGTTTGGCACAATCTCCAACAAAATATCATCTCAAAAAATATTGGCGAAAAATATACTCAAGTTCAATATACGGTCTCATTTTAAAATATAAATTACATAGGAATTTTTATGGAAAGGTTAATTTCACTACTAGGTCTCTTTATTATGATCGCGGTTGCTTATTTATTAAGTAATAATAAGAAAAAAGTAAATTGGAAAACAGTTATCTCCGGAGTTCTTTTACAAATTTTACTTGGTGTCATTATATTAAAAACTGGCTTTGGGCATCAGGTTTTTGAAACTGCACGTGCAACATTTCAAGGAGTTCTTGATTTTACGAATGAGGGATCAAAATTTATTTTTGGAAGTCTGACAGACATTAGTAAAAATGGGTTTATCTTTTTTACGATGGTGTTACCAACAATCATCTTTATGAGTTCACTGATGAGTGTTCTTTATCACATAGGAATCATGCAATTTGTTATTAAGCTTGTTGCTAAAGTTATGGTTAAGGTCATGGGAACTTCTGGAGCAGAGTCTTTAGCAGCTGCCGCAAATATCTTTGCAGGGCAAACAGAAGCTCCTCTAGTAATTAAACCTTTTATTGATAAAATGACAAAATCAGAATTAATGTCCTTGATGACAGGTGGTATGGCCACTGTTGCTGGTGGAGTTCTAGCTGCCTACGTTGGTTTTGGAATAGATGCGGGGCATTTATTAGCAGCTTCTGTTATGTCTGCACCGGCGGCATTAGTTGTGGCAAAACTTTTAGTTCCTGAAATAGAAGCATCTGATACAGTAGGTGAAGTAAAAGTTGCACTTCCACAAACTTCTGCAAATTTAATCGATGCTGCAGCAAGCGGAGCAAGCGAAGGAATGAAATTAGCGATAAATGTCGGAGCCATGTTATTGGCCTTTATTGCCCTGATAGCAATGATAAATGGATTCTTAGGAATGACAGGCGGGCTATTTGGATATCCATCCTTATCCTTAGAATTAATTACCGGTTACCTATTTGCACCGGTTGCTTGGATTATGGGAGTTGATTGGTTGGAATGCAGAGCAGTTGGTTCACTTCTTGGTAAAAAGCTTATTATAAATGAATTTGTTGCTTATTTAGATCTTAAGGATCAGCTGACAACTTTATCTCCACGGGCAGTGGCCATCTCTACTTATGCTTTATGTGGATTTGCAAACTTTAGTTCTATTGCAATACAGGTCGGAGGGATTGGTACAATTGCCCCAAGTCGTCGAAAAGATCTAGCTCTATTGGGTATTAGATCCTTAATTGGCGGAACATTGGCTTGTTTTATGACTGCTTGCATAGCAGGACTATTTCTCTGAAAATATTGCCTGTCGGCATGCACCTTTAATGCTTATCTTTAAATTGATATAATACATTGATTTTAAGTATATTTAATAGGATTTTATCATGCCCAAAGAATTGGTTATCAACCAAACACTCAATGAGTGTCGGGCAGCGCTTGTAGAAAATGGAGAGATCCTCGAATTTTTGATGGATCGAAAACTGGAAAATAATTCTGGTATTCCAAAAGTAGGAAATATCTATAAAGGAAAAGTATTGAGGGTTCTCCCTGGAATGCAATCCGCTTTTGTTGATATTGGATATGAGAAAGCTGCTTTTTTGTATGTAGATGATGCATACTTGCCCACCCTAGATGAACAAAGGGAAATGGCAAAACTTGTTAAGAAAAGACAAGAAGAACAAGAAGAGAAGATTAGAAAAGGTCTTGTGATTCCCGACGAGTTATCCACATTATCTGAACACGTAGACATGAAGCTTCGTAAAGCAGAATGTACGATTGAATCCTTTTTAAAAGAGGGCGATCAGATTATAGTTCAGGTCTCAAAAGAACCAATTTCAACAAAAGGTCCTCGTATAACGAGACATATCTCATTGGCAGGACGACATGTTGTTTATATGCCTTTTATTGAACATACAGGTGTCTCCCGTCGTATTGAAAATGAAGAGGAAAGAGATCGATTAAAAGAAATACTAGAAACTATAAGACCTGATGGTACTGGTATTATTGCCAGAACAGTTGCCGAAGGACAGTCATATAAAGTTCTTAAAAATGACTTTAATATACTGGTTAAAATTTGGAAAGATGTTTGGAAGAAGGTAGACAAAGCTAGGGCTCCATCTTCACTCTATACTGACTTGAGTTTTATTCAAAGAATCCTACGTGATATCACAGATGAAGATGTGGCCCTTATTGTTTCTGATGATAAGCAAAACCTAAAAGAAGTTGAAAAGTTTGTCATGAAGTTTCTACCTTCGATGAAAGGAAAAACGAAATTTTACAATGAAGATGTTCCTCTTTTTGAAAAATATAATCTAGATGTCGAAGTCGAAAGAGGAATTGATAATAAAGTTTTCCTTCGTTCTGGTGGCTCATTAAATATTGATCAAACTGAGGCATTGGTGTCTATTGATGTAAATACTGGAAAATTTGTGGGTAAACGCTCATTGGAAGATACAATCGTCAAAACAAATTTAGAGGCAGTTAAGGAAATTTCATATCAATTACGCTTAAGAAACTGTGGTGGAATCATTGTCATTGATTTTATTGATATGGAAAAAGAAGAACATAAGGAACAAGTTTATAATAGTCTCGTCGAAGCGCTCAAGAAAGACAGGGCCAAGACAAATGTTTTAACAATCTCAGGACTTGGACTTGTTGAAATGACGAGGAAGAGAACGAGGGATACATTAACAAGAGTTATGTGTGACCCTTGTCCATACTGTGAAGGATCAGGAAGAGTTAAGGCGACTCTGTCTGTGTGCTACGATCTTGTAAGAGATTTGATGAAAATTTTAAGGAAAACTGTGGCCACTAAAGTTATGATATATGCTCATCCGGAAGTCTCTGCAAGATTAACTGGTGAAGATTTATCAATGATTGAAACTCTAGAAGAGACCTTTGGAAAAAATTTAACTATCCGTTCAGAAAATAACTATCATATTGAACAATATGAAATATTTCCCCAGTAGCAATAAAATAGCCTAGACAGAGATATAACATTTCTATCAAGGCTAAATAGGATCAACTTTGCTAACTAACGAATTTATTTGATATGCCAAATCCAATTGTTGTTGAAGATGCTAATGGAATAAAAGTATTGTTAATTTACTTTCTTCATCTTCAATAGCTCAAAAAGGATGGATCTATGCATTGGAGAGTTTAAAGGTATCTTTGAGGATTCAATTCAATAATTACTAAATGAAAATTATAAATCTATGCCTATCACAGTTTTGTTTATAGACCTTCTTCGTAGGATATATCTTCTTCGCTTATCTCTACACTTGCAGCAGGCTCCCTGTCGAAGGCACCGTCACAAAAATCAGCTTCTTCTAATGCGTTAATTCTAATTAATTGGGAGGTAGAACATGATTTTAAATCTACATGTATTGAATTAATAACACATTTTGGAACTTTCTTTTTCGCCAAAGACCATTTAGCGTGATCACGACATTTAAAATATGAAGCTTTATTTACGCATGCCCAATGTTTTTTTAAACAGTTATAGACAAGGCCTCGACCATAATCAGAATCTTTAAAAATGGGAGGATCAGTGTATTCATATTTGTCTATATTTGCAGGTTTAGGAATCATGGCACTTATAAAGGCTAAACTGTTCTTTGAATTCGCTTTGTCTTTATTGTCAAAATAAAAATTTTGAGTTCTTTGAACATTTTCTTGTCGTAATGACGCAGGTTTTCTATCATTTTTCTGTTCCATTTCTTGTGTTTTTTCTTGGGCCAGATCTAATACGAGAGATAAGTCTTCTTTAGATTCTCCAAAAGAATTATCATTCATGACCTTTTTGGCAATAGGCTCAGTCACTTCGTCTTCGACTTTTGCAATAGGCTCAGTCACTTCGTCTTCGACTTTTGCAATAGGCTTAGTCACTTCGTCTTCGACTTTTGCAATAGGCTCAGTCACTTCGTCTTCGACTTTTGCAATAGGCTCAGTCACTTCGTCTTCGACTTTTGCAATAGGCTTAGTCACTT
>JABGXW010000054.1 GCA_018675575.1 Bacteriovoracaceae bacterium | reverse complement strand
TTGTATCAAACTCTTTGATTTTATTAACCAACATATTAAAACTTGCCTATACTTTAGTCAGTGTGATGTCACTTGTTCAATCAAAATGTAACTCACTTTGGCAAGTTACTGTTATTATAATGGAGCAGCTCTGTAAATATGGCACATTGCATGCAACATAGAACTCGAGCGCAATAAAGTACTCAGACTCACAATGCTGGTTAATAAAAGTGAAAGAAATCGAGACAACATCTGATAATAATTTAGTTATGTTTCCCTCTTCAAAAAACTTCCCGGTTTTTGACGAAGAAATCTTAACCGACCCTCTCCAAGAACTTTTAGATGAGTTCTCGGGTATAGATATCGACCTCGATGAAACCTATGATGACTTTGAAATAAGTCCAGTTGTTGCAAGAGGAGAAAAGAACCTCTTAGCTGAAAAAATAAATCTTTTAAAAGAAACACAAAAGCGTATAAAGTTTTTAATTGATGAAATTGAACTCTATTTGCCTCGAAGATAGGCGTACCCCTTCTAAATAACATCCTTATTTAATAAGAAAAATTTTGCCAATTCAATCCTAGATGATTATTATCTGATCACCATTTAAGTGCTCGGGTGGTGGAATGGTAGACACGCACGCTTGAGGGGCGTGTGGGGCAACCCGTGCTGGTTCAAGTCCAGTTCCGAGCACCATTTGACCTCCATTTTATAGAATATTGTAAATTTTTAACAAGAGGATTACTAGATCAAACTTATCGCTTTTCTAATGATAATATTTTTAAACTCATGGTGTTTTGGTGAAGATACATTAAAAGTATCACTACCTTCATTTCCCCCTTTTTATGATAATGAACACCCATCTAAAGGAGTCATATCTAAAATATATTCTACTATAGAGGAGAAACTTGACCTAAAGGTCGAAATTATTAAACTGCCCTATGCTCGAATCTTAAAGAATTTAAAGAATGGAGACCTGGACGCTGCTTTAATATTTAAAAATAAAAAAATTGCAAATGATATCAAATATGTTGCTAAGCTTAGTGAGTCTCAAATTTTAATTTGGGTAAAAAGAGGAAAGCAATTAAAAGATTATAAGTCATTACATCATCTACAAATTGCAACTATAAGGGCAGCTAGCTTTCATGACCGTTTTGATAATGATGAAAAAATATTTAAGATACCGGTAAGAAACTATGTGCAAGCATTAAAAATGTTAAACAAAAATAGAGTGGATGGTATCATTGGTTCAAAATCAGGGGTTTTACATTCAGCAAGAATTAGTAATATTAACCTGGATGAATTTCCTCCACCTCTACTATTGGGAACAAAAGAATGGTGGTTGCATATTTCCAATAAATCAAAAAAACTCAAAATGTCTAACAAGTTAAAAGATATCATTAATTCTCTATATAGAAAAAACCTTGTCTTTAAAGTATTTCAACAAGAGTATTTGAAGCAAAAGCTATAGGAGCTAATTTACTTGTAAGAAATTTAAAAAATAAAGCTCAGCATGGATCTATTGTAAGTCTCAACACGAGCTGAGGATTTAAAAGATTACTCAAACTTCTATGGTGACGTTCTCATCTTACCCTGTTGCGGCCTTCCGCTCCCGAACTTTTGGCCTTCGATCATGGAGTTTTCGTTACTATCTGGGGAATACGGTAGATCCTTTTTCGGATGGCACCAAAACTTGTCGACTCTCGTTAGAGAAAAGTGGAGATATTAAAGGATTGTAAACAGGTCCACGATTAAACCTTTACAAGTCGTTAGTAACTTATAATTACTTTTCCATCTCCACCATTTAAGGAATCACAGGAGTCATATTTTCCAGCAGTTCCTCCTTCTGCAGACCTATCAGCAAGGGCAGAATGGGCGGGAATCCTTCCCGCTCCTTGTAGATTATCATCACCTAGACAATCACCTCCTGATCCAGCTCCAGCATTTCCGCTTATAATTGCAGAAGCTCCTGTTCCTCCGCAACCTGATCCTCCCTGAATAGTGTTTAACTCTTTTGCTTCCTCTGCCCCTCCGCCGCCTAGCGTAGGTCGGTCGGGAAGCCCTTCACCGTCACCTCCATCAGAGCGAGGCTCACCTCCATTACCTCCAGAAAAAGTATCCGTTCCAACTCCGCCTGTACTACCACAGTTTATTTCATTATTTTGGCCACCCCTTCCGCCTGCACCAATTTTAATTTGGTATATAGTTCCGGGAATTGTTGCTCTGCTTAGGCCAGTGTAACCACCCGGTCCACCTTGACCACCCATACCAAGGTCTTCATAAGCGGGACTTCCTCCACCGCCACCGCCCCACATTTTTAGAGTAATGGAATAACAATTAGCAGGCATTGTAAAAATGCTATTGTTGGTAAAAGTCTCGCTACTATGGAGACATAAATCGATGGTAATAATTATAGCAAATGTGGCAGGGGTAGAAGTTGTGGCACCTATAGCTTCAGCTGCTGATGAATCCTGAACAGAAAATTGAAAGCTATCATCGTCAGTATTGAGGGCGGTGTGGAGATATGTTAATGTTGAATTATTAATATCGCTTTGCCTAAAGTTGTCATTAACATTCAATGTAACACCATCTAGTTTTAACTCTCCATTTCTTGGAGCAGTCTCAATTGTATACGTAATATTAGAACTAGAGTCTTCAACATCAGAAGAGTTGAGTTCGGTATTTTTAATAATATAACTAATGCCTTCGGGGATAGATTTACCTGTGTTGGTGAGTAAATCGGGGATGTCATTAACTGGCAAAATAGTAAAGGCGGCGTCGGCAAGGTTTGAACTTTGATCACCTGTGCTGACTTTATATGAAAAAATTCCAGCTCCATTATAGTTTTGATTTCCAGTAACACCCACAGTGCAAATTCCTGTCAGGTCACAAGCACAGCTAGCGGTGATTATTATATTTGTTAAATTGGAAGTCTGACAAGTCAGTGCAGGGTCTGATTCATTGTCGGAATAAGAAAGAGTAATGATGCTTTCAACGTCTTCATTAAAATTTGTAGGGGTAATAGTATTTGCCATTGGAGCTTGCCCGCTACCGATTGTTTCTAAAGAGTTCTGTCTCTCGGGTAGGCCTTCTACAAGGATTTGATTTTGACATGAAAACGTGATCAAAATAGAAGTTAATAGCAAAAGTTTTATAATCATTGACTTTACCAATACCTGTACCAGTTAATAGCAATATTAATGATACTCTTCAATTTGTCCTTAAATTGTATGAAAACGTAGATCTTCTCGATTATAATGATTTAGGGTACTTAAAGGATATAAGTATGTTATTTCTACCCTTATTTACTTCTCTAAATATAATCCCTGATTAAAAGTGCCCGATAATTATGCATTATGAAATTAACGAAAATAACTATTTAGAATCCTTAAATGACTTAGTTAGCCTGTAAAGCTGTCCTGAATCAGTAGCAAAGTAAATTTCACCTAATTCATTTTCTCGAATAGATCGTACTCGACCTATGTTTTGAACAATCCTAGTCTCTTCATACTTTCCATTTGGTTGTTTAATTAAGACATTTATATGTCGTAATTTTAAGGCGCCTTGAAAAATATGGCCTTTTAAGGACTTAAATAATTTACCTGAATATATCAGTAGGTCTGAAGGCGCTATTGACGGTACAAAGTAGTATTCCGGTTGTTCCATTCCAGGCCTTTTAGTACCTTCTCCTATGCTTGGGCCATAATATTCTTTACCGTAGGTAATAACTGGCCATCCATAATTTTTACCAGCTGTAATAAGATTGACCTCATCTCCGCCCCTAGGTCCATGTTCACCATTCCAAAGTTTCTTTGAAAATTTATCAAAAAATAATCCCTGAGGGTTTCGATGTCCATAACTGTAGATTTCTGGGAGTGCATTTTTAGTTTTATAAAATGGATTATCTTTTGGCACAGTTCCATCAAGATTCAGTCTAATTATTTTTCCATTATGATAGTCGAGCATCTGTGCACGATGTCTGTAACCTCTGTCTCCGATGGAAATATAGATGTATTTATTATCAAAAGTAATACGCGAACCAAAATGTTGCCCTTTAGTACTAATTGTTTTGGCCACAAATAGCTCTTTAATCATTGTTAATTTATTTTTGTTAAGTATTCCTGAGATAAGAGCTGTCGTTACTCCTTTATCTACTTTTTTTGAATAAGTGATGAATATTTTATGAGAGGTATAATAATCAGGAGCTACCTTAACATCCAAGAGTCCTCCTTGACCTATACTTCTTACTTTTGGAAGTCCTTCAATAGGTGTTTGTTTATTATTTTTTAGATTTATTTTAATTAACTTACCCTTTTTTAAGGTCATAATGATTTCTTTAGGATTTAGAAAATCAAACGCCCAAGGTTTAGCTAGATTAGAAAGAAGTTTTGTATTTTTTAATTTATCTGTCGTTATTGTTATAGTATTTGCGTATAAATTGAAAAAGCTTAGGAATATCAACCAAGAAATTGCCATACCTCGTAAAATCATATATTTCTCCTGCATCTTGCCATGGAATGTTCTAAAAATAGTTTTAACTATTGTGCTTAGAAACAATAAATAAGGATAAAGGATATAGGTATTTTTACAAAAATACTTTTATCAATAGTTCCTATGTTAGAAGATATTATGACAAAAACTATCTCTCGAATCACCTTGTTTTTACTGATCTGTCTTGCGTCATTTCAGGTGTTTAGCTTCGAGCTGAAGATCGAAAAGAATCCTCTTTTTAAAATACTTATTACGGAGTCTAATAATCCTGGCACTCACCTTAATATCTATGCCGAAAGCGAAAACTATCGTTTCGACTTATCACTTTTTGACATAGTAGATACAGTTTCTCTGATTTTGGACAAAGGACAATTTAATCATTATAGAAATGAATTAAATAATGCATATAGAGATGATGCCATTTACTTCTTTGAATGGTTTAAAACACTTAAAAAAATTGCTAAAAATGACAAGGATTTTGAAAAAAAACTCAATAAAAAACTATACTTACAATTATATAATAAAAACTCCTTGGCGATTATCCCAGAATATAAAATTATAGACTTTCAAAAAATAAAAGATTTAAAAATTCTACACAGAATCAAAAAATATAACTCTATTATTAACTCTGCGGAAGGAATAGGTCTTGCTGATGCCTATTCAATGCTCTCTAGTAAACCTTTTATTACTCATAAACTTACAGTAACTAAATTTAAAGAAATCTCTAAAAGAATATCAAACAAAATTAAAAAGGCCTATTATCGTGTTTATCTAAAATTAATTAGAAAACAATATAAAAATGATGTGAAAAAATATGGTAATCACCAAAGTGATGTTCGTTTTCGAATTCGACGTAGTGGCGAAATATATGCATCAACTTCAAGGTCTAAAGTAAATAAAAAAATAGTAAAAGTATTTAATCTTATTCAAAGATTACCTCAAAAACAATTATTATTAAAATTTGTAAAAGATGAGCTAGCAAAACAATCGATAATTGTTCCTGTTGTCCAAGGACATATTGTCATGACTCCTGAATTTATTCGGATAAATTGGTTTCAAATTCAAAAAATGCTTAAAGAATACACCTATGAAAATATAATAAACTTAAAAGATGACAATTATTTATTATTAGTTAGAAAATGGATTAAGAGAAATAAGACAAAAATAAAAAAAGATTTATTAAATTATAATTTAGATAATGAAACACATTATAAATTAGAATTTAGAAAAAAAAGCTTACCTCGTAGACTTTCTGTCTTAAAGCAATATTATATATTGGAAAAAGTTTATCCTAACCGTCCATGGATGAAAAAAAATAATCCTGATCTCATCGATAGTAGAGGTCGGAGTCATTACTTTAGTGACAGCTTTATTAAAAAAGTAGGAAGAAAATTTGTTAATATATTTAAATATCTAATTAAAGTTGAAAATTATGTTGGTCTCTTGACTGGAACAGCTCTTATGATTGCAAGTGGTGGCAATGTTTCTATTTCTATGGCGACTAATTCTTTAATTAGAAAAATGATCTATAACCTAAAGCATGACAAAGAATGGAGAGAATTTATACGTTCTGCTCCTATGGATGTTCTTTCTGCATTTCTTTTAGGTTCTGGATTTACTGCAGGAAGGCTTTATAGAATATTAGCATTGGGATCTGCCCAAGGGGCATTACAATCACTGCTAACCGGACAAGATGTTGGAACGGGTGCTATTGTTGGAGCTGGTCTTAATTTAGTTCGTTATTACATACTACCTTATTCCATTGCAAGGCCTATGACTTCAGGCTTTGACTCTTTATCACTTGCTAGGAATAGACTTTATGAAATTATAGGAACGACAGTTAATGGTTCCATTCAAGGGGCAGTTGTTGCAGGTTTTACAGGAGAGGGGATTCTTAATGGCGCAATACGTGGAGGGGTTTATGGTACCATTAGTTCTGCACTTACTATTTGGATTTTAGGCACAAGATATCACCCTTTTAAAGAATACACAGATCAAGAATTAGACGAAATGATAGCGGCAGAAAATAACTTTCAAAATGATGTCGGTAGAGGTGGTTTATATTCAATTGACCGTCAATTGATCCTGGATTCAAATTTTAGAGTAGGAGGTGTTCTTCCTGATGCCATTTCCGCTTCAATAACATTACCAGGCAATGTGTCCATGTCAGATATTGGGTTTAATAGACTAACGACTTTAACTCATGAAGCACAGCATCTAATGCAGCAGAGTCAATCTGGTGTGTTTGGTTTTTATTTATTTCGTTACATCCCAACAGCTCTTAGCACTTCATATAGTGGGCACCCAGATGAAAAGTTTTTAGGAAGCTTTTTGAGTGATTATATTGCTACTAATTAATTATGATTTTGCCATGGCAATAAATTGTTCTCTTGCATCTTCAGGAGAACAAACCTCTCTTTCAAATGAAAAATGTAGTTTTTCTTTACCGTAAAGGAGATCAAATCCATATTGATATAAACCAATCATAGATAGGGGCGTTTTAGAGTCAGGAATTAGGTTTTTAAATGTTTTACAATATTTTTTTAAAGCATCTTGATGGTCAGCATTCATATGTCCTATTATTTTGTGTAATTCTTCCTTTTGAAAAACATTTGTTGCTTTCCACTCATTACGCTCTACCCAAAATATTTGACCAAACCCTCTAATAAATCTAATACGGACAAATTCTAATCTATAAAAATAAAAATTATGGGCCTCAAAATACTGTTTTGCAGCAGGAAAGTATCGAAGGTATATTTCAGAAATAACTTTATAGTACAAAGAACCTTTTGTAACTCTTTTAGCATCGGAAAGTAAGGTGACTCTTCCTAATGCTTGTTTTTCTGCCTCAACACTTTGTTCAGTTACTGTAAGGGAAACTTTAGAATTAGAATCAATATTTTTTGTATGTTGGGCAATTTCACTTATAAGAATTATAGGGTGAAAATCTTTATCAAGACAATAGGGCGTTACAGATCCAAAAGGGTAACCTTTAACATCTAGAGAATGGGTTGAAAGAATCCCGGTCGACTCTTTTTGTAACAGATTAAGAGCATTTTTAGTATTTTCATTCATTTAATTATTCTAATCTTTATAAATTTTTGTAGCAAGAGATATAATTATTACTGAAATAGAAAACTATTGTTAAAAACTTTCACTTGAATAACGTCAAATTCTTTATGCCATTTTTACTTTTATTTAATAGATTGCTGAAAGAAATCCTCGCATAGACCACCGTTTCTTAGTTTGCTTATCAAGAAGTTGGTATTTAAGAATCCCTTCAAATAAATTACGCTTTGAAACCCAGGTCGTAAGTTCGCCTATTGTCCCATCATTGTAAGTATATTCAGTGATAACTTTTACAGTTGGAATTCCTTTTAAATCTTCATCTTTAGTACTGATAAATTTAGACGATAGACAAGCACTTTTCATTTCTGAACATCGAAAATTATGATCAATGTAAAATTTTACAAACCTTGAGGATATAGAATTATATTCTTCTTTTGTCATCGCTTTTGACTTTGTTAAATCATCTGAATTAGTTGATGGACATTTTGAAGCTTGCTGCTCCATTAGAGAAGACTGAAAGTATGCAGTGATCTCTAATGTCGTATTTTGAACAGCTGTAATTTCTATAGTTCTATCTTCCCAGTAATTACAAGTAAGATTAGAATTTATTTTTTTGGATAGATCTTCATAGATAACTTTTGTCTGTCCCAGTTTGAAGGGAGCTTTAGTTTTTAATTGCTGGATAAATAAATCGGCCTGTTGAGAAGTAAATAGTCCAGGACCTATAGCACCCAATTCCTCAGAAGTATCTCCACATGAAACTAAAATACTTAATAAGAATAAAACTGTTAAAACTTTCATACCTTCCCCCAATAATACTAGCAATTAATATATAAGCAGCATGTATACTAGATTTGTAAATGATAATAGTGCTGATTTTTTTAAGTGCTGCTGAAGTATCTTATTTCGGGCTGTTATATCCTATTTATACGCAAAAGTAAGGATTTATTTTTGTTTGGTGACAAAATGGTCCCATATAAAAATTATAATTTTTCACCCATGTTATAAATATTCTTTGAAATAGGTGCTCCTGTAGAATTAAATATGACTTCTGGTCCATGCTTTAAATACTGTCCATCTTTTTTTATCTGGCACATTTGAATCCTGGCATTTTTAACCGCAGAAGTATAATCAACCAATATGGCACCATCTACACAGTCTGATGAAGTTAAAATCTGAAGAGTATTTTGTTGACTCACTCCTTCTGTTTGAGAATTCGAACGAGAGAAACTTGTTGAGTCAACCCTGATGGGCTCAATCGCCAAAACTTTATTGTAGGGAGAGTTTTTTCTACCTAAGGGGGTTCTTCCAAGTCCTGTTGGCTCAGCTACGACATATTTAATATTTTTAAATGAGTATGTGTCATCATATGGTAGCGGTGTAATATTAAGCCCAAGGAGTGCGTGACCCGGTACCAAAATCATAGCTAATTTATCCTTATAATAGGCATCATGAGAAAGAACTGTCGCCATTAGAAGTGATTTAGAATCACAATCCGCCCAGCCATTTTTAAAAACTAAAGGTGGAACAAAGAGACCACTAATAAGTCTATTTTCCAAAGTGACGGGAGGAACACCATAAGGAAAGTCTTGAAAAAACCTTAATAATAATTCAACTGATTCTCTTTTTGATAATAATGCTTTTGAACTAAATGACTTCCAATTTGAATAAAGATGATAAACGGATTTTTGATAAAAGTTCACCAAGGCACTATAGTCGGGAAGCACTCCCATTAAAAAATGATCTTTATACATTGCTTTAGGAAGTTCATTATCGTAATAAGTAAAATCCTTTGGATTTTTATTATATAGACCAAATGCCCTTGATAATGATTTCATTTCCTCTGTGTTATTAGACCAAGTCCATTCCTTGTAAGCACCATTTGTATCTTTAAAGCCAAACGTGAAATATGATTTTTCTCCTATTTCTGTTGAAGAGGTCTTTATATGCTGCTTTTTCATATACTGTTCAGGTTCAGCAAAGACTGAAAAACTTAATAAGATAAATATAACTAAAAGGCTTTTATTCATTATAATTTTTCGAGCCATTCATGGAAAACCAATGAGCCAAGGAAATGATTTATAGGTTTATCAATGAATAAAACGATGCCTAATAGCACAAAAGAAAGAAAAAGTGAAAGACCTAAGTTATCGTGTTTTTCAATTTCATCATCAAAATCTATCTCCTCCATCATCTTTCTATAAATCTTAGAAATGATAAAAATGAGTATGAAACTAGTTAGAAAAGTTACGATATAAAAAATAATAAAGTAGCCAAAAGCAATACCGAGTATTTCAATTGAAAATTCTTTATGGGCGATCATAAGACTTTGAAGTGCTAAGGTTGAATGCTCGATACTACCTTGAACTAAATATAGTACTGAGCAGATCAGGCTAGCACTAATAAGACAGCCTGATTTATGTCTCTTTTTTATGAATTCTTCAACAGGTGCTGAGAGCACGAATTTATTCATAAACTTGGTGGCAAAGTAGATTGTCACCATTGCAAAGATTAGAGACATGATAAGTTCATAACTAGTTAAAAATACGACCTTTATTTCTTGCATAGAAAACCTCATTTTTAGGACTTAGTACCTTGTAATTAGTATCTTATGAGCATTAACTTAAAGCAAATGATTTAAGTTATTGTATATTATCTTTTATTTAAAATAATCGGAGAATTATATGAAAATAGCTATCTTTATAATAGCAATCTTATGTGCACAATCAAGCTATGCCACATCTTACCAGGGCTCATCCGTTGATTCCGTCTGGGAACAAATGACTAGTGATCAATACAAGAAACCTCAAAACAAAATTTCATTTGCAAGCCTTATTGGATTCTTTAAAAATAAAATCAAACAATCTGCAGAAAGAACGTTATCAGACAAATCTGATATTTTACCTCAATTTAATAAATTGGCCCATCCAAATGGTGTATGCCTAAGAGGAAAATGGGAAATAACAAAAGAAAATCCATATACTGGACAATTTAGAAAAGGAACTATTGCCAATATTATTGCCAGAGCATCTACAGCTATGTCAGGTACAAAAAAAGGAGAATTACGTGGCTTTGGTTTTGCCGGGAAATTATTTCCAATAGATGAAAACGATCTTAACCCTAAAGTTAAAACGGCTAACTTTTTTTTAGTAGATGATCTTGGAGGAACAAAAGCAGATCATTATACAGATGTGGAAATGACAAATGAACCCGCTGCCTCTAAAACAACACAGGTTTTGCTTCATCTAGCCTATGCATTAAAGCTTGCTATTACGTTTGGAAAAGCTGATGAGAATCCAGGAATGAGACAATTATATGAAATCTCTGAATTAAACGAAACTCAAACTAGAACTGCAAAAACTCCTAAATGGATGAAGGTTTCTGCAGTTCCTGGACAAAAAGTTAATGAGAAAGACTTTAGAGATGAGTTAAATATAAAAAATTATCGAGGAACTTTAGCTTTTAATATTGATGTAGCAAGTAAAGAAGATGAAAAAGGAAACAAAAATTGGAAAACAATTGGTAAGATCAATATGACTGACTCTGTCGTTTCAAACTCATGTGACCATAGGCTTCATTTCCATCATCCAAAATGGAAGAATAACTTAAGACATTAAATGTTAAGGCCCTTGTCATATTGCCCTGCGCATCGTTAATATTTCCTCATTGAAATCTTGGCATAGGGATAAGTGATGAACAAAGATATTTCAGATTGTACTGTTTGGGATAATTCCTCTATTTTTGAATCTCTTGAAGATCCAAAAATAAATAAAATCATCGAAGAGTCAATTAAAGATCTAGAAGCTATTTCAGAAAAAGCTTCAAAATTTGAAAATGTATTAAACGACCTTGAAGCGACACAAGAGCATGCAGTTAGAAATGCGCAAGAACTTTTATGTGAAAGGCATCGTATTTATATAGAGCTAAGTACGATAATGACCTATTGTCATTGTGTTACTTCTGTCGATGCTAAAAATGAAGAGGCAAAAAAAATTGTATCGAGTGTAGCACCTTTATTTTCAAACCTGATGAAGATGATGACCCCCTTAGATTTGTACATCAAAAGAATTGACGAAGAAACTTTATCTAAAGTTTTAAATCATGAAATAATTAAAAATATGGATTTTAAATTTTCGCATATGAGAAAAATGAATGACTTCATGCTTAGTTCCGGAGAAGAAAAAATTATTCAAGGCCTTTCTCGAGATGGACTTCATAATTGGGGAAAGCTTTATAGTACTATCGCTGCTAACCTTGAAGTAGTTGTTGCTGGTGAAAAAATGGGGCTTGCAATGGCCTCTTCTATATTAAGACAAGCTGACAGAAAAAAAAGGGAAGCTTCATGGAGAGCTATCAAATCTGCTTGGGAGTTGCATGAAGAATCTGTCTGCTCAATCCTAAATTCCTTAAATGGCTGGAGGATAGAAGAAAATAGCAGCAGATCTAAGCATAAAAAATTGCATTATTTAGATAAATCTTGTCATCAGTCTCATATTACAAGAAAAACTCTCAATTCATTAATGGAATCAACTTTTGAAAATAGAACAATTGGCCATCGAGCTTTAATAGGAATGGCAAAAGCAAATAATGTAGAGCTTCTAGGCCCTTGGGATATTCTATCACCCGCACCGATTCAAGAAGGAAAAGGTAAGCTATATGGTTTTAAAGAAGCTATAGATCTTATTAGTGAGGCATTTTCAACATTATCTCCTGCTATGGGGGAATTTGCCCAAATGATGTATAAAAATAATTGGATAGATGCAAGAGAAACTGATTTTAGATCTCCTGGGGCATATTGTACAAAATTTGCAAAGCAAAGAGAGCCTAGAGTTTTTATGACCTACGATGGATCAATGGGAAATGTCATAACCTTGGCCCATGAACTAGGTCACGCTTATCATAATTGGGTGATGAGAGATATGCATATCATTAAAACTCATTACGCCATGACAACAGCAGAGACTGCATCAATATTTGGTGAAACATTAGTTAGAGACTACCTGTACAAAAATTCCAAAAATAAAAATGATCAATTTGAAATTGCTTGGCAAGATGCTGAATCTGCAGCAGCGATGCTTTGTAATGTTCCAGCAAGATTTGAATTTGAAAGACAATTGGTTGAACAGAGAAAAAAGAGGGCCTTATCTGTATCTGAAATGAAGTCGACTATGAATAATGCTTGGACTTTATGGTATGGTAAAAACCTTTCCGAAATGGATGATATGATGTGGGCAAGTAAACTACATTTTTCAATTAGTGGACTTGGGTTTTATAATTATCCTTATTTGTTTGGATATTTGTTTAGCTTAGGAATCTATGCCCAAAAAGATTTACACGGTAATAATTTTAATGACCTATATCTTAAGATCTTAAGAGACACTGGATCGATGAATGCTGTTGATCTAATTGATAAGCATTTTGGAAAAAGTATAGAAGAAAAAGAATTTTGGCAAGGTTCATTAGATATAGTTAATAAATCTGTAACTCGCTTTGAAAAATTATTGAATTAATTGATCTTTAAATAATTTAAGAATTCTTTTTTTCCCATAGATATCTTTTACACCTAAAAGTAATTCAATGATTGGTCGTATGTGGAGATGATTTACTTCATACTTATGATCTATGGGTCCTTTATGGGGGATATTGGGACCTTTTAATGCCATCCAGATTTTTCGAGCATGCCAAGTTTTACCGTGACTGGTCCACTTCTTTCCTTTACCTCTACCATGATCTGTAGTTATTATGACAGTTGTTTTATTACCATAGTCTCCTAAATTTTCTAAAAGTTTGAAAAGCTGATCTATATATAAATCATATTTTTTAAGACTTTTAATATAATTTTTCCAATCATTTTTATGCGCCCACTCATCAGAATCTAAAAGTGCCAAATGTAAAAACCTTGGCCTATGATTAATTATATATTTGACAGCATGTTGGAAAGTATACTTATCTTTTCGTCCTTCCCATGAGGGGAGATCAATTGTTTGATTTATATTAATTTCATCATGATCAGAAAGCCTGAGAGGTTTGTTACCACAACTATTGAGAACATTTTTCAACGATCTGACAGCAGAATAGCAAATATTAAACCAGGAACTTATAATTGCCACTTTAGACTGATGCCAGTTATGCACTCGTAATAATTTTTCACTTAATGTCTCTTCTTTTGGAAAACCACAATTATTAGTAAAACAAAAACTTCGCTTGCCTGAATGGATAGTTTTATAGGCCGGGAGACTCAATACTGAAAAGTTTGCAATTCTGACCTTTGATTGTTTATTTGGATGCCCTAAAACAGTTGATTGGTGAGCATGTTTGGACCAATATCTATTGAAAATGTCACTATTAAAGAATTCTTCATATCTTACGCCATCGAGAGTTAATAATATAACATTTGCATCTTGCTCTAGTTCTGTTTGAGTTTGATTCAAATCTTCTGACTCGCATGAAAGAGTAAATAATAAGATAGAAATGATCACTAATATTTTCATAATAAGGATCTATCATAAAATACTGATTGCGGTGCGTGTCATCTGATACTTTATGTAATTATTAAAGTAATTGAATTATAGTGGTTATATGAAAACGAATATTTGTATATTTATACTACTTCTCCTACTTAGCTGTACCCCCGAAGCTCCCGATAAAAGAATGATAAAGGCGCGACGCTCCACTTTAGTAACAAAACAATTAGGTGGTGACTTCATTTTGACTCGTTACCTAAATAATAAAACTAAGAAATGGTCCTTGTCATCATCAAATGGTAAAATACGTATCGTCTATTTTGGTTTTACCCATTGCCCAGATGTTTGTCCTACTGCACTTACAAAATTAGCAAATAAACTTAAGAAACTTTCGTCATCCGAAATAGTTAAAGTTCAGCCAATATTTATATCGGTTGATTATAAGCGTGATACAGCAAAAAAGGTAAAAGAATATGTAGAATATTTTTCTAAATCAAACATTGGTCTGACTGGGACAGAAGCTGAGATAAAAAAGATAACCAATCAATATGGAATTTATTTTAAACTAATACAGCAAAAAGACTCAGTAATGGGGTATACAATTGATCACACCTCTAGATACATAATTATTAATAGAAATGGACTCTTTTATAACTCCTACTCTGAATTGGATGAAATCTTTTTTAATGATTTAAAAAAACTAATAGGAAATTAGATGAAAAAAATATTAATATTACTAATTATGCTCGCAAGTCCAATTATATTTTCAAAGGACAATGTTGAAATTAAAAATGCTTGGGTCAGAGAAATGATCCCTGGAATAAGAAACTCATCAGCTTATTTTATTATTTACAATCCTACAAAAGAAATACTTAAACTTCAAAATGCACAAAGTGCTTACTTTGAAACAGTTGAACTTCATTCCCATTCAAATATAGATGGTATAATGAGAATGAGAAAGCTAGATTATGTTCTTATTCCTGCTCGAGGATTTGTTGAGTTTAAAATGATGTCAAACCATCTGATGTTATTTGGTTTAAAAGAAACTTATGAGAAAGTTAAAGTTGGAGATAAAATTCCATTTACACTTGTCTTTAAAAATAAAGATAAAATTAAATTCAATGCTATAGTTAAAAAACCAAATTTATAACTTAGACAAGTAATCTATAAGTTACAAATGCTCCAGTATAAGCTAAGACTCCCATATATAAAGTAGCAACAAGAGGCATGGCCCATCCTCCTGTCTCACGCTTTAAGACAGCTAAAGTGCTCATACATTGCATAGCAAATACAAAGAAAATTAATAATGACCATGCCACCGCTAAATTAAATATAGGCTTGTTAGTTACAGGATGTCTTTCGGATAAAAGTCTCGTTCGCAAGCTATTAGACTGTTCATCTACATCACCGAGTGCGTATATAGTACCCATTGTGGCCACAAATAATTCTCTGGCGCCAAATGCGGCCAATAATCCTACACCCATTTTCCAGTCCATACCAAGCGGTTCAATGACTGGCTCAATTACTTTACCAACTGAACCCATATAAGAATGTTGGAGCGTAAAAGAAGAAACCTGGGCCTCGCTCATACCTTGTGTTAAATCTTCAGTTGGTCTAGGAAATGTAGAGGCAAACCAAATGAG
>JABGXW010000053.1 GCA_018675575.1 Bacteriovoracaceae bacterium | reverse complement strand
GTTCAGGTCATGGTTCAGGTCATGGTTCAGGTCATGGTTCAGGTCATGGTTCAGGTCATGGTTCAGGTCATGGTTCAGGTCATGGTTCAGGAGTAAGGCCATGTGATACTGATAATAAAATATGTCTCGCAGGTGGAGTTTTAATTAAAAATGCCGATCTTGATTTATTTTCTTGCAGTAGCAGTAGTAGTACTTTTACAAGTGAAGCAAATGGTGGCCAAGACCCACATGAAAACGAGCAAAAGGTACTCGTTTGTCACTTTCCAAACAATAATGCAAACAATACTGAACTTTTACTAGTTAGTGCTAATTCTTTAAGTGGGCATGGAGTTCATAGTAATGATCTATTGATGGATTGCCGTGTATTAGAAAATTTAAGTAATGGAGTATCAAATAAGGATTTAAAACAATATAAATGTGGATGCCCCTCAGATGAAGGAGGAGAAGACACTGCATAACGTATCGCCAGCTCCATACTTTTATGTATGCTGTATTCAGCGTCAGTAAAACATTTAATGGAATATAAAAAAACTATGGTAAATAATGTAGATTATATTTTCGTTATAAACATTAAATGTCGAGCAAAGTGGAGGGACATCTAATGTTAATTAAAAAATTTGTTCAAAAAGAGCACGATTCTGCAAAGAATATTTACTTCTAATAATTTTGCAAAAAAATAAAGTAACAATGAAAAATTATTGCTCCTTCCAACTTGCGGTGTCGGGACTTGGGTTTATTATTTCTTCTATAGTAGTGTGCTCATTTCATCGACTCTTTACGAGATTAGCATATTAGAGCTATTTAAAAATTACCCAAAAATTAGATAAGTTACTGAGATGATGTTTGATCTTTGCGTAGTATTTCTTTAGAAGTAAATTTCCTTGTGTCGTGAGACTTTTGGGCCAGGCTATAATCTTCACTTACTCCTAACCGTATCATACCCAATCGCAACAGAACTTGGTATGTCGATAAACTTGAAGTTGGAAAATGAGGTGTAACTTTATGACTCGAATAGCGAATCAAAGTATGAGTATGTAGAGAGACTAGAATGAAATACTAAGAAGTCGTAGGAAAGAAGTTGAAGATTTGCTACGTGATGAGTTTGGTAGTACTCCAACAATTAAATATGGTGGCTCAAAAGCAAAAGGAACAATGATTCAGGAGTCTTATGATTTAGATGTTGTTTGTTACCATGAGTCCGTGAGCGATAATACTCTAGAGAGTCTTTATAATAAAACTTCTACAAAATTAAGTGAAAAGCAAGAAGACAATTGAGGTTAATATTGCGATCATGCGAATCTTCACCAAGCTTCGAAGTTTTCTTTTACTAGAGCAAAACCTAGAAGATTGATAGATAAAATGGAGTCGGATACAGCGACGGTATTTAAAGTCGTATTTGAAAGACTTAATAGTATTGATGAAGTAATTCGGCCCTCCCAAGAGAGAGGCCGAAAGAAAATTGGTATTTAATTTGTTAATAATCCATTGAGAAGAAATTCTTTCAGGTCAGCTTTTTCGCTAGGACTTAAGTCTAGAGCATGGATTGTTGGGGCGATATTTCCGAACTCGGCTCGATGAGTTCCACCGTCAGAGTAATTGTCAATAATCTCATCCAAGGTTTTGTCGGCGTTATGGCCCAGGGTATTTTGCTTAGTGATTAAGTTGCGGAGACCTGGTGTTTTAAATGACATGAAATCCGATTTCTTTTTGCTAATCGCCATCCGACCGGTGTCTCCATTATTTTGTCCCTGGGTGTAGAGACCCACATTATAAAACTTATTGTCACTGAGGTTGGCGCCGGAATGGCAGCCAGCACAATTCATTTTGAAAGTTCCAAAGCCACGTCTCTGAGACGCTGTGAGAGCGTTGGTATTACCGCTTCTGAACTGATCGTAGGGTGAATTACCAACGATTATGGCACGTATAAAGTATGTTCGGCGCCTAGCACCTCTTTCCCAATATAATTTTTCTTGAGAAGCTTACTCCAAATCAAAAAGGAGTTTGATATGTTCGATCTAATTAAATTAAAAAAAGATTTCAGAAAAATTAATCGAAATAAAATGGTATTTTACTTAAGTCAGACAGCTTAAGCATTTAGCTCTTTAACATTTGAATAGTTACGACGACCTTGGCGCCGAGCCTACAAAGAAAGTCATGAGCAAGACTATAAGTATAAAAGGTTTGGTCAGGAAACTACAATTAAACCTAATTCAGAACTAATCTTTTATTTCGTAAGAGTTCTTCAAGGAAAAGAATCTTGTACATATTCAGAAGTATATAAACTTAATGATAAGGCATTTCAAACTGTTGAGTTTAAAGAAGGAGCAGGTACATCTATACTTATTAATGATCTTCCCTTAAAAGTTTTCTCTTCAGATAATAAAGTTTTGTGTAAAAAATATCACCGATGGAGAAGAGAAACGGATGAGAGTTTTAGAGGATTGATAAAAAATATTCAGAAAGATTTTAGAAGAATTCGTAAAAAATAAAAGTAGTTAAAATAACGTAATACTTTTGCCTTGATGCAAGCATCCTCAATCACTTCTTCAAAATCGTGGGCCATCATTGATGTTTGTAATTTCCAACTAATTATTTTGCGTGAAAAATCATCCAGAATTGAAATTAAATAAAACCAGCCCCAACCTTCAACATGCAGAT
>JABGXW010000052.1 GCA_018675575.1 Bacteriovoracaceae bacterium | reverse complement strand
TTTGAAAGAGATTGAGAATAAGAAAATAAGAATAACTAAATTAGATATATATATATTGGTTTTTGTTTCTGAAATGAAGTTTGTTAATGCGGAGCAGATAGGGGAGAAGTTTTTTGAAGGAAAAGGTTTAAGATACCCGAAAAAACGACTTAAAGATTTTGTAGATAATGATTTATTGTTTTCTGTTTTAGAGTGGGGTGGAAAAAAATTAAACTACCTCATAACTGAAAATGGAACAAAGCTAGTTCAACGAAAAGGCTTCGACGTAGTTCCTTTTGGAATGAAAGGGATTGATCTTAAAAATCATGACCATGATAAACTTTTAACAAGTATTAGAATTAAATTAGAAAAAAAGAAGATCGTAGATTCTTGGACCTCTGAACGTATAATTAGAAATAGAAACCTTTATTTAAGAGTAAATGATAAAGATAAAATCATTCCTGATGCGTACTGTCGTTCTGTTGATAAAGATTCTGATCTAATTATAGAATTTGAAAACTCTCGAAAATCTAATGACCGAATTAAAAAGCTTTTGAAAAATTACCAATTTTATTTCGCAATATCAAAAAATATAAATGAAAAAGTTCTTTTCTTTTTTGTCTCTGATGCACTTTTATCAAGCTATAAACAAATTTACGCAGATAGTAAATTTACATTTCCAATTCAGTTCATAGCAATAAAAGACTTAGGACTTGAACAAAATTTACAAGAATATAGGAGAATTTAGATGTCTAAAGATAACAAGAAAAAAGAAGAAGGCTCAACTTTCTTGATAGGAATAGCTCTTGCTGGTCTTTTTATCTACAAACTTAATGAGACTGCCCCTCATATATTATGGTTCTTACTTCTAATTCCAACTGTTATTGCAATTTCGTTAGCAACAGGGAAGCGTCTCGATTATAGACTTAACTGGGTCATACCTACGATTACACTTGGATTGATATTAACATTCTGGGGAGTTCCTTTTTCCCATACTCCTTTATGGAATGCGTCCAACGCGTTTAAAAATAGTGAAGTTGGGGTCCCTTATTTTGTAAAGATAGACAGGATTAAAGATGATTTGAAATATGCAAAAGAAGATGTGAAGGACGATTTAGAAACAATTAGAGACAAGAAATCTACGATTCTTGATTATCCTGGAGAGGCTTGGGCAGAAAAAGATTTAGCTGAAGCCCGCGAATCTTATTATGGTTCAGTTAAGGCAAGAGACGTTTTGATTGTTAATTATAACAAGGCCAATCTTAGGAAAGTAAACCCTTTTAAGTTTCAAAAATTGGTCAAGAAAAATACCAAAGAGGCGTTTTCTGAGTTTAATTCAGTGATGCTCTTGTCCCTATTAGTTCTAATTGGACTATATATAGCTTTTTTTGCATTAGGTCGATTTCGATCCAGAAGAACTGATAAAAATGGATCATTTGCAAAGATTGGAATTGTCTTAATTCGTCCTATTGAACTTCTTCTTAATGCTGTTTGGAAAATTAAAATCCCAGAATATGAAAATGTCTTTTTGTTTGGAAATGGAAGATCTGGCTTTTTAACTGATAAGAACCTCGGACTTCATACTCAAGTGGTTGGTGGATCAGGTGTGGGTAAGACTAATTTTTTACAAACCTTCATGGCAGATAGAGTGAAGAAAGGTAGAGGTTTAATCTTTCTAGACTTCAAAGCAGACTTCGAAGTACTTGAGTGGTTACAGGGAGTATGTCTTTTAAATGAAAGACGAGACTTTAAAGTGTTTACTCTTTCCGACTCAGATTTAAGCGTTCCTTACAATCCAATCGAATACGGCTCGGCCACAGAAATTAGTTCACAACTTATGAATTCATTTAATTGGAGTGAGGAATATTACAAGAATTATGCTGAAAATGCCCTTCTTATGACTTTAAATCTTCTCTGCTACCTAAGAGATACAGAAGGTGAAAAATTTCATTTAGGACACGTCTTAAAGCTTTTAACGGACCCTGTTTATAGAAGGGAGTTGTTACCTCTTGCTTCAGGTTTTAAATATCAACAAGAGATATCTTCTCTCTTTCAAGAACTTGATAGTGATAAGAACGCTGAAAAGCTTTCTGGGCTTGTGATTCAAATTAAAAAGATCCTTTTTTCGAATGCTGGTGATGTGTTTACGACAAACGTAGAACGTTATGAGCCTCTAAAATTTAGAGACGCCATTAAAAATGGCGAGGTTGTTTACTTATTTATGAACTCCATGGGATTAAAAGAGGTCGCAACGTCTGTTGGAAGAATGATTCTTCAGGATCTCATGAAAGAAGTAGGGCACATTTACGATAGCCGAATCAAATTAGAAACAAGCGTTTCAGTGGTTATTGATGAGTTTGCTTCTTTTGCAACACCTGACTTTATTAATTTCCTTGATAAGGCAAGAGGAGCAGAGGTAGAGCTTATGTTAGCTCATCAGTCCATGGCAGACTTAAAAGAGGTTTCAGATAATTTCGGAACTAGAATTTTTGAAAATACTGCCTCTAAAGTGATTTTTAACACTTTGTCGTCTGATGATGCTGAGATATTCGCCAGTATGATGGGAACAAGAGAAGAGATAGAAGATACAGAGCAAATTGATAAATCTACCTTCTTCGGATCTGAAGAAACAGGCATGGGTTCCAGAAGAACGGTAGAGAAGTTTAATATCCACCCTAATACCTTTAAAAACCTCGGACAAGGTGAGGCCGTAGTGATGACTTCTAAAGTCGATCAGCACTTTGGAGTCACCAAAATTAACAGGGTAGAGAGTGTAGATAGTGGTCCAATGAACTGGGAAATGCTTAATAACAGAATTAAGAATCTCGATCGATATATTACTTTAGAGTCTACTGATAATGAAAAAAGTAAAATGACGGATGGATTCTACGCAAGTCAGGCAAAACAAAAGTCTAATCGTCTTCAAAGCGATGGATTAAAGGGGATATGAAAAAACCTGCTGTCTGTCCGGTTCGATTCAATTCAAGAGGTTTCTGGGGCCCCTAAAAGCCCCAAGAAAACCTTCTTTTACATCATCGCTTTGATATACCAAACGATAACTTGATAAATGAATGTGATAACAATAATCAATAAATCTATTTTTTGTCTCCTTTATATTAAGCTCTAAATTTTCAGAAGGTTGAGAGCTAGTTCTATTTATCCTTCGCATTTATTTCATATTAGTGAATTACCAGTTCTCTTTAAGTCGTTTCCGTAAGTTCGGATTTTTTCTTTCTCTACTATTAGTTGTTAAAAATCGGCCTTTTTTACTTTTTCGAGTCGAATACCTCCCCCTTGAATGCTTCCATAAACATCTTTAGAAGCCAGTTCTTCTCCGAAATCTCGAATTGCGTTTAGCTAGTATTTGACCCGTAGTCTTATGTATTTTTGCATATAGTCTCGTTAAACGAGATTATATTAAGGTTGTCTTAATGTTGGTTGTGGAATTTGAGCAATAGGGTTGAATATGGTATAACCGAGATTGAGAAATCAATTAGAGAGGCTTTATTTAGAGTTTTTGGTGAGAATAAGGAAACTATTACAATTGATGATTTAGAAAAACTAAGAGAAGAAAAAGAGTCACTGATTGAAAGAGCGAAAGAATATAGAGATCATTTAGCTCACAGATTTGAAAGGCAAGAGATCAATCGAGCAAAGAAAGATAAGATAAAGACAATTGATGTTCCTGAACTTGTTTCATTTTTTAATCAGGTCAAGGATCTTTTTAATGATATGCGATTTATTTATAGCAGGAGTACTCTTGCTTACACATCCATTGATGATCCAAGGATAGAAGATGCATCGAGTGGTATTATAGATTTAATGTTAGACTGGGGGGAGTTGGTGTTTTTATCTGAACAGGATTTAATTTCCTTAGAGGAATCCAAAGAGATTCGATTTGAAGATATTGATCCAAATAATATTTCTCATGCTAAAGCATTTGTACTTTGGAATAAAAATCCAGT
>JABGXW010000051.1 GCA_018675575.1 Bacteriovoracaceae bacterium | reverse complement strand
CATGGGGGTAATAGTATTTCATCATTTCAGCGTGGGGACTTCCCTCTGCTGGAGCATATTGATAACTGAAGTTGCAGCGTTTTGGTAATGAAACTAATATGGAATCTGTTCGTCCGTTAGTTTCAAGACCAAACTTTGTCCCACGATCATGGAGTAAATTAAATTCCACGTATCTACCACGACGATGTAATTGAAAATCTACATCTTGTTCATCGTAAGGCTCATTTAATCTTCTTTTGGCCAAAGGGAAATAAGAAGGAACAAATTGTTCTGATAAGTTCTTAACAAAAGTTAAATCTTTTTTGAAATCCCCCGTGTTGAAGTGATCATAAAATATTCCTCCCACTCCTCTCATCTCATTGGCTCGGTGTACGTTTGTAAAGTACGTATCACATGTTTCTTTCATTTCTTTATAAAGATCTTCATTCGCTAAAGCATCTTTCCAGACTTGATGAAATTCTTTGAAGTCCTCAGTATGAGGATAAAAGGGTGTTAAATCTGCGCCACCGCCGAACCAGACCTTTTCTCCCATTTCTATCATTCTGAAGTTTGCATGGGAGGTAGGTATTTTTGGATTAGTTGGATGAATAATAAGTGAGACTCCTGCGGCCCACATGGAGTCTTGATTCCCACCTACTTTGTTTGCGAATTTAGGATCAACTTTTCCATACACAAGGGAGGTATTAACTCCAGCGCTCTCAATTAAATCGCCAGTAAAAACTCGTGTTATTCCACCTCCACCATGGTTTCCTTCAACATCTTCACGTGTCCAAAGGTCCTCTATCATTATTATACTTGGATCTAATTTTTTTAGTTCTTGGGAAATAACATCTTGGATTTTTTTTACATGAAAATGAAATTGTTCTTTTACTTTTGCTAATTCAGACATTGATATCCTTTTGTCTTCTAGGTCAGATCGAGATATGATAGTTTAAAATTATTACCATTTTATTATTTAAGGATCAATCATGCCTATAAATATCTATTATCACAATCCTAGATGCTCCAAAAGTAGACAGGGACTTGCGTTACTAAAAGAAAACAACGTCATATTTGAAATTAAAGAATATCTAAATGAAGGATTTACTAGTAAGGAGCTTGTAAATATCTTTAGATTACTTGATCAAAAGCCTATCGACGTTGTTCGTAAAAAAGAGGCCATTTATAAGGAAGTTATTACTGATCCGGCTTCCATGAATCAATCTGATTGGGTTAGGGCCATCTTGGAAAATCCTTCCTTAATAGAAAGACCTATTCTTGTGACTAATAAAGGGGCCAAAATTGGTCGACCCCCTGAAGATTTGCTCAAAATAATCTAATGTCACAATTTCGACCATTTAGCTAAAAAATCAGCTCCAAATGCCTCATTTTGGACACGACTCAAAAATGTCATTTTTTCGAAGTTATGTCATTTCAGATAATTAAGCTCTTATATTGGTTTTTATTTTTTAGATTAAGAAACCTTTTATAATAGTCGATAAGTCCGCTGTAATAATGTTTTGAACCATAGGGTTTTATTATGACAAAACGCTTAATCTTATTATTAACTATTACACCGCTATTCTTTATGGCCTCATTCGCTAGCAAAGACGACAAAGTAGCTAAAGTAATTATTGTTTACGGAACAGTATCTGCTACTGAGGCCAATGGGAACACTTATCCTGTCACAAAGGGATTATGGCTTAAAGAAGGAACAGTGTTAGAGTCTAAATCAAAATCGTTCGTCAAATTATTATTTATAGATAAGTCTCAGATGAATCTAGGACCTGAATCGAAAATGAAAATTACCGCCTTCCCGAAGAATAAAGCAGGAATCCTTACATTAATGAAAGGGCAACTACGTTCGAGAGTAAATAAAGACTATATGGGTATCCAAAACAAGAAGAAATCAAAACTCTTTATTAAAACAAAATCTGCTGCCATGGGTGTTCGTGGTACACATTTTCAGGTTAATTATAATCCTACCAACCAAATTACTTCACTTGTTACCTTTGAGGGTGTAGTTGCTATGGCCCAAATTAATGATGCCCTTAAAAAAGTACGAAACAATCAAAAATATTTGGAATCAATTATTTCTAGTGATCAAGCTGTTATGGTTAAACGTGGTCAATACTCTGGTGCTAATCCTAAGCAACTAAGAGTCACAAGTCCGGTAAGAATTAATCCGGCACAGTTAAAAGTTTTAGAGAAAAATGAAGGTGATAATATAAAAAAACGAGATCAATCAAGAAATAGAAAACCTAAAAAAAGGAATAAGTTTAGGTCAAGAATTCCACCAGGTGTTGATGCACAGGAATTTTCAAATAATTCAGATGCCCTCGACCAATCAATGGAAAGTTCTGTTGGTCAAATAGAAGCTAAAAAAGTTCTTAAGAAAGTAAGAATAATGAAAAAAGAAGTTAAAACTTTAGCAGATGCAGCTGGAAATATTAATTACATTACAGGTGAAGTCACTCCTCCTGCTGGTGGATATGTTGACACCAGAACTGGCTTATACATCCCTCCCCCAAAAGGATCTGCGTATGATGCGCAAACAGAAACATTTATTCCACCACCAAGCTTCGGTAGTTTTGATCCAGAGACTGGTAATTATACAAATGATTCTTACGAATTAACTGATGATGGAGTTTTTGTTGCTATTTCAAATGAAAATGCATCTAATAGAACTGCTGCTAGTGAGGGAGAGGATTCTAAGAAACTTCTACTACCAGAATTGCCACCCCTCCCATTTGCTGCATGCGAAAATACAGAGAATTGTGAGCTTCCTCCATCAACAATTGGCTCAGGGGACCCAGGACCTTCACCTATATTCACCCCTCCACCAATACCTTCGTGTCAGATGTTAGGAACTTGTCCTCCCCCCCAAACTCCAAATTATAGAAATATTAAATTTATATTTGATTAACAAATTACTGGATGTTTAATGTCCGGCATATTGTGACCATTTATTAGTTCCTATTATTTAAAAATACATTAATTTGTTTCCTACCATGACTTTCATCCTAAAATGATTCATAATTAGATGAAATTGTTCGTTTCCTACCCTTTAGGCTTATCATTTATGAACTCTAAAATTTTCATTTTCGCACTTTTAATATCATCACAGTCATTTGCTTCATCAATGTCAAAAGCCTTTTCTCTGTTCAAAGTAGGTAATTATGTTGAGACTCTTTCTGTACTCTCAAAAGTAAAAGGTAATAATAAATTATTAGGAGCAAAGTTTTACCTTAAAGCAGTTACCTTAAATAAATTACAACGTTATGACGAGGCGATACAAAGCTTTCAATCATCTTTATCTATTGGTTATACTTCAAAGGATATTTTCTATGAATATGGACAAGCTTTATATGCCAAAAATGATTTACAAAAGGCTAGAAAAGTTTTTAGTCGATCTGCAAAAAATAATTATAAACGCTCAACATCTTACTACTATATTGCTCACATTTCCCAGATTTTAGAGGATTGGAAGTTGGCCAAATCTTATTATTTAAAAATTGTAAATTCTAAAAAAGTAGAAGTAAGTATTATGCAAGTAGCTCATTTCCAGCTTGGAGAAGTTTTACTTTCAATAGCAGAGTTAAATAAGACGTCCTCTAGGGACCTTGTCAATAAATATGTACTCCCTCAATTTGAGAAGGCCGCTGAAACAGACAAGTTCTCTTTGTTATCTAAAGAAATCCTCCAGAGAAAATTAGAAGTACAAAAACGATATGATCTTGATCCGAATCTATATAAAAATGGTGAGAGAATTCCGCCTAAGAATTTTGTTTTTGGTTATACTCAGGGATTTAGCTACGACAATAATATAACCTACTCTACAGATGCTCCTACTTCTACTGCAACTCAGAAAGATTCAAATATTTTCTCTTCTAACGTATCAAGTTCTTACACTTTTACGCTAGGACGAAGATGGACATTTACCCCAGCTTTTGGATTAACCTATTTATATCATCAGGACAGAGATGCAAGTGAAGTTTTTCAAAATGACCAACTTTCTTATGCTCCTGCTATCAGATCAAAGATTAAGCATAAAATGTTTGGAAAACCTGCTTCCCTGATTCTCAGTTGGGATTACAGTTATATCAATCAAGATAGGGATGCAATAAAGGTATTAGATTTTTATTCAAGGTCATACACTCTAACACTTGGTGAAAAATTAAAACTATTTTCTAAGGAAGATTCGACATTTAAAATAAAATACAAAGACCTTGCATCTTATTCAGATTCTTTAAATAGTAGCACTAAGACATTTGCCCTTGACCATTTAATCCTTATGCCGTCATACAGTATGTTTTTTCTATTATTTAGTTATGACATTTATGACTCAAAAACTGACTCATTAGATCAAACAACCTTCTTAAGTCGAATTGATTATATTATTCCAAGTATTGCTGATCAATACCTCTTGGATATTGCCCTATCTATAACAATAGGAAACAAAGAGGTTGCGCAAACAAGTTCTATTCTCATA
This sequence comes from Bacteriovoracaceae bacterium, assembly GCA_018675575.1. Lineage (GTDB taxonomy): Bacteria > Bdellovibrionota > Bacteriovoracia > Bacteriovoracales > Bacteriovoracaceae > M0603. The sequence continues at coordinate 59,662 of JABGXW010000051.1, read as the reverse complement.
AGTCCTTCTGTCATGTTAACAAAAATGATTACACAAAAGTCATCTCTCCAACTCGGTTACACTTATACAAATAATCTCTCTGATGTTACGAGCGATAAATATACCAAACATGTTACAGCAATTGATTATAAATTTAATTTTTAATAAGAGATATTATGATTTCAAAAATTATTCAGTACACAGGCGTCAGCTTCATTATTTTTTTCTGTGCAATCTCAATTTTCTTTTCATTATTCCAAAATGATCTGGAAAAAGCTGAAACTGCTGAGATTATGTCCTATACCTCTTTCTTTGAAGATCGTTTTTACGATTTAAGAATGAAATTAGGTCAAGATAATACAATAATTGATAATAGAATAGTTCTTGCAGCTATTGATGATGATTCCATTACTAAAATTGGAAGGTTTCCTTGGTCAAGAGGAGTATGGCAGGAAGTAATTGATAAGCTTAGAGGTTATGGTGCAAAAGTTATTGCATTTGATGTTTTCTTTTCTGAACCTGAAAAAGTATGTAATGCAAAATCTCCAGATATCATTATGTCAGATGCCATTAAACGTTTCCAATCAGTACCTGGAAAATCAGTCATCATCCCATATTCTTTAACAGATTATATTCAAGATGGTTTTCAGGAATTTCCTGATATCATGATTAATTTTATGATGAGTACCAAGCAACCTGGTGGCGGTCAGCTTAAGAAAAAATTTATTGGCCGGAACGTTTTTCCCATTGGAAAGATTACAGATGCAGATATATCTCTTGGACATATTGGAGTTGAAGAGGATGGCGACGGTATTTTCAGGCATTATCCTGTTGTTGCCAATATTTCTGATTTCTATTTCCCATCTTTCTCTTTAATTGCCTATCAGCTTTATACTGAAGACAAGCCCATTGTTAAAATTGAAGTAAATCCCAATCAGCCTGATATTAACGAAGAGCAATCTCTTCTGGTTAATAAAGGAAGGTTAAATTTGAATTTTAAAGGTGAGGCAAAAGTGCGCTGGCTAGGTGGTCGCGGTCATTTTCCTGAAACAACTATCTACAAACTTCTGAAAGCAAAAGCTGATGATCCAGAAATGACAGGCCTTTTAAAGGATAAAATAGTTTTTATCGGATCAACTGCCTTTGCAGCACATGATCTTAGACATACCCCAGTTGACGCTAAGTTGCCTGGAGTTTTTTTTCATATGAATATGACTCATATGTTATTAGAAGGAAAATTCTTTGCTCCTGATAAATACTCTACTGTTTACTCTTGGATTATCTTGCTTTCAGGAACCTTTATCATCATCATCGTCATGCTTTTTGGTAACGCAATTGTTGATTTGTTCACAATTAACCTGATTGTTATTTCTTTTTTTCTTTTCGATACATACTACCTTTTACCTCGAGGATACGAAATTAAATTATTCTTTTGTCTACTATCCCCTCTCGCCTGTTATTCTTGGACAACCTTTTTACATTTTTATTTAGCACAGAACGAAAAAAAATATATTAAGGGAACCTTTTCTCGATTCGTAGCCCCTGCCATTGTAGATCAGATGTTAAGTAACCCAGACAAGGTTAAGGTTGGTGGAGAGAAGAAACATATTACAGTTTTCTTTTCAGATGTTCGAGACTTCACAAGTATTTCAGAAAAGCTGAGCCCTGAAGAACTTTCCATTTGTCTCAATCAGTACATGGGGATTATGACTGATATCTTATTTGATCATTATGGAACGCTCGATAAATATATTGGAGATGCGATTGTTGCTTATTGGGGAGCTCCTCTTGATGTTAAAAATCATGCTTACCATGCAGTAAAAGCTTCTCTTCTTATGATTGATGCAATTCCTGAAATTAATGAAAGGTTTAAAGAACAAGGCTTTCCTGAGTTTCAACATGGTATTGGATTGAACACAGGTGACTGCTCTGTGGGTAATATGGGTTCCGATAAAATTTTCTCCTATACAGCACTTGGAGATAATATGAACCTTGGTGCACGAGCAGAAGCACTTTGCAAATTCTACGGCGTACAATTAAATATTACAGAATACACAAAGGATGCAATCCCTAAAGACCTTGTAAAAGAATTTACATTTAGATTATTAGATAAGGTGAGAGTGAAAGGTAAAGAGCTTCCTGTTATTCTTTGGGAAGTTTTACATGATGCCCATGACTTTAAAAAAGATCCAGAAGCTTTAGAAACTTATATGGAGGCCTTCTTTGCTTATCAAAAGATGGAGTTTCAACGGGCAATAGACTTAGTAATTCCCCTTGTTGAAAAGTACCCGAATGATAAATCTTGCAAACGAGTCTTGGAAACCTGTCAAAACTTTTTAAAAAATCATCCTGGAGATGATTGGGATGGTGTTTATACCCATACCACCAAAGGCTAATACTACTTATATTCAGCCACTTAGTGATGCCACAGGCAATTATGCACACCTCCTTGTGCGTAAGTTGTGCGTAAGTTATTCTATGTTCCATGGAAAGTAATGGATCGAAAAAAAATATTACACAAGAGAAAGCTCAAACAACACAGATTTTCTTTGGCGGAGATGCCCAATGCGGACTTTTTGGTATTACTGAAGATTATTCAGAGGACTATCTTTCACTCGACGAATTAGTAATTAAGGATCCTGAGGCAACATTCTTTTTAAAGGCCAAGGGAGACTCTATGGCACCTCTTATTCAAGAAAATGATGTCTTGGTTGTTGATAGATCAGAAACGATAAAATCCAATCAGGTCGTCATCCTTTGTATACATGGCGAGATGATTTGCAAACGATTGGTTAAAAGAGCTCCGCATATTTTCCTCTATTCTGAAGGCAAACAAAAGCCTATTCTCGTCACTGAAGAAATGGAAATGATCGTTTTCGGAAAAGTCTCAGCTATCTTAAGAATCATGCCATGAAAAAAATATACGCCCTTGTCGACTGTGATGCCTTCTTCTGCAATTGTGAAAGGCTATTTAGGCCTGATCTCCGCGGCAAACCAGTTATAGTACTCTCCAATAATGATGGTTGTACAGTTTCACGAACAATTGAGGCAAAAGCATTAGGTATTGAAATGGCGGCACCCTATTTTAAAATCCAAAAATTTTGTGAAGAAAATGGGGTCTACGCTTTTTCTTCGAATTTCTCTCTCTATACAAATATTTCTTCTCGAATAATGAAAACCTTAAGTACTTTGAGCCCTATAATAGAATACTATTCTGTAGATGAAGCTTTTCTTGATTTAACAGGTATTGCTGAGCCTTATGAATATGCTAAAAGGATACGACAAACAATTGCCAAAAAAATAGGTATGCCCGTATCTGTAGGAGTGGCCCATACTAAAGTACTTTGCAAGGTGGCGTGTCATTTTGCAAAACAAAGACCTGAGCTAGCCGGAGTAAGTATTCTTCTCGACCAAGAAAAGCAAGATCATTATTTAAAAAACATGTCTGTCCAAAAGCTCTGGGGAATCGGCAAACAACGGGCCATTAAACTGCGGTTGATGGGAATTAAAACGGCCAAGGATTTTAGAGATTATAAAGATATAGTTCGCATACAGCAAACACTCACCAAGGTGGGAAGACAAATTCAAGATGAGCTCCGTGGTCACATCTGCTTTCCACTCTCAATTGAAATAGAAAAGAAAAAAGAAATTATGAGTTCAAGAACTTTTGGATCTTCTGTATTTACTAAAGAAATATTGAAAGAATCAATCGCCACTCATGCCTCCGAAGTCGCCAAGGAATTACGTAGCCAAAGATCTGTTTGTATGGAAGTTACTGTGTTTATTCGTTCTAATCCTTTTAAAGAGAATTCCTCTCAATACCATCGCTCTACTAAGCATTGCTTCCTTTCTCCCACCTCTAATACCTTTAAAATTATTAATACTGCCCTTCAATGTCTAGATAGGATTTTTAAACCTGGAATTGAGTATAAAAAATCAGGTGTTCGTATTTCTCATTTTCAAGATTCAGCAGAAGCAACTCTCAGTCTATTTGAACCCGCAGATACGGTAAAAGAAGAGGATCTTATGCTAGTTATGGACAAAGTTAACTTGCGTGAAGGCAAGGAGTCATTGAAGTCGTTAGCTTGTGGTTTGAATAATATTACCTGGAAGATGAATCAAAGACTTAAATCTAAAAGATTTACCACAAGGTGGCATGAATTACGCGAAATATCTTGTGATTATGTCGCATTGAAATAAATTTAATTGATGATATATAAGCTCAAATGTTGTTTAATTCCTTCTTAGAAAATAAAACTATTTAAGGAGCACCCATGCCAGTTGCAACGTATGAACAATATTGCCAAATGTTAAATAGGGCCAAGAATGAACATTTTGCCTTTCCTGCCATTAATATCACTTCAACGAGTACTGCAAATGCAGCAATCAAGGCCTTTGCCGACATGAAGTCAGACGGTATTATTCAAGTCTCAACAGGCGGTGGTAAATTTGCTTCAGGACAAGGCGTGAACGACATGGTAGTTGGAGCTATTTCATTGGCCCAGCATGTTCATCTAGTGGCCGAGCATTACGATATTTGTATCGCACTTCACACAGATCATTGTCACCCACAATATGTTGATTCTTTCCTTAGGCCTTTAATAGAAGAATCAAGAAAGAGAAAAGCTAAGGGAGAAAAAACATTATTTAATTCCCATATGTACGATGGATCAGAACTTCCACTAGAAGAAAATATTAAAGTATCAAAAGAGTTATTGAAAGAATGTGCGGAATTAGAAATCATACTAGAAATTGAAACCGGAGTTGTTGGTGGTGAAGAAGATGGTGTTTGTAATGAGGATGTTCCATCCGACAAACTCTATACGTCAAAAGAAGAAATGGTTCAGATCGCGAAGGAGTTACGGCCCATAGGTCGTTATATGTATGCAGCAACTTTTGGTAATGTTCATGGAGTCTACAAACCTGGCAACGTAAAACTACGACCTGAAATTTTAAAAGATGGTCAGCATGCGACAACTGAAGCGTTAGGAGTAGAAGCTTCACACGATCTAGTTTTCCACGGAGGATCAGGATCTAACCTTTCTGATATCCATGAGACTTTAGATTACGGCGTAATCAAAATGAATATCGATACAGATACTCAATATGCCTATACCAGACCTGTGGTTGATCATATGATGAAAAATTATGACCAAGTTCTTAAAGTCGAAATGGAAGTTGGTAATAAGAAAAAATATGATCCTAGGGCATGGATGAAAGCGGCTGAAAATAGTATGACAGCAAGAATTGGCCAAGCCGTGAAAGATCTCCGAGCTGAAGGTCGAACAATCCTTAAATAGTTCACGCCCTTTTTATCTCGCTTATAGCTAAACTCAAGTGGTAAAAAGGCTAAGTAGTTGGGCCATTACCGAAAGCATGACACTAGTTTAGGATTTTAGAAACAATTTCGTATGTATTCTTAGAAATACTTGGAGCATTTTTAATTTGTTCCAACTCTGTTTTCATGAGTTCTTTTAGCATAGGCTCTAACTTATTATAGCCTCCAAACACAGAAGTTAATCTTGATCCCATCGAAGGGTTGATAGGATCAATAGTAAGTATTTTTTCTCTTAAGAATTGGTATCCTCTACCTGAGTCATGATGAAAGTGAATGGCGTTCCTAGCAAAAGCTCCAACTAATGATCTTAATAGATTTGGCACAGTCGAATCATAAATTGAATCAGTTTCAAGTTTAAGTACACGTTCATAAGTATCTTCAGTTGGTGATGATGCTAGAACACTCAACCATTTTTGCATGACTAATGTTTCATGGTTCCACTTATCGTAAAATGCCTTTATGACTTCCTCTTTCTGATCATTTGGATAATGAACAAGAAGATTAAAACTTGATATTTCATCTGTCATGTTTGAAGCAGAGTTAAATTGCGCATAGGCTAAATCAAGACCATCAGATGAGGAACATGCCAGAAAACTTAAAGCTGAGTTTTTGAGTGCTCTCCTTCCTATAGAATCAGGAGAAAGAGAGAATTCTTCTCCATCATCCTGAGAATTATAGAGAGATAAGAACTCATTTTTAAATTCCTTACCTAACTTATTCTTTAACCACTCTCTGGAATCAAAAACTAGTTTATGATTTACAGGATTATGTTCCTGTTTAATGATGCTTTCAGTCGGAAGAGAGAGCATCATAGATTTCATTTCATTATCTAAAGAACCATCTGTGAGAATTGTTTGGTACGCATCTTTATAGACAAGATCAAAAGACGGAGTATTTCCATTTTGTAGCTCCTTCATGATATTATTAATTACACTTTCACCTGATTTCATACAAGCATCATATCGATTAAAATCGTCTGAATCATTGGCCATTAAAAAGGCAAGGTCTTTACCGTTAAGTTTTGAAACGGTCTTAACTGGCGCTTTAAATCCTCTATTATAACTCGCTGTAGGTTTAGAAGTTATATTTTTGAAAGTAAAAACTTCAGAGGCATTCTTTACATGAAGAATACCTTTATATATTTGTGGTTGAGATGAAACATCTTCAAGACAGAGAGGGATATCTTTTCCATCATCGCCTAATAAACCAATTTCTAATGGAAGATGATATGGAAGTTTATGATCTTGTCCAGGAGTTGAAGGACAAGACTGTTCAACAGTTACCATCGCAGTCTGTTTTTTTTCATCGTAATTGCAACTTATATCCAGTATAGGTGTGCCCGCTTGTGAATACCAATTTTTAAATTGTGATAGGTCATAATTATCGTTAGCAACACTCATGGCATGAAGGAAGTCATCAGTTGTTACAGCTTGCCCATCAAATAGATCAAAGTATTTGTCCATTCCTTTTCTAAATCCATCTTGACCGAAAAAAGAGTGAAGCATACGAATAACCTCTGCCCCCTTTTCATAAATTGTAGCGGTATAGAAGTTGTTTATTTCGATATAAGATGCTGGTTTGATTGGATGGGCCGTAGGTCCCATATCTTCGACGAATTGACTTGACCTTAGCCTATTTACATTTTCAACACGGTTAACAGATTTAGAATTCATATCCCCTGAGAATTCCTGATCTCTAAAAACGGTGAGTCCTTCCTTCAAGGTTAATTGAAACCAGTCGCGACAAGTAATTCTATTTCCAGTCCAATTATGAAAGTATTCATGTCCTATAACCCCTTCTATACCTAAAAAATCATCATCAGTCGCAGTTTGAGGATTCGCTAGAACATAAGCGGAGTTAAAAATATTAAGGCCTTTGTTTTCCATAGCGCCCATATTAAAAGAGTCAACAGCAACCACCATATAAATATCAAGATCGTATTCTAGGCCATAGGTTTCCTCATCCCATTTCATCGATTTTTTTAAAGAATCCATGGCATGGTCACATTTAGATTCATTCCCTTTATCACAATAAATTCTTAAATCTATGTCTCTTCCACTCATAGTCTTAAATGTGTCAGTCACAAGAGCTAGATTTCCTGCAACAAGCGCATAGAGGTAAGCCGGTTTATTGAATGGATCTTCCCATTCAACAAAATGTTGTCCATTATCTAAATCACCGCTATCAATTGGATTTCCGTTTGATAAAAGCACAGGAAATTCTTCTTTTTTAGCAATTATCTTTGTTGTAAACTTTGCCATGACATCTGGCCGATCTAAATAATAAGTAATTCTTCTAAAACCCTCTGCTTCATTTTGAGTACAATAAATTCCAGATGAAAGATAGAGACCTTCCAAAGTTTTGTTTGCGAGAGGATTGATTTTATTTTCAATTTCAAGACTGAATTTTTCTGGTAAATCATTAATGGTTAATGATGTTTCTTCTACTTGATAGCGGCCTTCATTCAGTATATTTCCATCAACTTTAACTGATAATAATTTTAACTGAAGTGCATCTAAAACGAGAGGTGTACCCTCCTCGTGACAAGTCATTTTCATTACTGATGTAACTTTTGTTTCAGTGCTATCTAAGTCAAATGTGAGATGAATTGTAGAAATCGTATACTCTGGTTTTTTATAGTCTTTTAAATTAATTGCTTTTGGCAGGTCTGTTTTCATTGATTTTCCCATGTGGCCCGTCAGAGGGCACAGTAAATTTTACTTACTAGGTCATAGCTAGAATAGAGGAAGATAGCTATTTCTAACCTATTTGTCAGCATAAAGTCTTAAATGGTAAAACCACACCAAAACGCTCACCTATCAAGTTCTCCTAGGAAGTTTATAAGAATAGTATTAAAATTAATCTATTAGTTAACATAAAATAAAAAGCGAATTTAATGTCAGATAAAAATAAAAAACATTATTTTGATAAAGTAAAAAAGTCTGATTTCGAAGTAATATTCATGACTTTGCTTTCTGAACCAGAGCCTCATGTGGTTATCTGGCAAAAGGGTCATGAAGAAGTCATCGAAGAGTTCGTGCCTACAACATTCAATAAAGACGAAAATGCGCTTTATGTTAGAAAAAAGGGGAGCTTTCTAGACCGTATTGTTGGATCTGATTTTGTCGATAATGAGGTCTTGGTAAAGTTTGAGGTAGACCGATATAAGTATTTTCTCACTGCAAAACTCTATTTCTCACCAAGCGTTAAGGAATTTAAGATTTCAATTGCCGGAGAATTCTATAAAAGCCAACAAAGGGCCAATTACCGACTTACTGCCGATGAAGACAATTCTATTCAAATCAAGATTAATAATTACCTGCATAATTGTATAGATATCTCTGCAGGAGGAACTTCAATGAGCATTTCGACTAAAGAAAAAGAAATCTATATAAAAGGCAAAATCTATAATAACTGTGAACTCACGTATAACAAAGTAAAGTATGCCATCCCGGCAATCAAAATAATGGGAATATTTTCAGATACAGATGAATCCGGAGCAGATTCTGGACTTCTGAGATTAGGACTTGCTTTTATAAATCTCTCAAAAGCTAACGAGGAGGCCCTATTCAAGCAAATAAACACACAAATTAGATATTACGAAATTAAAAAGAAATTTGATTTAGGTCCTGAGTAATGAATCCCTTACAGACAAGTATTCATTGACGACTAGAGTATAACTCTGATAATTTAACCACACTGCATTAACTAATTAAACTAAATAGATAGGTCAAAAATATGATCAAGTCATTCACTGAAAGTAAAATAATCAAAAAAGCGAACTTACTTAAAAAGTTAGATATGTACCCTTTTTTTAGAGCTATTGAAGCTTCTGATGGATCAACCGTCACTATAAACGGGCAAAAACAAGTCATGATTGGCTCCAATAATTACTTAGGACTTACTCACCATCAAGAAGTTAAAGAAGCGGCCATAAAAGCAATTGAGAAATTTGGAACTGGTTGTACTGGTTCTCGGTTTTTAAACGGTAACCTTTCTATCCATGAAGAATTAGAAGAAAAACTTGCTCGTTATTTAGGTCATGAAGATGCACTCGTTTTCTCCACAGGAATGCAAACAAACTTAGGGACATTATCAGCTATAGCTGGCCCTAAAGACTGTATGCTATTCGATTCTGAAAATCATGCTTCAATTTTAGATTCAGCAAGATTAAGTTTTGCGACAACATTTAAATATAAACATAATAATATGGAATCTCTAGAGGAGGTTCTCGAAGGCAACATGAGTCGCTTCAAAAAAATGATCATCGTAGCTGATGGTGTCTTCTCAATGACAGGTGATATTCTCAAGCTTAAAGAAGTTACTGAATTAGCAGAAAAATATAATGCTTACGTTTACGTGGATGATGCACACGGAATTGGTGTGATGGGAGACCTTGGACGAGGAACAATGAATCATTTTGGACTTGAAGACAGAGTTGATTTTAACATGGGTACTTTTTCAAAGTCATTCGCCTCTATCGGTGGTGTGATGTCTGGCAAAAAAGAATCTATTGATTTTATTAGACATTCAGCGAGATCATTTATGTTTTCTGCCTCTATGCCTCCCTCGGCAGTTGCGACTGTATCAGCCTGTCTTGATGTGATTGCTAAAGATGATACTATTCATAAGAAACTATGGAAAAATGTTAAATTTATGAGAGAAGGTTTCAAAAATATTGGATTTTATACATATAATTCACAAACCCCAATCATCCCAATTTTTATTGGTGATGATATAAAGGCCATGGAAGTCACTAACTTCTTAAAAGAAAATGGTGTTTTTGCAACTCCTGTTATAACTCCGGCAGTTCCAAAAGGTGAAGCTTTGCTAAGAACTAGCTATATGGCAACACATAATATGAAAGATCTTGAATATGTACTAGAAGTATTCAAAAAAGCGAAAAAAGCCTTGGATATTCCGTCCATTCGTCACTAAGATAACGCCTTATATATTTTATTTTTATTCTGATATGCATTAGATAAAGGATTTTATAATGGCCATACAATTAAGAGAAATCAATTTAAATAAATCTTCCGATGTTAAGGAATTCGCATTCCTTCCTTGGCAAATTTATAAAGAAGATTCAACTTGGGTTCCACCATTGAAACTCGCCTTAATTGATTTATTAAGTCCAAAGCACCCTTTCTATGAAACTGCCGAAGTGAAGTGTTGGATCGCTGAAGAAAATACAAATGCTGTGGGCAGAGTCATGGCAGTGGTGAATAAAAAATATAACGAATACAACAATGCCCAACTTGGATTCTTTGGATTTTTTGAATGTGTAGAAAAGCAAGAGGTAGCTAAAGCATTATTGCAAAAAGCAGAATCATTCTTAAAAGACAAAGGAATGACGGCAATACAGGGACCAGTTAATCCCTCTACAAATTATGAATGTGGTTTATTAATTAATGGTTATGACGACTCTCCACAAATCATGATGACCTATAACCCAAAATATTATCTACAATTTTTAGAAGATCAAAATTATACAAAAAATAAAGATCTTATTGCTTATCAATTTGAAATTGCAAAAGGTATGCCTCCTAAGATAAAACGAATCGCTGAAATGGTTAGAAAAAGAGGTAAAGTTAAATTCAGGCAAATAGATCTCAAGAACTGGAACCGTGATATCGCGATCCTCCAAGACATCTACAATGAAGCCTGGGAGGCCAATTGGGGTTTTGTACCCATGACTCCAGAAGAGTTTGCACATACAGCAAAAGATATGAAGTCTATTGTTGACCCAAACCTTTTAATAATTGCCGAAGTTGATGGTGAAGCAGCTGGATTTATTTTAACTCTTCCAGATTATAATCAAGTATTCAAAAAGATTCCTAATGGAAAATTATTACCTACAGGTATTTTCAAATTATTATTTGGTAAGAAGAAAATAACAAGAACAAGAACAATTACATTAGGTGTAAAATCCAAATTTAGAAAGTATGGATTGGAAACAGTTCTCTACGATCAATGCTGTAATAATATTCACGCAGCAGGTTATGTGGAAACGGAAATGAGCTGGATTCTCGAAGATAATCTTCTTATGAATAAGCCACTTCTTGCCATGGGAGCAAAGCCTTACAAAACTTATCGAATTTATGGTAAAGAACTAAACTAAAAATGCTAAGACCTCTAAAGATTTTTGTAACAGGCTCGACAGGATTTGTGGGTTCACACCTTTGTGAACTTCTTACCAAAGAAGGACATATTGTCTATGGCCTTGCTCGATCTCAAGAAAAGTTTAATAAGATGAGCGTCAATGCAACCTGCATAGAAGGCTCATTATCAAAAGATTGTCAATTTACCTATTTAAACTCATTGCCTGATGATTTAGATGCCGTTTTTCATACTGCAGGAATAGTAAGCTCTTACAAAGAAAATCGTTTCTATGATGTAAATTACCACTCCACAGAAAACTTTATTAATCAATTAAAAGATAAGTATAATAAAATACATTTTATACTTATTTCAAGTCTTGCAGCAGCGGGACCAAATGCCCCTGTTGAATCAGATATCCCAAATCCTGTTAGTCATTATGGTAAATCTAAATTATTAGCAGAGAAGGCCCTGCTAACTTCAGCTCCAAATTGCTGGCAAAAAACAGTTGTTCGCCCTCCGATGGTCATTGGACCAGGAGATACTGCAATTCTAGAAATATTTAAAATGGTGAACAATAAAATTGTTCTCATTGCTGGACTAGATGGACTAGATAATGAGTATAGTTTTATATGTGTCTATGATCTTATTTCATTGTTAAAAAATACATTAGATATAACATTAAATAATATTGATCAAAAAGAAATGAGAATTTTTTTTTCAAGTCATCCAGATACTATTAGGATGAGTGATTTATTAAATACAATTCGGCAGTATCTTAAGATCAATCAATTAAATTATATTAAGCTACCTATATTTCTAATTAGGCTAACAGCACATATTATGAAAGCGCTATCGTTTCTCATGAAACAAGAATTATTATTAACTCCTGACAAAGTTTCAGAGTTGGCCCCTAGTAAATGGATTTGTTCTGGAAAACTTAGTGAAGAAGAATTACAAGTTAAATATCAATGGAATCTAGGAAAGACAATAGAAGTTACTTTGAAAGATTACCAAGCGAGAGGCTGGCTTTAAGGTGGGCGGCGGGGGCTCCCCCCATCAATATAGGGACGATTTTCTTCCTCTACTGTCACCAATAGAATGTCAGTGTTGGCCTGAATGTACTTTTTATGATCAGGCTGAAATATAGTTTATTATAGCAAAGTTTTTCTCTTAATTTGCTCTAATGCCTCATTTAAGAAGAGTTTCATCTGATTTTGATTGGGAGAATCTCCAAACTGTTTATAATCCTTTGGAGTTAAGCTCTGTTCAATTTTAATAATCTCGTCCTTTGCAACAACTCCTTCTTGCTCATAGCAGAGTTTTTTGACTTTAAATTGATAAAATACTTGAATATTGTCACCATCTTTTCTAAGAGATAAGAGTAATTGCTCAATGGCCCCGAATTCTTTGGTATCAGGAGCTTGAAGTTTATATTCAACTAGATCTTTTTTTGATTTAATGGCCTTCAATTTAAACCTGAAAAACAAAACTAAAGTATCAATAAATTCTTGAAGCCATCTATTAGGAATTATATTCAGTTCTAAAGCTCCAGCACTTAGTAAATCATCCCTAGGGCCACAAAGTAAATAGAGACTAGACGCTTTAGTTGTAATAGGGCAATTTGCATCTAATTGGAAAGAAAACTCAAGAGATTGTTGATCTTCAATCTCTTCGGATTGTGAGAACTCTTTGGAATCAATTGTTATAAATGCTTTAACATCTTTCTTTTTTATTTTCTTATTGTCTCCTATAGCAAGCGTCACGCCATAATTGGATAATGTCCCTTCTACAGGACCATGTTTTTTTAAGGCCATATTTCCTTTTAGGATCTGTCCTTGTTCAAAGCTTTCACCAAAAATGTCTATATTAAATTCTAAGGGTTTTAAAAAGAAAGTGCCTTTCATTTTGCTGCTCCTAAATTAAGGGCGATTCCCAACGTCTATTTGATTGGCCGCCTGCGTAGATGTATCAATTATAAATCTAATAACATATTTCGTTTAGAGAGGATAAACCAAAATGCATATAAGTTCCACTCTTCGTATACAAATATGGAACACTTCATCTCGTTTACATTACTCATCTCTCTGAGAGATTATAAATTCTGGACTATTTTTTCTAATTTTTATGATAAAAAGTAAGATCCATAAATCTTGCAGTCAGCTGATTTAATTTGTTAATTTCTTTTACTTTTTTCGTTATATAAGCTGCTCAATAAAGACTGGTATACTTTGATAAATTTAATTTTTTTGCTCCATATTTATCACAAAATATCCAATAAAATATTAACTTTAAATGCCCCGATAACCATTTAGCATAAAATATAAAATAAGTTTTGTTTTATTTTTAAATGGGGAGGCAGTCTAATCTTTACAGAAGTATTTTTGTACGGGTTTAATGAACAGTAAAAACAGAGAGTTAGAGAGAGAAAAAAAGAACTTAATGATAAGAAAGATTATCCTTTTAAAAAATTCATTTTCCCCTTAGAATTTAATTATGGGAAATTGAGAACACATATAAATCGGCGTTGAAAAACGGATTTTGATAGGCCGATTTACTTCTTCTTTACCAAATTATTTTTAAATTTATCAAGGATTAATTTTGTTAGCGAAGGCAGAACATATTGGTCAATTCTCTCACCAAGCAGCGCAAGCTCTCTTACTAATGTTGAACTTATAGTAGCAAAATGTGGCTTGGTGAACATGCAGATAGTTTCTATGTTTTTATCAATTCCCCTATTACCAGATGCCATCTCTAATTCGTGTTGAAAATCTGTTGTATTTCTCAAACCGCGAAGTAAAAATCCGGTTTCAAGATCTTGGGCAAGTCTTACCATAGTGCCGGAATGAGATATGACTTTTACGTTTTTCAGATCATAATAATCTACATAATCTTGCATCATCTTGGTTCTTTCTTCTTCAGAGAATATAGTTTCAGGTTTATTTGGATTAGTAGCAGCGACCCAATAAAGTTCATCAAACTTTTGAGATGCTCTCATCATAATGTCTGCATGACCCCACGTTGGAGGATTCCCACTTATTGGATATATAATTTTACGATTACTCATATTATTTCCTTTTATCAGTTTGAAAAATGAGATCTCTATTTTCAAGCAGGCTTGCTACTATAGAGATAGCTATTTCTGCAGGTGAATTACTACCAATATTGAGTCCAATTGGGCAATGAAAGTTATCTAGCAACTCTTCATTTAATCCAAGTTCTCTCAAATCATTTTTAAGGCCTTGGGCCTTGGACTCTGACCCGATGACTCCTAAGTATGAAAAATTGCCTGAGAGGAGAAATTTGGCCAAAATAGGAGCATCTGTAGCATGTCCCATAGTCATTAAGACATTGAAGCTATCTTGCTCACAGTTATCGACATAATCTTCCATCTTCTCTAAGCAAATCGTTTTTATCTTTAATGGAGCTAATTTATCAAGCCATTCTTGTCTATTATCAATACAAGTAATAGAACATTCTAATCGCGATAAAACATGATTTAATTCTTGTGAAACATGGCCCGCTCCAAATATATTAACTTTGAAATTCTTGGATTGTTGCTCCAGTTCAAAATAAAGAGAAACTTCTCCTCCACAACTCATACCTAAATCTTTTTGAAGATTAACTTTAACCAATTTGTTCTTGATATATTTGTCTAGACATAGATTGTTTGCTGTTTTGATAGCAAAGGCCTCAAGTTTTCCTCCCCCCACTGTTCCAAAACAAATCTCGTTATTACAGATAATAATTCTTGCTCCTTTATCTTGAGGAGAAGACCCTTTTGTATCCACAATCTGAGCAGTAATGAAGTCTTTTTTCTGTTGTAATAACTCCATGTAAACTTTAGAAAATTTTTCAAAGTTTTTTTCCATACTAATTATTTCCATACATGGTCATGAGTATTTTTTCGTTTGTAGCCGGTGAGGTTAATCTGCAGTCGAGATCTTTATTCATAGAACTATTATAACATCTGAGAGCGTCGTAGATGGCCGTGAAACAGGAAATGCCAAGGACAAAGGGGGGTTCCCCGACGGCCTTTGAGCGATGAATAGCTTGAGTATTTTCATGGTTTTCAATAAAATTAATATTAAATTCTCTAGGTGTATCTTGTATATTTGGAATTTTATAAGTTGTTGGAGAATGAGTTTTTAAAACACCTTCAGCATCTGTAAATAATGACTCCTGAGTTACCCATCCCATGCCCTGAATAAAGGCACCACTCACTTGGCCATAATCAATACCTGGATTTATTCTTCTTCCGAGGTCCATAAGAATATCAGTTTTTAATACTTTGCATTCACCTGTAAAACGATCTATCTCTACTTCAGTTGCAGCGACACCATTTGTAAAATAATTGAAAGGTGTTCCTATTCCTTTATTTTTATCAAATCCAATATTTTCAGTTTTAAAAAACCCATATTCTCCAAGAGAAATTCTATTCAAATAGGCAATTTGGCAAATTTTTGAAAAAGTTTCCGTTTTATTAGTTTTACTACAAGAAACTTGTCCATCTTGTAATTGTATTGAATCTGTATTAGTAGATTCATCGATTATGTATTCATGTAAATCATCAAACTTTTCATTTGCAAAATATCTAGTTGCAACAATTTTCAAGTTTCTTACAATAGCCTGACAGGCAATATCGGCGGCGGCACAATTAATATCAGATCCACTTGATGCCGCAGTAGGTGAGGTATTATGATTTTTTTCAGTTGATGTAGGCATCATATTAACATCTACGGCATCTATTCCAAACGCATGGGCAACAACTTGAGAAATTTTAGTATTCACTCCCTGTCCCATTTCAGTAGCACCAGTGGAGACCTGTACCGTTCCATCCACGTGAACATTAACTAAAGCATTCCCCTGATTGAGAAATCTTGCAGTAAAAGCAATACCAAACTTTGTGGCCGTTAGAGAAAGACCACGAACTTTTGTTTTACTTTCTTTATTAAATTTATTTATTGCAACTCTGCGTTTTATATAATTACTTTGATCAATAAGAGAAGTGAAGAGAGTTGGAAGAGGGTTATAACCAATAACTTGTCCATAGGGAGTTTTATTTCTTTTTCCCTCTCCATAGCAATTAAGAGTTCTAATTTCGAGAGCATCTTTATTTAATACCATGGCCATTTTTTCTATAGCCACTTCAATTGTCATATTCCCCTGAGGTCCACCAAATCCCCTAAATGCAGTATTAGAAGGAAGGTTTGTTCTGACTGCTGTTCCGTTAATTTCTACGTTCTCTAGGAAATAAGCGCCATCTAAATGAAACATCGCTCTTTCTAGTATGGAACTAGTTAAATCTGTATATGATCCTGCATTCGCAAATAGTTCAGCTTTAAATGCTAATATTTTACCATTATCATCAAAGCCAACCTCATAAAAGTTTTTAAATGGATGTCTTTTGCCCGTTATTTCCATATCTTGATCTTTTGTGAGAATCAATCTGGCAGGTCTATTCAAGTTTTGAGCAACTACTGCGGCCATAGCGGCTAATGGCGCTGCTTGACTTTCTTTGCCACCAAATGCTCCCCCCATTCTTTTAACAACACAAACAACTTGGTGATAAGAGAGGCCTAATGCCTCTGCAACTACATGTTGAGTTTCTGTGGGATGTTGTGATGAAGAGTGAACTTCTATCTGTCCCTGCTCTAATGGGTAAGCTAAAGATGCATGATTTTCTAAGTAGAAATGTTCTTGTCCACCACATTCAAAATAATCTTTTATTTTATGAGGCGCTTTCTTTATTGCTTCAGAAAAATTTCCCTGAGTAAAAGGTGTGGCCTGATAAATAAAGTCTTTATTAGTAATTGCTTCATCCAATAATAATATTGCTTTAGATTCTTTCGATTTTACCTTGATTAATTTCAAAGCTTCTAAAATGATCTCTTCACTCTCCACAGCTATGAGGGCGATGGGCTCTCCTCTATACATTACTTTTTCAAAGGCAAGTATGGGTTGCTCTTTGACAATTGTACCCCAAACATTTGATTTTAAATCTTTATTAGTATAGCCAGCTAATACTCCTGGTAACTTTAAGACATCAGTGAAATCAATCTCTTCAATTACTCCACAAGTAATTGGCGAACCCAAAACACCAACATAAACTTCTTTGTGGGTAAGAGGTCTATCGTCAATAAAGTTTGATGCTCCAGTCACGTGTGTATAAGAAGAATCATGAGGTATATCTTTTCCTAGACTCATGATCGTACCTCAGAGGAAAGTTCATGGAAGCACTTAAGCATGAGGTTTTTAGCGATAAGATGTCTGTATTCTTTTGATCCTCTATGATCTGATAAAGGACTAATTTCTTTTTCAACTAGGGGTAAAATTTTTTCAAAGCTTGCCAATTCAAATGGAGAATTTTCTAATGCCTGCTCAACTTCTTTTAGCCGAAGTACCGTTGGTCCAACTCCTCCATACGCAATTTTAATATTTGATAATTTATTATTTTCTAGTACAAAACTTCCAGCAAATGTGACCGCGGATATATCTAAATCTTTTCGAAGGGAGATCTTATAAAGTTTTGTTAATGTATTTTTGGATGGAATAGGGATAATTAGTTTTGAGATAAATTCATCCGCCTCCATATCCATTTGCTTATAAGCTTTGTAAAATTTATCAACTGAAACCATTCTCTTACCTTGTAAACTAGTAAGTTCAAGTGAAGCATTTCCTACCAGTAGGAAAGGAATCCCATCTCCAATTGGAGAAGCATTTGCAATATTTCCTACTAAAGTTCCCGCATTTTTAATTTGTGGAGATGCAAAGACATGAATAAGTTTATAAAACTCAGGAAAGTCTTTAGATAGTGCTTTTTCAATTTCACTCCAAGTTGCTCTTGGTCCGATTTCGAAAGAATTATCTTTTTTGGTAATTTTATTATTATTTTTAATTAAGTCAAAGGAAAGAACATCAATGATCATGCCATGGCATTTATTTTGAACAACACCAAGATCTGTTCCACCAGCCTCAATTTTACATTGATTTGATTTATCACTTAGATACTTAGCTGCATCATTTTCAGAAGTAGGTATGAACAATCTTTTATTTACTCCTGTTAATTCGACAGGAACTTGAGAATGCTTTTCAAAATCTTCTATCATTGAAGAGTCATGATATCTTTGTGACAAAGTTTTATAATTTTTCAAATCAATGTTCATGCCTGCATTTATTATTGGTTTATATCCAGTACAGCGACATAGGTTTCCAGTTGTATAATTTTTAACCTTTTTTTCTGTTATTAGTTTTTTATCCAAAACACAATCATCCGACATCGAACTTAAAGTGCAGATGAAACCTGGTGTGCAAAATCCACATTGAGATCCATGATGTTCTATCATTGACGACTGAACAGGAGTTAAAAGGTTTTTATCTTTGATACCTTCAATAGTAATAAAATGTTTTAAGTCACATAGATGTAAATATTTTATGCAAGAATTAATAGTATGATATCTAAGTTTTCCATTTTCTATATCATTTAAACCTGCATTTAACACTGTGCATGCACCACAATCACCTTCACTGCAAACAATTTTTGTTCCTGTAAGGCCTAAATCTTTTCTTAAAAATGTTGATAATGGCCTAAAGGCCATTTCTCCATAGATTTCATGACGTTTGCCATTAATGTAAAATAGTATGTAATTTCTCATATTTGTATTTTAGCGATGTAGAGTAAAAGATGACAAGACTAACGCATAGAGAATACAGATAAAATTGCTTAAAAATCACTTAATCCTAAGATTGTAGGTTTAAAAATGGAATTAATATATTTTTTCTTTATTTCATATGGAAAATTCTGTCCAGAAATCTCAACTAGATCTTTGGAGGAAACCTTCTGAAACTTAGAGTTGGCCTTTAGTAGATTCTGGTATTGAAATTCTTTATCCCTATTATGCATAATTAAAAAAGATTCTTCCCCAACTTTATAAGGTAGTAGTCTTTTAAATCCGGAATAATACATTGTACTTAAAATTACATTATTATTGTATTTATCTGATGATGAAAATAGCATTTTATCGATCATACGACCTTGATATTGTTTACTAGTATAAGTTTTCTTTTCAACGATTGGAGTATCTAAAATAACAAATCCATTAGGCGTTAAATTTCTTTTTACATAAGTATAAAATTCTACACTATAAAGCCTCGCAAGATTGTAATTACGGGGATAGGGGAAATCTATAAAAATAGCATCAAACTTTTCTGTAGTATTTCTCATATAATGAAATCCATCACCAATTACAGTCTTAACTCTTGGGTTTGATAATGAATTTTCATTTAACTTTGTAAGAAATGGTTTCTTTTTTGCGAGCTTTAGTATCTTATCATCTAATTCTATTTGTTCGATAATTTCAATTTCAGGATATTTGAGCAATTCTCTAATAAGTAAGCCATCTCCACCACCAAGAATGAGGATCTTTTTGGGAATAAACCCTACGAGTTCTAATCCTACATGAGCAAAACCTTCATGATAAAACCTTTCTGTTTTAGAGCTAAATTGAAAATTTCCATCTAAAGTCATAATCGTTTCAGTTTCTTTATTGGTAGTCTCGATATCAAAAAAATCAATATACTGATAAAGTGATTTCATTCTAAGAACGTCTGGAATTTGATCAAGGTTTTCTAGAAAAATTCTAGTTTGACTTTTGTCTCTAGCTATAACGCGATCGCCGTGATAACGTACTTTCAAATAATTCTGTTGAATTAAATTTTCATTTTTGCCAACAAAAACCAAAACGAGAATAACACAAGTAATTGGTATAATGAATGCAGGAGATCTCTTAACTCGTCTTTTAATAAGTAAGTAGAGACAAACAAGTAAATTTAAAGTAGCGACAATAACAGAGGTATAAATTATATCGAGTTTAGGTAAAAGTATAAAAGAAAAAATTAATGTACCAAATAAAGTTCCTATATAATTGACTCCAAGAACTAAATTCTCTTTATCTTTGCCTGTCTTTTCTTTCATTAGTTTGATTAAGAGAGGGATTTCAAAACCAGAAAGAATCCCTATTATTAAAGTAATTGATTGTACTAGACAAAAGAAAAATACATTCATATAGAAACTAACTTGAACATACGAAGCTGAGTAAAAATCATTTCCGAGATATGACATGTAATCTGATGATTTAAAAATAAGATGAAGACAGAAAATATAGATAACAGAGAGGCAACCAATAAGTGATAGGAGTAATTCTACATAATATAATTCTCTGAACGAATTAAGCAATTTACCAGATTTAATCGCTCCGATGCCAAGACCACCAATATAAAATCCTATAGTCCAACTATGCCACCAGATATAAGAGCCTGTTAACAATGATAAGGTATTTGCAAAGATAAGTTCGTAAATAATACTGCAAAATGAAAGTATCATTGTTATGCATAAAATTTCTTTTACAGTTAATTCTTTCTTCAAAAAAACACCTATAAGTTATAAAAATATATTTTTCTTAAAATAATATTATTAATCTGCTCTGAAAAGCATAAGAACAGAAAGAAGATACAACTTAAAATGAGACAACACATTTTAAGTTTTTTATTGTCTAATTTATAGAAATGGCCTAAATACAAAGCAACGCTTGAATTAATAAAGGCAATTAAGTAACCAATAGTAAATAATGTCAAATTAGGGAATATAAACAATGGAAACAAAACGACACCAATAAGAGAGCCCAAATAATCCATAGCTAAAACTTTTTTTCCCATATCTCTTTTTATTTTTTTTCCAAGCTCCATAAGAAGAGGCAGTTCTAATCCACTTAAAAAGCCTACTAATATAATTAAGCTATGGTTCATACCTGAAAGAATTGTTTGGGGAACAAGGCCTAAGAAGTTGAAGCTCATAAAATTTGAAGACAAATTAATAAAGCTATCATTAATTAATACCATAATGGGAGCTAAACCACCTACGATAGCAAGAAAAACTTCTATTCTAATAAGTTTTTCGCTAAGTTTTGATTTAATTATTTTGTTAAAAAATAAAGCACCGATTCCCATGGAAGCAATGTATAGACCAATTGTAATATTGTATCTTAATGCTGTGTTGCCCATTGTACTGGACAAAGCTTGGGCCAATAATAATTCATAAATAATGCTGCAAGCAGCCAAAACAAATGTAATACTATAGAGAATTTTACTTCTGATAATCGCCTTGTTTTCACCCATTGATAATTCTTGAAACTCTTCTGAGATACCTCTTGTGATGAATTTATGTTCTTTATGAGAAAGAGGAATGACATCTTCTATTTCTTTTAAAATAAATTCTAAGTCTACTTCCATATTGCAGACATAGATGTCCATGGTCATATAATTATGTTCTGGATAGGTATGTAAACTGAAATGAGACTCAGCTAAAACAAAAAGAATTGTTTGTCCTATTGGATCAAACTTATGTTCAGTTTTTTTAATGACAGTTAAGTTTTTTTCAATCACTTGGCAAAGTTTATTTATCATATGCTCTGAGATTGGCATTTTTAACCAAAAGTCTACCAATAAATGTTGTGAGCGGATATCCAATTTACTACCTTAAGATAAGATTATGTATTTTTGTTTTATTTATAAAATAGCCTACTAACATTACAATTCCTGTAGAAAGCCAACATATCCACCATGTGATGATCAGGGGCCTATTTATTATTGTAACAATAAGTAACATGACAGGAACTATAATATGTACAAACAGAATTCTATGAAGAGCAAAAAGTTTCAATGAATGCACACCAATCCATGTAAACATTGGTATTTTAATTTTTAATTTATGTTTTTTTTCCATAAAAAGAAAAAGAGGTAAAATCATCATTTGAATTCCAAGGATACTTAGTGAACCAAGAAATGTCTTTGCCAAATCATGTTCTGATTCAAAGACATCAAGATAGTTGACACTAAATGGTAATCCAAAAAAATACCAGATCATAAAAAGAAGAAAACCTGATCCTATTAAATAGAATTCTCTCTTCTGTCCCCAGTCACGATGATAATAATAAAATCCAAGAAAAAATCCCAGACATCCTGATGTTAAGAAATATTCTATCTGAGCATCAAATTCATAGGCAGAATGGACATTTTGTTGCATCCAATACTCTAAACCAGAGATAAAGGGGAGTTCTGGTAACGTCCATCTTGTAAAGCTAATTATTAATAATCCCCATATACCCTTAACTCCAAATTTTTGATAGAGATAGCTTAGAGCTGATAAAATAATCATCCATGCCATAATAGGATAAAATGATATAGATTCTCCAAAGTTTGGTGAGACAATGAAGTTTTCAAAAATAAAAAAGATCAAAATAAGTCCAAAGGTCCGGAGTTTAAGGCCATAAACTAATTTAAAATCACCTTGTGAACGTTTTGCTAAATTAAAAGCTGCCAAGGTGAGATAAATTTGAGAGACCCAAGGGGTAAAAAACCATGCTGCCCAATGAGAAAAGTCATCTACAGGTAAAAGATATCCAATCATCATTTTATGGATATGATAGCTTTTATCTAAAACAGCATTTTCTTTAAAGAAATCAATGTACCAAACATTGAGGTAGTAGCTAAAATGCTGCCATAATGCCAGGAAGATAAAAAATCCTCGCAAGATATCAAAGTTTTGAATTCGGCTATCCTTGTCCTGATACAATAAAACTTACTCCGGCATGTTAATAATCTTCATCAATTATAGTTTTCTTTCTCTTATTTAATAATTTATCATAAGACCTTATATATGACCTCGTTATAATTTTAAATAATGTATCGCCCTCCTGCTTTTCAAATTGTGCAGGTTTTTGATTTCTAAATTCAATCGCTTCTTTTATTTTACTTTGCGCAGCTTCTGTTGCAGCTTTATAATTTGATCGTGATCCTCCACCAGTATCATAACTTAAATTATAATTTGGTGTTGGTGGCCTTGCGTTCAATGAGCTTTGGGAGAGGTCTCTTTTCTCATTTTTAACTTTACTATCAGTCGGTCGACTTGGGCCACCACTCGCTGCACCGGTAGATGCTAAGTTTAAGCCTCCGCCTGCACCAAGAGGGCTAAAGAAACTCTTTGTAAATGCTTTTTTATTAGCAGTCAATTCGCTTGCTTTCTTTGCTCCCACTGCGGCAGTGAAAACTGAGAGCTTTTCTCTTTGCTTATCCAAAATTTCTCTATTTTTTCTAAAGGCCGAGGCAGCTCTTCCCAAGCTTGAATCTGGATCTAAGGAACCAGCTCCTAAAGAAGAATCCAATTCTGCAGCGGAACCATTCCCTCCCGTTATGTTAGCCTTTGAGCTATCGATGCCATCTCCTGCACTTAGATTGAGACCATTAAAGGCCAGTGTATTTGCCAGGTCAGTGTTAAAAGCATCTAATTGAGAATTAATACCATCGATTCCCACATTTACTTCTTCCATATTATTAGAACCATTAATTGTATTGATTAAGTCCTGTAAATGTTGAGCATGTAATTGATTATATCCCTCAACGTTGCCAAAGTTCTCATCTTGTTTTTCATTCATAGCTTCTGCCATAAGCATAAAATATGAAATCAAACCGGGCATCGGATAAGCGATCATTCCAGCCTGCGAAAGCCTTGGCCAAACAAAATGATAATCAAACGAGTAATCTGCAAATTTATTTAAATCTTCTTGCATATCTGAAAAAAGATATTTCGCATTCGTAGCGTATGCTTTGGCGGAATCTTTGATTGTTTTAATCATAGCAGCAGTTAATTCATAATTGTTAGCATAAGGTGTTTTTAATATGGGTGCAAACTCACCGGTTGAAAGGGAATCTAATAACGGTTTCTTCAGATAGGAAGTATGTAATCGGGGACATTGGACCGCTACTGGCGTGTTCATTCCTGGCGCGTTGCCTATAACTCCTTCTACTATATCACTACCAGGAACATTAGGGAGCAACGGTGATACAACCGTGTTCATGAAAGTATCCTGGCAACGCTTCTCTTTTCGCCAACGATCCTGGTCTATAGTTTTTAGTTTTTCTATTGCATTACTTGCTGCGGTAGACATTCTTGACGCCAAAGGAGTTCCATCCTTTAAAAGTACAGATTTATCTACACCGACTGGCACCAATGGATCTACTAAATGCCTAACTTCACCGTCTAATGTATAGGCCAAAAAGTTTTTAATACATCCATTCCCGGAAACGTATTTATCTCCACATACTTTTGATTTTGGAAGAATTAATCTTCTTTTAAAATCTGAACAATAAGATTTCTTCCCGCATTTCCATGTTTTAATAAATTCATCTTGTAAATAAGGGGCACGTGATTCCCATGCTCCTTTCATCGCTCCTAGGACTCCAATTAACATCATACTACCAATTCCGAGTCCCCATAAAGCTGCCATACTTACAGTTGCAAACCCTCCAGAAATGGCGACAACTCCAGCAGCGATAAGTGCTAAAGTTACAGCGGCATAAATATTAGGATTATTTTTCCATTCTTTTGTTGTAAATCTATTTATTTGAAAGCTTGCAGTGGTATTTTCCCCCCAATTATTTGATTCTAACCATGATGCTAATGAGTAGATCTCTTGAAAAGTTGAAGAGTTACTGAGATACACTCTTGTGTAAAAATTTCTATTTAGATCTGTCCACTTCGTAATTAAGAATTTTCCCTTCACACCGGATGCGTCTCCAGCGTAGTCTTCGTCATCAGTGTTTGGATTTGCTGCTCTGTAGGCAAGGTATGCATTCATTTCATTAGGACATTGTGCATCTGCTCCTGCAGATGTTGGTCTTCCCGCACTTGTTCCTTCTGTCTTAGTACCCTCTTCCGGTTTACTGACAGGGACATTAGAAACAGGCCACCCCGCCCCAGCATATTTTGCTTGAATATCAGGAGCTAAATTAGGATAACCTTTACTATCCCAGCAAAGACATTCCATCTTTAATTGCCAATCATCTAACTCATCAAAGATTTGAGTTCTTTGATCTGCATGTTTTTGAGCAACCACTGCAGCTCTTGCATGAATATTTGTAGAGGCAGCACCTCCAATACTTTCTGTCCAATAATCGACTGTCCCTTCGCCTAAAACCATATGTTCAAAAGCAAGCACCGCCATTTCAATACCAAGCATATTCTGTTCAGAGTTTGCTTTAAGGTTAAGTAGGTAATCTGCCTTTAAGTCAATTCTACAGGTTTTAAAGTCGGTACCGGCCTTAGTCGAGAATGTTTCAAGTTGGTGATCTTTAAAATCATCTAAGTCAGTAATTTTAACATTATCTCTGACTCTCTTACTCATGCCAGTCAGGCCTTTCATATGCTCTTCATCCACTAGACTAGAATCATTTTGAATCTTGCTCTTAATTCTTGAATTTGCTTCTTGCTGAGTTTCTGCCATAGCGACATCACCGAATATTAACGAGACAAAAATTCCTAAAAGCGACAGATTTTTTTTCATTTGATGTTCCTTTAAAACAAATGGTACTAACATCGGAATACATGTCCCCTTAGAATCCTTGTAGTGCCCTTCACAGCATACTTCAGCTCGTCGGGGTTTAATTCCTGGTCCGACACAGTTTTTACAAGTATAATGTGGAACACATTTATTATTACTACATTTTGCTGAACAACATTGATCGTCGCTTTTACATGAGTTTTTATTTTGAAAACATTCCCCCATTCCAGTTGTGCCCGCATTGTAAACCTCACAACTCCCTACTTCACAAGTGGGATTCTTATCGCACGAAGCATTTGCTCGTTGGGGCCTATAGCATCTTCGAACAACGGCGCAAACTTTTTTTCCGTTAACTCCTTCACCACATACCCCAGAACAGCAATCAGAACTTTTATTACAGGTGTTATTAAATCTTCTACATTGCCCCATATTCTCTCTAGCTCTTGCAGGAACAGCGGCACATGTTAAACCTTTACAACATCCCCAATCATTACAAGTTGCCCCCTGCTTTACACATTGAAGTGATGAGTTATTCACATACTTCATCATGTTTTCAAAAAGACTTATCAAGCTCTTTTCTATTTCTTTCTGGGATAAACCTCTTGAGCTTGCTTCGAGACGTTCATATTCCATTTTAATTTTTGTCAATTCTAGTCGAGAAATATGTTCATGCTCAAGATAGCTATAGAGCTCTTGCATTACGACAGGTTTAAAACTCGCGAGAACTATCTTTCCTCCATTTCTTTTTTTATGATTCTCTAACCCCGCCATGGCCTCTTTGGTTATGTCAGTATTGTCCTGCGCATTAATCCTGCCTTGGGAAACATTGTACATCTCCTCTGCCATGGTCTGAGTTGTAAAACAAATCAGGACTAAAACGATGAGTTTTGAAATTAAAGAATTTGATGGTGCCATGATAGTCTCGAGGTTTATGTTTATGTTATTTGATTTATTATAAATACAGTTACTATAACTACCTAATGATGACAGTTGCTTTTCTTATGACCAAATGCTTCTTTTCAGTTACTTAAGCGAAAAGTCACTGTATTATTCTTACACTTATCATTTTATAGATATTTATTAATTAGATTACAATGAGTTAGAGTATATACATAGGGGGAAAATTACTGCTTATTACGTTTATTTCCAGTAAGTATCGGGCTTAGCTGCCCCAATTACTTGTCAGCTAAAAAACTCCACTAATTTACTCCCCATTTTCATTGAATAAATATTCAAAATTTGTCAGATCAAAATATTTAAAGGATATTAAAAGACAATTAAATTCAACTCTTAGCATTTTTACTCCAGGATGGACAAAATGAACAATATTTTAATATGTACATTAATCTCCTTCTTAATGATTTTGACACCAGCCTTAGCCTCTGAAATTGATAGTTTCACCCATCGTTATGATACCAGCTTAAAAGATTCGCAGAAAATTATCCATCTCAAGGCCAATCAGTTTTTAAACGAGGCCTTGAAATTAGCAAATGCTGAAAATAAAGGCTGTTCAGAAGCAGTGCTTTATAAAAACCTCCGCCACTTTTTTAAGAATCATATGAAAGGAAAATTAACTCCCTTTATCATTCATAGTCCCAAAGTTTCTAAATATGTCATGAATTTTAAAGATTCTATTTATAGAGATTTTAAATGGTATGATGCGTTTTCAATTATTTTTATCCAAACAATATATAAAAATATGGCAGGCCCAATCTTGAGAATGGGACCTTATTACATTGGCGCCGATAAATTTGAGCATATGTTTGGTAGAGGCTGGAAATATTTTGAAAAATATTATTTAAAAAATAACAGCCTTTTGAAAGTCATGGAGTTTGGTCACAGATCGGAAAGAATTTATTTAGGAGCAAACACAACAGGTGTTTATTCTTTCGCTGATTTATCTGCCAACTTTAATGGAATGAGGTTTTGGAACGATATGTTAGGTAAGCATGCAGATATTCTAGGTGAAAAATTTCAGGTAAAACCTTATGTAAGATGCGATGAAAATAAGCAATGGATTCAGAACAATCAAATCAATTTCCTTCACTATATTGATGATTCATTCGATGAAGCAATCAATTGTTCAGAGTTTAGAAACCAAAAGATTCTTACTAAAGTTCTCAATCAAATTGATAGCTTAGAGCGTGATAAAGGTCTACGATTCACATGCCCCTTGGCGCTAAATTCCATCGAATATTTAGAAATAAAATATCAAGAAATTGAAAAACATATTTTAAATTTCAAAGGCCATACAACATTGTCAAAGTAAGATTTGCAATACCCTACAAGATTTGTGTACCATGATAATATATTTTATTAAAATCAAATGAAACTAAGGATAGTGCCATGCGAAAAAACAGGAAGAATCTATCTAATGTTGATATGAAAGGTGCAGACTTTTCTGAAAATGAGACATTAAAGAGTATAAAGTCCTCCTCACTCACACACGGGAACTTTAATCATTCAAAGATTGCCAAGATTAAAATTGAAAACTCCGACATGAGTTCATCAGAATTCACTAGATCTAATATCTATAAGTCAAGAATTCTTCATACCAATCTGTCTAAAACCACATGGGAATGGTCTAATTTGGCCCATATTGTTTTAGAAAATAATAACTTTAATAAAACAAACTTCGAATGTGCCTCTCTTAGAGAAGCTGAGCTTCGAGATTGTAAATTAACGAATGCAAATTTTAAATTTACTAATCTTGAAAAATCAACACTTGAAAAATGTAACTTAAAAGATGCAAACTTTTGCAATGCAAATTTAAAGAATGCTCGTTTTATTGACTGCAATCTTAAGGGTGCGACTTTTAACCTACAGACGATTCTTCCATTTAGCATGGATAGAGCTAAAGAATTAGGAATGATTTATATTTCTATGTATTAGGTCCTAACTTAATGCCAAAGAACATCTCTGGACAAGGGTTGAAACTTTCGTGAGAGAAACAAGGACTTTTAAATCGGGTCCATGATTCTTGCCAGTTAAGACAATCCTTGTTCCCATAAATAAAGCTTTTCCTTTTATTTTCAATTCTTTCTTTAAATGTGTCATCCAAGTATCGATTAGTTCTTTACTTGGCATTGAATTATCATCTAGCTTCTCAAGTTCAGATTTTAAGTATTTTGCTAAAGGTCTGGTTGTTTCCCAGGTTATAACATCATTATAATTATCGTCTTTAGAGAAGGTATCAGTAAAAACATCTGGTAAGAAATCTAAAACGTCACTGAACAATTGGATCTTGTCTGTATAAAGTTCCGTAAAGCAAAGCCTCCATTCTTTGGTTTGGTCATGATATGGATGATCAGTTGGAATAACTTTAGAAAAGTATCCATCAATTTCTTCTACTGATAATTTTCTTAGATGTTGTTCATTAAAATAATTTAGCTTTTTAATATCGTAAAGCGCAGGTGATTTAGAAAAGCGCTCTAGAGTAAAAGTATCTCCTAATGTTTCTAAATCAAAAATGTCTTTTTCTTCAGGATGAGACCATCCCAGCAAGCAAAGATAATTCATCAAGGCCGAAGGAAGGTAATGCATATTTTTATATTTCGAGACAGAGGTAGCGCCATGTCTCTTTGATAGTTTTTGCTTATCCTCGCCAACTAGTAGCGACACATGAACAAAATGTGGCAACTCTGCTCCCAGAGCGTTATAAAGTAAAATTTGTCGACAAGTATTATTTAAATGGTCCTCAGCTCTTATAATGTGAGACATCTTCATAAGGTAGTCATCAACCACACAACAATAATTGTAAACAGGCAGACCATTTGATCTGATGATGACAAAATCGCCTACCATATCTTCTGGAAAAGTGACTTCACCTCTTACTAGATCTTTAAACGTAACTTTTTTGGCAGGATTTTTAAACCTTATAACATAGCTCTCACCCGCCTCAATTCTCTTTTTGGCCTCACTCGGATCAAGCCTCCTATACTCACCATGATAGGCATGTGGCGCTTTTTTCTCAGACTCTGCTTTTTCAGTGAGCACAATTAACTCTTCTTCTGTTAAAAAGCATGGATAGGCCTTTCCTTCAGATATGAGTTGATCTGAATATTTCTTATAAATATTATTTCTTTCTGACTGTCGATAAGGACCAGCAACAGCTGGACAATCAGGGCCTTCTGTGTGAGTTATGCCTAGCCATTTGAGATCTTCTATAAGAGCATCTTCGTATTCTATTTTTGATCTTGCCTGGTCAGTATCTTCAATACGTAAAACATAGGTTCCTGCTGTCGCTTTAGCGTAAAGATAGCAATAAAGTGCAGTACGGGCGCCTCCTATATGGAGATAACCAGTTGGAGATGGTGCAAATCGAACACGAACAGTCATAAAATCCTCTTTTATGTTTTAATGATTGAAATACACTAAAATCGTAAGATTTTCTACTTTTTCATCTGCGCGCAGCGCAGCAATGAGCAGCATTGTAGTCTTTATGCTATTAGGATAAACATAGCTCATGAGTGATATTACAGAACAGGAAATAAAGTTTATTCAGAAACAGCTAGGAAGACCTCCAGAAGGACTTCAAGAGATTGTTTATAGAGACTCAAAAAAGGACCCTGTGGTTTTAAGGGTAACTTCAATAGTGAGAGGTAAACCGTTCCCTAATATGTATTGGTTGAGTGATAAATCATTATGTAAGGCCATTGATAAAATTGAATCTCACGGCTTTGTTAAAGAACTAGAGAATATTATTATTCCACAAAATGAAATTTTAAAAGAAAAGATTAATTTAAATCATCAACAGTATATTCAAAAGAGATGGAATTACTTTATCGCCGAACATAATATAAAAACAATTCTTCCTGCCTATGTAGAGTCATTGAAAACAAAAGGTATTGGTGGACTTAGTAAATTTAAACGCGTGAGATGTCTTCATATGCATTATGCTCATTATCTAGTGGACGGAAATTCAATCGGTGAGTTATTAGAAGAAAAATTTAATCTTGCCCAACATATTTCTTAATTAAGACCAACAATTACTCCTACATATTGATGATCATAGCTTGTCTCATAACTTCGCCTGCAACGATTGAGACAGTTTTGCTTTACGCGTAAAACTTGAATGAAATTTCTAAATAGATTAGTGAGTGAGCAGGTAAAGAGAATAATAGGAGCAAGAATATCAAACAACGCTTCACAAAATGCTTGTTGCTTATTGACTGTTTCAAGAATTACTCTTTAAATTGAGATATGAAAAATATAATCAATAATATATCGACATTTATTATTTTTATCACTTTTATTTTCAGTATCAATTCTGTCTTTGCAAAATTAAGTCAAGATACGAAAAATCCAAAACAGAAAGTCACTGCCAATTTAATATTTAAGCGAGGAGACGTTCTCTTTCGAACCCCTGATACAAAATTTGAAAGCATTGAAGTTGGTCAAGATTTATTTGAAAAAGATATATTAAAAACGGAATCGGGAGCAGTTGCCATTCTAGTTCTTCCTGATAGCTCAAAAATTAAAGTTGGTCCCAGTACAGAAATTAAAATTGAAAAGCTTGTTTCTCAAATTGAAGACGAAAGTTTTG
Source organism: Bacteriovoracaceae bacterium (assembly GCA_018675575.1). Lineage (GTDB taxonomy): Bacteria > Bdellovibrionota > Bacteriovoracia > Bacteriovoracales > Bacteriovoracaceae > M0603. Next base: position 28,308 of record JABGXW010000051.1, on the reverse strand, counting down.
AAGAATCATCTATCATTCTAAGAACAGGGAAGATACTGATTGATATCATTAATAAATCTGCAGAGCCTGTCCTAAAAATAAAAACGAAAAATGCGGCTATTGCTGTTCGAGGAACAAGATTTTTCTTATCTCAAGAATATTCAGGAGATGGAAATTTATGGGTTGCTGCTGATCATGGAGAATTAGAAGTTACCTCTCTTAGAATTAAGGGTATGGCCGATGCAATTGATCCAGGACAAGGAATCGTTATTGATCAACTTGGAGGATTTTCACAACCTCAAGAATATAATTGGGTTAAAAAAATTAACTACGATACAGAACATAGAACATCTGAGTTTGGTGAATATTCCTCAAGCTCCACGCAAAGGGAAAATGAATTTAAACAAAAAAGAAAACCATGGAAAGCTAATCCAGAAAGGTTTAACAAGAGAAAGGCTAAATGGAAAAAATTAAAGAAGCGCTATGCTAAAAAAGCTCAAAAGTTCAGTGAACATCGAAAAAAGTTTCGAGAATTAAAAAGAGGATTTAGACAAAAGAGAGAAAAATACTTTAAAAAGCGTAAAAAAATTTTTTATAAAATACAGGATTTAAAGCAAAAATTAAAAAAAGTAAAAAGGGAAAATCGGTCCAAAAGACGTGAACTAACAAAAGCTATTAAATCTTTAAATAAGGACTATCAATCACTAGAAGAAGAAAAAGTAAAATATAGAAATTCTTCTAAGGAATCTTCTAAGGATTCTTCAAAAGCTGCACCTAAAACAAACGAAACGTGATTAAAAGGATGAAGAAAAGAGGTCAGTTCAGACAAAACAGACGTAAGTTAAGAAAAAAGTTTCAAAATCAGTCTTCGGGAGGAAATCAGTAATTAATTGATTAAAAATTTGTTTATATATTTTTGCAGAACATCAATAGAGAATGGTTTTTTTATGATACCAACGGCACTTAATGTATGAACTTCTTCTTTTGGTAGTGAACTAAACCCTGTCATGAATAGAAAAGGTGTATTTATTCCTAATTTATTTAATTCTGTTTTAAATTCGATTCCATCTCCACCTGGCATCTGAATATCAGAGAGTATAAAATCATATGTTTTTTTTGAAGCAGCAGTTAAAGCATCCGTGATATTTGAACAATAAAGAGCTTCAAACCCTCCATCTTCAAAAACAGAACAGCAGAGTTCACCAATTAGTTCTTCATCATCAACTACTAAGACTTGTTTTTTTGACATCCATTGATGTTAACTCTTATTTGAAGCAATGGTTATAAAATAATTAACTTTTTATAAAATCATTATATTAAAGCCCGCCTATCTAATTAAACTACATAATAAATATTTACATACTTTGTAAAGACTCTTTCTATTGCTCTAGAACGAAGTAAAAGCTATCATTTGATATTATTAAATTAGGTAATCAATATGTTTTATAATCACTTTATAAAATCAGTCTTTATTTTTCTTCTCATAAGTATGTCATCATGTCATCAAGTTTTAAGACCTATTGGGGGCAGCTTCACACACGAACCTTTTGAACTCACTACAAAATTAAGTTCAAAAGCAAAAAAGCTACTCGATCAAGTTTTCTCTGATATTGATTTATCCTGTCTTTCGGATTTCCATGTTCATGCAGTTGGAGTTGGTGCTAACGGAACAGGTGCCTATGTCAATCCTCACATGCAAAGTATTTTTCATCCTTGGAAATATCTTCAATACCTCGTTTACACATCTGCATCAGGTATTAAAACATTAAAAAATGCAGATAAAGAGTACTTCGAACGATTAATTGAATTAGCTAAGGCCGATCCTAGGTATGGAAAAATTCATCTTCTTGCTTTTGATTATCACTACAACCTTGATGGTACAAAGAACCTTGAACGGTCAACATTTTATATTCCTAATAAATACGTCGTAGAATTAGCAAAGAAACATCCAAACCTTGTAACGCCTGTTATATCAGTCCATCCAGACAAACCTACTGCCGTTACTGAAGTTGAAAAGTGGGGAAAAGAAGGTGTTAAATTTATTAAATGGTTACCAAATGCCCAAAGAATAGATCCTAGTTCTAAAAAGCATTTTGCCTATTATGAAATGGTGAAGAAATATGACATGTCTATTTTATCTCATACTGGTCATGAGAAAGCTGTTGATGGAGAACAGTTTCAAGCTCTCGCAAATCCAATGAATTTTATATACCCATTAGGTCTTGGGGTTAAAATTATAATGGCCCATCTTGCAAGCCTTGGGGATTGCGCAGATCTAGATGACCCACAAAAGAAAATGACTTCTTGTTTTGAGTTATTTATGAGGATGTTTCAAAACCCAAAATACAAAAATAATCTCTTTGGAGAATTATCTGGCACAACCATCCATACCCGAGTCGGGGCCCCTCTCTTAAAGTTACTTGAAAGACCTGACTTACATGAACGCCTTGTTAATGGTTCTGATTATCCCTTACCTGCAATCAATATTTTGTACCGTACTAAGCAACTGGTTAAACATGGATATATCACTAAAAAAGAGCGAGAGCTGGCCAATGAAATCTATGGGTTTAATCCATTACTTTTTGATTTTGTGTTAAAAAGAATAATGAAACATCCAAAAACGGGTCAAAAGTTCTTGTCCAGTGCTTTTGAAATGCCTAAGGCCATGGGTACTTGTCGTAATTAGAATTTATAACGTAATTCAGTACTAATAGAATCATTTGTTTTAAAAGGTGACCAAAAAGACAAAGAGCCAGGAGCATCTACAGTTTCAATCCCTAAATTTATATTAAGATGTTTCGTTAAATTATAATCCATATACAATGCCATTAAGCTATCTTTTAAAGATAAATCGTATTTGGCAAATGTCATAATATGAAATTTTGATGTTACTGCATACTTTATCTTTGCTCCTATAGCCTGTTTCCATAATGGCTTCTTAGAAAAAGCATTTCCTACGCCAGTTGGTCCTTCAAAAGTTTGCATATAGTTTAAGGATAGATTGTAGTATCTTTGTGCAAGATTAAAAGAGGCATGAGCATATGTTCTTCTTTTATAGGTTGGGACTATTTTTATAGCTTCAAATTCAAATGATTCCATTTTACCAACATCTGGATGATCTACGATCACGCCTGCAACAAGTTTTACTGATTTAATTTTTTGAGTGACATTACCTCCCCAGACAAGATGGTGATTCGAAAAAGCAGCAGCTTTAATTTCTGCAGCTTCTGTATTTGGATCATAGATTCCTGTAGCAACTACTCGAGGAAGGTTTTCAGGTTTATAAGTGCCGTAAATTTGAGCTTTACCTGAATTCCAATAATAAGCTGTATTAACTCCCACACTGGTATTAAATAAAAATTCATTTAAATTTGGGCTTTCAAGTTCAAAGAACAGGGGAATGCTCGTTCCATTAAAATTAACTTCTTTAAATGGCAGCGCTGACCATTCATTCGCAGCCGTTACTTGTCTGTCATAAATTTTAAAAGTTGGATTGACTTGTGGAATATGAATGGGACTAGCAAAAACTTGCAGTCCAAATGCTCCTTTTCTCATTTTGAAGTGAAGAGCATTTATGCCATCTCTATTAAAATCCATGTAAGAGAATCCCCTATTTGCATTAAGAATTCCAAGTCCCCAAAACTTATCAGACGGGTTCCAATCTATAATTTTTCTTCCCGCAGTTAAAGAAGCATTTTTAAAATTTCGTTGAATATAAAATTCTGAAAAAGAGACGAGAGTATTATTTTTTTGGCCGGGATGTAAGCGGGCATCAAGTGAGTAAAACCCATCCCATTTCTTACGTTTTTCTCTTTTTCCTTCTAAAGTTAAGTTAATACTTTGATCTTTTACTTTTGTATTAACTGGATGATTAAGTCTTTGGAGGTGCCTTACTGAAAATACTCCCCTACTAAAACAAATATTTGAGACCAATAGGGATGAAATTAAAAATAGAAATAAGGTTGTTTTATTGTTCATACGATACCGTTTCGGTTGGTTACTTATCAATTAAGTTTATTACACTTAAATACTACCATTTTTGGCCAAATATATAACGACTAGCCATTGTTACCTATCCATATTTTTACCTCATAAATACTTGAGAAATATTTCCGAGAATAATATGCCGATTTAAAATAATATTTCTTGTTTACAACAATGCATTAAAGATATTCCGATCAATCATGCATGCGAAATTTAAAACGACAAACATTTATCACAGTTATTTTATCTCTTTTTATTCTAGGTGGTTGTGGTCTCAATGATTACAAAGACGAAACTTTAGAAGTATATGACTTAGGTCAACTCAAAGGAACTTGTAAGTTCGATACTAAAAAATTAGGAAAAATTCTTAGTGAAGATATTATGTTTGATATTAAATGTCTAGAGTCTAACCTCAATCAGTTCGTCGATTTTGTAAGAAGAGAGGACCAAGACTATATTGAAAGACATCAATTACAGCAATTCGTTGAAAAGTTTTTTCCAGAAAATACGGCGTCAATTGATGGGATGCTTACTCTCGTATTTGAATTAAATTCACTGTTATTAAAAGATCCTAGGAGTAGAATTCATATTAAAAATCTTCCTCTATTTTTTAATATTTTTAGAGTTGTAAACACAGATGGAAGAAAGTTAAGTCAGCTGTATAAAGATTTTGACAAAACAAAATATTGGGAAAGAAGAGATAATATTTTTGAAGCTATCTCAGATCTCACTAATAAAGCTTTAAAAATTATTGGTGAAAAACAATCTAATATAAACGTTGAGGTCAATATCACAGATTTTATTGAGAACTTAACTGAAATTATGTCAAAGGGACATGATACTGAACTTGATTTTTCAATGGTAGAGTCATTTCTTTTCGTAAAGAGATTATTTCTAGGAGGCGAAAAAGATATCATCACAAGTTTTGAGTTTGATGACTTATTAAAGTCTCTTCCAGGTCTTGTAATTGTTCTTCAAGATGCAATCTTTGCCGAAGGAAAAGTATTCAATGCTGATTCAGAAAAATATTACCTGTATGTAAAGGCCATTGAAGATATCCAAGGTTTCTTCCAACCTTTTGAAGCAGATGAACTTATTTTAACTCATAATGATTTATTAGATCTCATTAAGCAGCTTTGCAAAGAGAAATATAATGTCGACAACATAGGTAAGTCTATCTATGCTATCAAAGAACGTCTTGTCGGTGGGGATTCTGACATCTATTCCTTCGCAGACCTCATAAACTTAATGAGTTGGGGATCACAGATATTTGAATCATTCTTTTTTAATGAAGTTACATGGGATCATTTAGCTGATGTTCTTGAACAAAATAAAAAACTAAATAATCTAAGAATGCCTGATCTTCCTGAGTACAAACTAATTAATAAAAAACGTGCTAAAGTTCATTGGAAACATTTTAATGAGATTACAAAACAGTTTAGACTCTTTCAAGATGACTCTAGTCGCATACTTTATAACTACAGAGTAAATAGAACCAGAAAAGGCTATAACTCAATTACTATCTTTAGATGGCTTATAACAAAGCTTATGAATTCATATGGAACCAATAGAGAAACAGGTTTATCAGTAAGTAAAGATCAATTAAGAACTGTTGTTTATGATCTCGAAGGAATTTTAAGAGAATTAAAACTCTGGCAAGAAGATACAGAAAGATTTATCACCGAAGTCATAGGTGGGTCAGATAATTTTCAGTACCAAGCAAATGGTGATGGATATGCTGGAAAAGAGGAAGCATCAGAATACTTTTTAACTATTTTTGCTGCATCAGATATTAGAAAAGAAATGTTTGTTAAAATGCAAGTTTATTGTCCTCTTACCGCGGAAGATGATGAATCATTTGAAGTTAGCTGTTATAGATCTCATTTCTTTAATATCTTTTTTGATGAAATGAATCTCGGATCTCACTTTCCAATGCTAAAAAAGTATCTTTATAAAATTGGCTCTGCTAAGGCCCAAAGACATTTAAAAAATATGGAGAACTATTCAAGGATAATTGCTGATCCAAACTTACCAATGACTCAGACAGATCTAACGAGATTAATCATAGGTCTGAGTAATGTCGAAACATTAGTAGTAAGATATGACGCTAATCAAAATGGCCAATTAAAAGGATCTGAACTTACAAATGCTTTTAAGGTATTTAAAAAGTTAATCATCCAAGTTGGTGGATTAGACGGCTCAACTAAGTTTCTCGCTAAAAGTATTTTCTTGTATATGGTCAAAAAGATGGAAAAACCTTCAATCACTAAGCTTCTGGCCTTCCATTTCTTTGGTAATAAAAAGAAAATTTATGCTGAAAGATACAATGTAGGCGCCATTTTGAGCTTCTTTGTAGGCGATTAAATCGACTACCTACTCTCCTGTCACGGCGCGCAAAACTGCACAAAGATGTCAGATTATTTTATTTGGCACTTACTTTAAGATTTCATAGAATTTGGACACTTACTTTTTATGAGGTTTCCAATGGTTCTTAAACTTACTCTAGTAACGTTATCAATTTCCCTTTTTCTTGGCTCAAGTTTTCTAAATGTTGCTCGCGCAAAAGAATATATGTTCTTTTCTGTAGAATCATTCTGGATGGAAAAGGAAACCACATCTCCCCCACTTGCAATGACCGGAGATATTGTTGCTAAGAAAATGAAACTTGTTTTTGATTCTGAAGAGATTGATATTGATCCACCAGCAGGTGAACTATTTTATGCAAAAGTTAGAATGGATGAAAATAGAATAAGATTTAAAAAAGATTACATTTCTTTTTCAACTGACCTTGGTGGAAATAATCCTCTAATTGGAATCAACGAATTCGATATTAAAAATTCAGATATTGAGTTTTCTAAAACCGCCATCACCATCAACTCCAGTGTTATGAATCTCTTTATGGATAAAGTGGAGTTTGGGTTAAAAAATATATCATTAATTTGTAACAATGATGATGACTACTCCACTCAAATTGATTCTCTATGCCTAAAAAATGCACGTTTCTCAAAACTTTCCTCTAGTAGTAATGAAAATGATGCTTCACTCTATCTTAAAGATTTAAATACTGATTATAAGCTTGAACTTGATTTTAATTTAAAAGAATTGATTGTTTCAGAAAAAAATATAGAGGCTCAAACTCGCAGTATTACAGGAAAAGTTGTAGATACATTTTATATGTTAGAGCAAGCAGATTTCAATTGTCATAAATTTCCTGACCAAACATCTATAGATCCGGAGAAGTTAATTGGTGGTTGTTTTGCAGAGTCTCAATCAAATATAAAAAATTTCAAATTGAAAAAAAAAGACCTAAGGGCGAATATTCTTAATGCCAATATGAATATTACAGCAGATCATTTCTCTCTTGAATCCGATAGTGCTGTCTTTTCTTCAGGTGCTCAAAATAAAAAAGATATAACGACAATCGAAGAATTAAAAGTTGAATGTCATAAACTCCTAACAGATCAAAAGAGATTTAATTTTGAAAGAAATCTCATTTTAGAGGGATGTATTGAACACGCTGATATTAAGATTGCTAAGGTTCATGTTGACGAAGCTAAGGCACTTCAGTTTTTAAAAGCTATTCAGTATGAACGATATGAAGAAGTTAAGGAAACTTCCCATAAGTTTTTCAACTTCTTAAACTTTAAAGAAGTAAGTTTAAGATCGGAGAAAGGTAAATTTATCTTACTCTCTAAGGCCAAGTTTCTGTTTCGAATTCCTATTAAAATTACGGGTGTAATGGCCTTTAATAAAGAATCAAAAGTGTTTTCGATGATAATTAATAAAGCCTCTGTTCTTGGAATTACTTCGAAGAAACTAGCTCTTTACCTTGTTAAGAAATTCGTGGCCAATGATGATATTCAAGTTAACGAGAATACCATCAATATTCAATTTTAATTAATCTTCTAATTTAGGAAGGACAAGTTTCATTTGCCCTCTTCTTTCTACTTTTCCTTGGTAAATCACTTGAAGATCACCAAGAAGTCTTACGTGAACATCAAAGAATGATTTTTGTAGTTTGAATTTATAAATTCTTCCTGTTTGATTACCTCTTACATCTTTTTCAAGCATTTCAAACTCAATCACATCTCTAGCTCCGACTTTTACATTTGAGAAATCTGAATTTTTGGCCTGAAGAGGAATACCTTTTTGATCAAAAAGAATATTTCCTTGCTCATCTTTTTGATAAGAAGTTTTGTATGAAAGTGAAGACTCTCCCCAGTCATTAAATTCTAAATGGATAACAGCACCTTCTATATTAAAGACGTTTGATTTTGTTGCAGATTGATCATAAGTCTTTATCCAATTTACCTGAGCTGATTCATCTATAGATCTAATCTCTTCACCTTCATCATTGATTCCCATTACTACAGCATGTGGATCTAATGCAGATTGTACATTCTCTAAAGCATTTGCTTGATTTAATGTAATATCAGTTAATACTTTCAAAAGCTCATCTTTTGCTTTCAGAAGAGGATTGAGCTCATTTTTGATTATAGAGTCCTGAACAGTAAAAAGAGGTGCAATATCTTCCTCTTTTATTTTTTTGATTTGAGTATCTAGAACTGCGACTTCAGCCGACATAGAATCATATTCCTGATTGGCATTTACTAATTTAGCACGATCTTCTTTAAGGACTTTATCTAAATCAATGCATTTTTGTAAATTTGGTCCAGAGCGAGTATTTAATACTTCTGCACAGTTTGTTGTGCTGAACTCTTCAGAATTTGTAGAAATTGATGCCTTTAATGCTTTTAACTTTTTTCTTAATTTATACATTGGTCTTTTAAATGGTTTCTTTAATTTTTCAAGTTTTATAACTTCACCACTAAAAATATCCATTTCATTTTGAATTTCATTAACTCTCGTTTGAATAGGTGTAACTTCAAGATCTATTAGAGCGACTTCTTTTTCAATGATTGGAGTCTTTTCAATATTTTCTAAAATAAGAGAATCAAACTTATCCCCATTAAGAAAAACATTTTTTGCAGTTCCTGCAATAAAAGACTGATAATCGGCTTCAGTCAAAATACCTTCTGCTAAATATCTTTGATGATATTCCTCTGAAGGCCATAGGAATGCTACCAATGTATCTGGTCGCTTACTGATCTTATAATCAGCTGGTATAAAATTAGTATTAAAAATCTTCACTCCTTCTTTAGGAGCTGTATCTTGTCTTAATTCATTACATCCAGTCATTAAAGTAGAAACTGCAAATGTTAAAGAGAGAATAATTTGTTTTGTTTTCATTAGATTGTCCGTTCTTTAGTTAATTCGTTAATTCGTTAATTATTTATTAGAAGAAGATTGCCATTTCTGCCACAACAGAGCTATCCTTCGTAACATTTTGTCCACTCAAAGGAGCACCAAGAGTCAAGTTAAGCTCCATAGGAACAGCAAATTCTTTTCTTTTAAAAGCTGGGATTGTTGAATAACCAACTGCCAACTGAACTGCATGAAGTTTTTGTTCTGTGTCCTTTGACATCCAACCATATCTTTCAGCAGCAAACTTACTACCTGTGTAAACATCTTCTCCTTTATACTGAAAAGAATATTGAGATTTAATAACTAGACCTATATCAGTTTGGTAATTAAGACCAAATGAAGAATAAAACATATTTCCAAGTTTACGACTTACTTCTGGATCAATATCAGGTGTTAAACTTGAATCACTAACCTCAGGAATTCTTTTTGCAGTATTATCACCTGATTGTAATGTATAAGAAGCTCTTGCTGAGACAGTCATTTTTGATGTCATATAAATATCTGCGATGGCGCCAACTTCATAATCCGTTTGTCCATCACCAGCAGCAGGATCAACCACTTTATCTATGCTTGCTTCTTCACCTGTAGGAAGTGTTATTCCTGCTGTGATAGCAAAAGCATGAGAGCGTTTTTTACTTATTTGAATTTTGTTAACTAGCCTAATATCACCGAGCATATCTTTTTCTTCGCTTGACATTGGTGTATAACCATATTTTGCCACTTTATTAGCAATAGCATTTAAAGATTTAGATTGAACGTCTTCGGCCTTGAATTGCTTACCTTCCGCGATTAATTGATTGGCAATTCCTTGAAATCCTGATCCCGCTATAAAACCAGTATCTATATTTGTTCTTGTAGTAACTACCGGGACAACAATAGCTGCGGTCCAAGATCTTGTAAGTCCTACTGCCATAACTGGAACTTTTGCATCAACTTCAACATTTACGACACCAGTTGTTTGACCGGCGATTGCTTCTAGGTCTTTACCTTGTCGTGTTAAATACCCTTCAAGAATACCTCTTTCTAATGCAGAGTTTTGCCCATTGATTAATTTGTTATAGGTCACGTCTACATTCAATGCATTTCCTACTGTAACAGTAGTTCCGTTTGAAGAAAACTTATCATTAGCCTCTGCATAGATTTGGTTAAATCTTAGATTTCGAATTCCTTTAGGAAGCACTTTTGCATTATCAAAAGCTGCTGGTACTGAAAGGTTTCCTGCCATTACTGTTACAGGAAGACTGAAAATAAATGCTGATACTATTCCGATCTTTTTCATAATGTGTCCCATCTTTATATGTATGTTTTTTAGCCTGTAAAAAAAGGGCGATTACTCGCCCTTTGATTTATTTAATTAACACTTAAATTTTGTCATTAATGTTTTTGCGTCTTCGATTTCTTTTGTTGTCTCAGGAATTCTTGTCTCTAAAAGAGTCTCAGGATCTTGAACAGAAAATTCTTTTAATACTTCACATGCCTTTGCAGTATTATCAGTTTCTTCAAGAATTTCAGCATAGTAAATATTGTTTGTTCCATGAACAGAAACCGTTCCACCTGGAATTAATGTATTTTCAAAAGCTTTCTTTAAATGCTTCAATGATTTCTTCTTAGATCCACCATAACCAATCTTTGGAATTTTTGCATAAAGTCTACCAAGAATTCTATCAGCTCCGAACTTCTCAACTTTTTCATTTAAAGCTAAGATTTTATTCATTGATTTTTTTAATGGTCCTATTGCACCTAAAGAAGATAATACCCCTCTTGCTGCTCCCCATTTACCTTTATTAGCTCCCCAGAAAAATAGAGCTTCTGTTAATGTGTGCTTTTGATCAGCGTTATCAACTTGCCCCTCTAAAAGACTAATTGCAGCTTCAGAAACTTTAACACCATTATTATGTATTTTTTCTTGATCATCTTTTGATTTTGCTTGAGTTCCTACATAATAGAGTGCCTCTGATTGTCTATAAAGTAAGTTTGCTTTTTCACCCTTCTCAGTTGATACAGCAGCAAGATCACCATAAATCTCTGCAGCTTCAACAGCATTGGCAACATCTTCCCCCCTGTCTTCAAATAAAAATTCAGCATCTTCTACCGATTGCGCTATTGCATTCATTGATACTAGTAAACTAGCGATAACAAATAAGTTTTTCATACGTTTCCCTCTTTTTTGTAGGTCATTAATAATAGTTAATTCATATTTGAGGTAAAGCTATCCTATATAAATTTTCTTGTGACTATATATGTAAAAAAGACACTGTCCGTTTTATCATTTTATATAATAAAACGGTTAGTTACGTACGATGTAACAATATAAATTTAAATATAATCGATTTGTATACTACAACTTTCAACAATTTAAATTGATAATTTCCTTAGATTTAATTAACAACTGGCCGAAAAGCTTATATCAAAATCAATGACCAATTTACGCCTTGTCAGGAGAATTATGTCAGCACCCATCCATTTTTATATGACTTTCAATCCAAAGTTAAACTCTTATTCTGATCCTGATTTTACACAGGCCCATGAATTTTATGAGTATCTTCAAGCTGAAATTAAAAAGAAAAAAGATGGCCATGCCTACTGGGGAAAAATTATCAGTACAGATCGAGAAAAAACCGCTGATACCAAAAAAATGCATTCAATTGTAAAGGCAAATAATGAACTAGGTCATAAGACACATCTTTATTTGACAGATTTTCAAAATCTTTGGGTTGCGAATGTCACAGCGGTTAAACAAGGGATTGGAAAAGATACCAAAACATTAGGCTTTTATAAAGATAAAAAAGTGGAAGTATGGTTTCAGATTTCAGATTTTACTATTTTAGAATATTGTCCTGATTCAACAGCTACAAAACTTAGTGAACTTTATATAGATAATGAACATTCAGAGTTTCTCATTGAAGGTATATCTCCATTTACTTCTGGTATAAAATATCCAGCGCTAGTACAAGATTTAGCTGAGGAAGATTTTTTCGATGAACTTAATCCTGAAGAGGACGGAACACATTTAGTTTTAAAAAACCCTGAGGCCATTACTAATATTGGATCAGCAAAGATTATTAAAACTCTAAACCATTATACATTTCCAGAGCTTATGTATCAAAAACTACCTCATGGGGCAAAGGCCGAAATAGAAGCTGCGGAATTAGATATGGTTGAACAACGTCACCATAATCTTAATAAAATGGCATTTTCCTATATCAAGGCCTTAGAAATCACTATTAACCATTTGGTCATTGGACATATCAGAAAGTCGGGAATTGCTGATGATTTTTTTGTAAAACCTAATCTTATGCCACCAAAAATGTATTTAAATGAACATGATGAGATAGACCTCATCCCCCTCGCTAAATTTCCAAAAAACTTTTCTATTACGCAACTGATCTATTTTATTGAAAGAGTAATAAAATCTAATAGACTAAGCTTCAATAAGGCGTTTAGCGCTCAGAAACCATTTCTTAAATGGTTTACGAATGAGTTTCCAAAACAACTCGATGATTTTCAGATTCTTAAAATAAGAGGTGTGCTGGCACATAACGATGCTGATAGAGTTAATGACCATGACCTTTTGGCGATTAGATCTATTATTATGGGAATTGGTTCAACAGGACTCATTCAACAAGCAATGAAGAAGTTCTATCCAGAAATTAATGAACAATTCAAAGTTCTAGGCTCTTATACAAATAAGAAATATGACTCTATGGCAAGTAAGAAGAATAAGAAGAAAAATCATTTGAAGGCGGCTTAGAGTAAGATGTATTAATTTAAAGAGATATTTTTAAAAAGGTTAATATTGGCCCTTTCATCATTTGGGCCTGTGACGATAATATCGTCAAGGCCATCATTATTCATATCAGAACAATTAAGTTTCCCAGGAACTGAAGGAACGTGAAGTCCTAATACTGGCTTCGAAGATAATTTATGGTTTGTGGCCAGAGAATAAAGAGAGATTTGATTCATCGTTTGTGATGAGAATACAAAATGCTTTTCCCAATTATTTAAAAAATGTCCAACCTTTATATCTGTCACTTTTGAACCTGTTAATAGCTTTTGAAATAAATTAAACTTATTATCATTTGTTAAATAGATATGTGAGTATTTAGATTCTCTGTTTTCTTCAGGAGTAGTAATTAAATCGTCAATTCCATCGTTATCAATATCTATAATAAACATCGAATGGACTTGATAAGGAATAGTTAAGATGTCTGAAGGAATATATTTTTCTCTTATATTAGTTGTGAGCGTGAGTACCCTGTTAAAAGTTTTATCGAGTAATGCAATATCTTTTAAATGATCATTATTAAAGTTTCCTATAGTGATCTGATCAAGGGAGTCTAATTTTGAACTATCGCTACTCTTTTTTAAAACATTATTAAAATGTAGAAGTTGATATTTTGTAGAGAAAGGAAATTGATTATAGTTATCTTTTATATTCGAAAAGATAAAAAACGATAATCTATTTGAAGCAAATGAATCAGGGGCCACAATAATTTCTAATTTACCGTCTGAGTCTAAATCTCCACTTGTTGATCTTAAGAAATTTCCAAATGGAATTTCATATTCAGAGTGAAAGGTAAACTTTCCTTTGTCAAATCCCTTATAAAATGAAACGAATTGACTAGAATAGACAATGATAAGATCTAAAATACCATCATTATCAAATTGTCCTGGATAAATATTTTCTATCGCAACGTTTGGATGTTGATAAAGATAACTTAATTGTCCTTTTACAAAATGGCCATCAAGTTGCTGAATAAAAGGCAAGACTGATTTATTTAAAAAGCTAAAACTAATAAAGTCTTCTAGCCCATCTTTATTTATATCAATAGAATATGTTTTCTCATTTTGGATATCGTCCATAAAAACGAGATTCTCCGTTGCAGACACGGCGTTGATAATTGTCATCGACGCTACAACCAGAAAGATATGCACTATTTTAAAAAAACTAAATTTCATAAGTGTTTTGTATTCAATTTAGCTAATTGTGTCAATTAGTTTTCTAGAAACTTCGTCATGATGAAGATCGTAATATCAGGCGGTTAGTAAGGAGGTTCCTCAAAAGATCACAATACTACAAAATAAAAAGGCCAGCATATAGCTGGCCTAATTATAGATGAAAATAACTTCTTATTATTTTTTACTAACCTGTACTGCGCAAGGACCTTTCTGTCCTTCACCCATCTCGTACTCTACAGAATCTCCCTCAGCGATTGGTCCGCTGACAATTCCTGTTGCGTGGACAAAAATGTCCTTACCGCCATCAGCCGGCTCGATAAATCCAAAACCTTTTGACTCATTAAAAAATTTAACTGTTCCTGTTTCCATGCTTATTCCTCACTTGATTAGACTCCACCAATAAAAAAACTTTATTGATATAAAATATATAAAGCGTAACGACAAAATAATCAATGTTTATTTTTATCTTTGAATCGACAATTCAACTAAGATCATCATAGATATCGATCTATCTATTATCTACTATGTTAAACGTCTAATTTTAAACGGTTTTCAATATATTCGTCGATTCTTTAGAGTGACGAAATATTAACTAATATGCATTCTTTATCAAATAGTCCAAAATATGGCCTTGTCGAAATTTGAAGAGATAGCACTTATTAGATAGGTATTGTCAGTAAAGTTTGAAAAAGAATAATTGCTAGGTTTTAAAGAGTTTATTTTCATCATGTCCATATAACTTTCCGATTCAGATCTTAAACCAATTAACACTTTTTAGGGTTTTTATTTGGACTCATTTCCATATCGTTATTTTGTTATTCATTGTAAATATCAATATTCAAGTAAGCTTTGTGGTCAATCGGCTAGAAGTTATGTTATCGCTAACTATGGATAAGTATTGGGAAAGAAAAAGTCTTGAAGAAATGAACTCTGAAGAATGGGAAAGGCTATGTGACGGTTGTGCAAAATGTTGTCTTCATAAATTAGAAGATGAAGATACTGGCGAGCTTTATTATGCAGCTGTTGCTTGTAAACTTTTAAACTTAAAATCCTGCCAATGTTCCAACTATTCTAATAGGTTTCAAACAGTCCCTGATTGCTTAAAGATACGTCTAGATAATCCAGTTGTTTTTACTATGCTTCCAGAATCCTGTGCTTATAGAAGAATTTATGAAGGAAAATCATTGGAACCTTGGCATCCTCTTATTTCTAAAACAGATCAATCCGTCCATGCCCATGGAATTTCTATTTTAGGCAAAGCTTTTTCTGAAGATGAGATCATTCCAGAAGAATATGAAGACTACCTCATTACTTTTGAAGAAAAGTAGATTTATTCATAAAAAAGCCTCCCGAAGGAGGCCTTTTTTACTTTGTAATAACCATACATATTCTAAGCTAGGGGTTGAAAGTTTATATATGGTGTTAATTGGGCCGAAGTGGACCCAAAAGGATTTTCTGGAAACTCTGTAATAAAATTCCCTACATCACCATTAAGGGCCATAAAATTTAAAATGGCCCAATAAGCGAGATTTGTAGGTGAATTTCCTACAAGGTTGGCCGCTGTTGCTGCCACACCTTCTGCTATGTAATATCCTAGTTGGTTTCCAATTGCTGTCATAGCTGGTCTACCTCCAGGATTATAAGCTAACATAAAGGCTGCTGAATTAGAGCCACTATCTCCTCTCCAGACACCTTTACCTCTACCGTCCGCTGAATTATCAATCTCACCATCAGATCTCACTGATCCGTCTGAAGAAACATAAACGATTAAAGGTTTACCCATTCTATGAGCATATTCAATTGCTGCCCCCATTGTTTGTCCAGCTTCGAAATCTCTTGTCTCACCTCTGGATCTGGTTCCATTATGATAATCATAACCACCCATCTCAATCACACCAGCTCCACCATATCCATTAACGATTGCTTTTGAATATGTTGCTGCTCTATTTAATTTTGAATTTCCAGTTAACTCGTTCATTGTAAAGATTGAATCATTTTGACCTACTAAAATATTATCTTGAAATACATCAAGTGCGTCAGGGCTTCCAAAAGTTGCAATGGTTTCTTCTGCTTTAATATATCCACATTGTAATAAATCTTTTTGAACTTGGGTATCTGTCAGTTTTGCCTTTTTACTTTCTGACAGATTTGAAATTCTATTTAAAACTTTAAGAGCACTTGCTGATCCTAAATCACCAACTAGTTTTCCTGTATCAACTGTACCATTTAAATCATTATTTGATCGCACTCTAATGGGCTTCACCTCTAAATTAATAAGTTGCGCTGGGGACTGTGATTTAGCGCCAGATGTAGAAGTTCCAGTCGCCATCAAAGATGAGATAGCGCCAGATGCACCGGCCTTACTAATTCCATAAATTGGAGATTGAGTATTATTTTGAGTATCATTATTAGATTTTAGTGAAACGACTGCTCCATTAACTCTTGAAAGAGCAGCTGTAGATGCCTTATCTTTTATACCTCTTAAAAATCCAGAATCAGCTTGGAAAACAAGCCCAAGTTCATTACTAACTTGATCTTCTGTACCAGGTGCCCACCCTAAAAACTTATAACCATCAGCAGAAAGGGCGTCCATTTGACCGCCTTGTTGGCCTATTAAAACATTTCCAGAGATTGAAGCTCCACCCGAGAGATCTAGGGATAGAAATCCTATTTTATCACCTGCGGCAATGGCCCCACCGCAGTTAACAACTTGACCATAAGCCTTTTCTGACAGCGCGGCTATAAACGTAGGGGCCATAATTGTTCCAGCTCCTAGTATAAAACCTTGTCCCAGTAACTCTCTCCGAGTCATGTCCTTTACAGGCTTGTGACCTTCCCCCTCATGTAAGAGAGGGTCTATCTTAAAATTTAGCTTCGCTGTCTTATTGTCTTCATTTTCATCGCACATAGTAATTCCCCGTGTATCTATATTTTACTATTTAAGAACTATTCCCATTGTGCTTGTTCCGAGAACACATACACCTTTAAGAATATTAGTATTACTCTGTCCATCGGTCACAAGCTCATCTATTAATCCGTTAACTTCTGTTTCAACTTCTGTTTGAGTAGGTTGATTGTTAATGCTCGATCCAATTGCTTTCATAACGATTGCATCTGCAACCTGTGCCTTAGTGGTTGTATTGAATAAGCTTGCCGGAGCAAGTCCTATATTCAAGCTTCCAAAGAAAGCATTTCTTAATCCTGTATTTGATACCATTTGATCGCAGAACTCATAACTTAACTTGATATAATTAATTTGATGAGCACCTGAGAAAGTATCAATTGAATCGTTTGACGGTAATCCATCCATCACATCATTATAAGCATCGCTCACTACATTGTTCGTTTGTGGAACACCTGTAATGTTAGAAAGCGAAGCAAAGATCTGATCAAAAGTCTTTAGACCAGATTTGTTCGATATCTCTGGGTTGGCATTTTGAATATTGGCACTTTCATAACCATAGGTTACTGGAGTATGAACATTCATAGCGTTACCAATTTGTTCTATTGCGAGTGCAAACGTATCAGTCATTGGATCAGTTGCCGCTATTACAGAGCCGGCGGAACTAATTTCAGTACCATTTCCAAGACCTGTCTTATTAACAGTTGAAAAGCCTTGTCCTGCAATTGACATTTGTCCGTTTACAACAATTCTTAAATTCTTAATATTCGTCGTGCCTGCTAATCCGGTAAATGTTGGTGCATATAATGAATATGTCTCGCCATCAATCATCTCTAATGTGACATCCAACTTAGCACCTGGGTTTGTGAAAGCTGAGATATCAAAAGATAAGATCTTCTTCTCTGCATATCCTGCATTGTAGTTAGTAATAACTTCTGTATTTGTTAGAGCGTCTTTATAAACTGCTGCTAACATCATCGTTCCCTTCCATATTCTATTATCACTAGTTTCATTACAAAGAAGGAAGTTATAACCGTCATTCCAAGAAGTCAGGTCACCTGCAACATTATCAGGAGCACCATCATCTAATAGGATGCCGTTAAGATAAATCTGTCTTTGTTGACCATCATAAGTCATCACGACATGTTGTATCGCTGGAGTAGCATTGATCACTTTAACTTGTGGCTCATAAGAAGGAGCCGATCCGTTGTTACCTGTATTTCCATTTCTATTTCTAAAGTTGTAATACTCTGTAGCTTGACCATAAGTGAAATTTCTACGTTGTGTACCATCTGAGTAAGAGATAATTCTTGCTGGACCTTCTTGTGCATTATTTTCAGGAATGATCCAAGCTTCAACTGTAAACTTACCTGTTGGAACAATTTGATCGTGTAACTTCTTTGATAAAGTAGTATTGGCTTGAGCTTTACCGCCATCACAAATAATACCTTGCCCACCAGCCCAATCGATGTTCCCTGACATTGTAAGATCTAATGCAGGAGAAACACCCGATTTATCCACAATAGTGGTTCCTGACCCTGTTTTAAAGTCGTAGAAAGCTACGATATCTTGAGTCACTCTTCCGAGTCCTCCTGTACCACTTGCTTGCGCAATTGTAAGAGCAGAAGTATTCGCCATATTAGGTATGATACCATTTCCACCAGGGCCTGGAGGAGTTGGAGTTGGACCCGGAGGCGGAGTTAGTTGAGCTGCCATTGATTGAACGGCAACTAAAAAAGTATTCGAATCGTTAGCAGCAGATCCAGTCCATGTATAATGTCCTTCGCCTACTTTGGTCACATATCTTGATGCTGCTGGGTTTGTTAAGTTAAATAATCCCAAAGCTATTGCAGTATTATAAGCATCCTGAACATTGTCTGAAGCAAAAAATGGAGCTATTTGTGGTGATCCACCGGCCCTATGACAATTAAGACATCTTGCAGTTCCAGTATTTCTTAGTAATGGATTGTAAATAGTATTTGTAAAAACAGTTAAGGCATCAGCTGGAGCTGGAGTTGGCGTTGGCGTTGGCGCAGCTCCATTTATTAAAGTTGCTAAATCCGTAATTGAAGCGGCCATCACAGCAGCATCAGCAGCAGGATTTCCTGTCCATGATGCGTGACCCTCTCCAACTTTTGTAGCTAATCTTGATAATGCAGGATTAGTTAAGTTGATCAGACCAAAAGTATTCGCTATTTGATAAGCTGTTGTAGGATCATCTCCTGCAAAGTAGGGAGAGAACTGTCCCAAAGCTCCACCCATTTTGTGACAATTTAAACACTTTCCAGTTGCAGGATTTCTTAACACTTCATTATAAACAGTATTCATGAAATGTAATGCATTTCCCGTTACAACAGGTGTTGGTATAGGTGTTGGTGTTGGTATAGGTGTTGGTGTTGGTATAGGTGTTGGTGTTGGTACAGGTGTTGGTGTTGGTACAGGCGGTGTTGGAGTAGGATTAACGACAGGATTAATATTAATAGGCATTGATTGTTGCCCATTAATAGCTCCCACCATCTTCATTATTGCTAAATTCATCAAACCAGCATTTGTAGATCCGCTCCAAACACTAGAAATACTATGTCCATTATTGATCTTCATCACTAGGCCAGACATTGCAGGGTTTGAGAGATTGATCAGGTTATTGGCATTCACAAAGCTATACGCCGTGGCCAAACTTCCGTTAGCAATATATGGAGGTATAGCAGAGTCATGACAGGTCAAACATTGGGCAGTTACAGGATTTCGAAGTATCGGTTCATAAACATGAATTCGAAAGGCTTCTATTTCTGTAATCGTGCCATTTTGATTCCCTGGAATTGTAGGAGTAGGATTAGGAGTTGGTAGACTGTTCGTAGAAACTAAGTCGTCTTTAATAGAAAGTTTGCCCTTGTTTTTCTTAGGGACAATACATCCTTGTAAAAGTAGAATGACTGATAATACGATTAGAATTTTCATAATTATAGTCCCATGCAAGAGAGAGCGGTTTCTACCCAAATTTCTCTATAGTTGTAGTTAGCAGCTTCAAATACACCAGCGATACGTTCAATCTCTGTGTGATCTGCTGTTGATAACTGATTACCAGATCTTAAGCATACATCTTGAAATACTTGTTTAACGGCACAAGCAGAGAAGGCCTTAGAAGAAGCTACTTCTTGTCCGAATGACTTAGCTCCATTACCTGCAGAGTGACCAAATACAGGGTCAGTTGTTACACCGACTGCTGAAGTCGCTCTCCATATAAGAGATGAATTTTGACCTACTCTCCAATAGTTTACCCAACTGTCATCAGTAGTTTCATATCCTCTTTTATAAACACCAGCGTTGATTCCAAATTTTTCTTGAACAACACCTGCTGTATATTCCATGCTAGAAGTATCAGTATTATAATTGTAATGAGCAAAAGCTCCAGCTAGGCCATCTAAACCGGCATGACAACCATTACAATCATTGAGAAACGGCTTAACTCTAGATACGTCTTTTCTAATTTTATCAGGTGGTCTTGTAATGTCATGTAACTGTTCAAAGTCTCGACATAAATAGTTCATTGTTACAGCTCTAGTCATTGCTCTGTTTGTACCAGCAACAAAGAATGCTTCAGCAGATGCCCTTGTTGTGATGACACCAGCTGCCTGAGTAGAATTGATCACAGATCCTGGTAATCCCGATTGTGTTCCTTGAATAAACATTGAAGAGTTAGATAAATCCACTCTATTAGAATGTAATGCTTTGTAATGGTCATTACTATCTTGTTGATATGTTCCAGAATTGGCAGCAGCTGTTCCAGTATAAATAATGTCACCGGTTAAAGCTTGTGTATAAGGAATATTATCTCTTGTCATACCAATTAATGTTGCAGAGTAATCATTGAAATCAACAGAGTTTGATGATCCTTCATTAGTGCGAGGAGCAAAAAATGTTTTGAGCTTGATGTTGTAGAAGTCTGGACGTTGGGTGATGTTGATGGCAGCTTGTCTTGCATTGCCACCAGCAATGAGTGAAACAGCTGATTCAAATTCTACTGAAGAGATATTAGTCCCGACTAATCTGTCGTTCATAAATTTCGCCTGCTCTCTCGGACCAGCGACAGATGATTGACTTGTCATAAAGACGGCCAAAACTATAAGCAGTTTAAAAGGATTAATAAACTTTTTCATTGTCATGTCCTTTTTGAGTTCATACATTAACAATATTCGTTTCATTATTAAGCTAGTCAAAATAATTTTCACGTCATAATTTCTAATGATAAATCTTCTCCATTTTTTAAGAAATAAAATTCACATAGCTTTTCGGTTTGTTATTAAGTATCAATTAGTTATTTTTTTATTCGTGAAAAAGTGCCCATGAAATCTGTTTCCTTTTTGTGGCACATACTCAGTAATATCTTGTAATTATTAAATCTATTCTCTTAATATCGAGGCCATAAATTTCACTTAATCCGACGGCTTTGGGGATTTTTAACTCTAATCGAACCATTTAACAGCTAATTAAAAGACGAATATTTGAATAATATTGTGATTTTAAGCATCTTATTTTTATAAATTTCAAGGATTTTATTATACATAATTGAAGGGTTTAAACCTTAAAGATGAAATTTTCGAATCATTACTTACGTTTAATGATCCCACGATAAATTTTAAAATACTGTTTATCATGCGATTTTTATCTACTTTATTTAGGACGAAGATTTTTCTAAAGTGGCCTCAATGAGAATAAGCATTACAAATAAATGATAATATTAAGATTTAAGATAGGATTAATGACTATAGTATGCAACTACCTGAAATATTGTGTTAGTTAGCTCTCAAACTGACTTGAAAATCGACATTTTTGAATATTAGATCGTTAATAGGGCCAAAATAATTACAAAACGCCATATCACCCTTGAAAAAAGACTTAAAACAAGTGATAGTGTCGAAGAATGACTACAGATTTTAAATGCTCATAATCTTCAAATAGAGCATAAACAAAGGATCTCCCGTTGAAAAGCCAAATCATAAAAAACTTAGAACTTAATGGTTTCCCTAAAAAGTCGGTCTCACTGCCGTTAGAAAAAATGTATGAAGTAGCAGATAGTAAAGGTGAAAACCTTAATGCTATTTTAGATGAGTTAACGGAGCAGGGAATAGGCCATGTTAAGACTTCTAATAAGATCATCTTTAGTGAAAAAACTCCTGAAAGTTTTAATCCCGCAGACTTTAATATGGGAGGAGATATGATGAAGAAAGTTCAAGAAATGATGAGCTCTATGAAACCCGAAGATCTTCAAAAAATAAAAGATCAAGTTTCAAATATGTCTGAAGAAGAGAAGGCCAACCTTATGCAAAAAGCAAAAACGACAGGGCTTCCTTAAAACTTACTCAGACTTATCTAAAACAAGTTTTTTTATGTATCATAATTTTCGCATCCCCCTGCAACGCACAAAGCCTTTTCAGTCCCATTAAGAGCACCTTAAAATTATATTTATAAATATTTTCAACCAGATTTTGCGAGGATTACATGAAGTATCTTTTGATAATTTTACTGACACTATCTATCCCTTTAGCGCAAGCTAGAAAATGGGAACGCGTAAGAATTCCTGGAGCAACTTGTGGTGATGGAAAACCCTATGCTATTTTCCTTAGTCAAAAACAAAAACATAATAGTACAAATAGAAAACTCGCAGTTGAGTTTATGGGCGGTGGAGTTTGCTGGTCAATGAATTCTTGTTATGGACCACGATTAAGAACCTGGGTCCACCCCATGGTTAAGCTTCCCGTTTTTTCTACTTTAACAACAAGAAAATCACCATTAAATGATCATGATTTTATTTACTTTCCCTATTGTACTGGTGATGTTTTTGCAGGAAAACATGTTGGCAAATATGCATGGGGATCGAAAATTCATCATACAGGCTTTACTAATGTCCAAAAGTCTCTCAGATACATTGAGAGAATGAAACTTGTTAATTTTAAAAAATTAGAAGATCTTGTTCTCTATGGTTCTTCTGCGGGTGGAATTGCTTCCCTTATTCATGCAAATACCTTTGAATCCTACCTGTCTAAAGAAACTAAAAGAACCGTCATAGCTGATAGCCCAGGACTACATTTTGGTCATGATTTTTGGTCAAAATTTACTTTAAATCAAATCGTTGACTTCCAAGACGCTTTTACTGCTTCAAACCTCTTCGCTGATTTTAATGATGGAATGGTGGCCCCTTACTTCCATGGAGTTTGTGAAAAAATGGAAAAGTGGAGTATCGGTATTTTACAAGGATCAAAGGATATTGTCATGAGTAGTTTGTTTGGAGAAATCTCCCCCGATGATCATGAAGTGAATGTATATTCAAAAGAAGGCATTATCAATTCTATCAAGGGATCACTTAATTGTCATGCATGGATTAAAAAAACAAAGATGCATACCTTCCTACTTTTCAAACAAGCCTCCAACATGGAAGTACTAGGCACGAGTGCGCTAAGTTTTTTCAATAAAGTTCATCAAAGGACAATTTCCGGCTCAATGATTGAATAATACCATGCTCGTTTTATTTTTGACAAAAGGGACAGTAATATGTCCCTCTGGTTTTGAGAATGATTTTTTTGACAGGGGTTTTATTGCATAGACCACAAACCTTTTGATAAAATACAACGAGGTTTTTTACTCCCTCACCCACTTTACCTTCAGTATCAGAGTATCCTCCAGAAAAAGTCATCCCATTTGACTCGATACTTTGATCTAAAACTATGTTTGTGACTTCACTAATCAGCTGTGCTTCTTTTTTTGTTATTTTACCGGTTCTTCTTGTAGGTCTGATACCAGCGCGAGCACAGATTTCACTGGCAATATAATTTCCACAACCTGCAAAGTATTTTTGATCTAATAAAAAGGCCTTCACCATTTTATTTGGATATTTCTTAAAAACAGAATGAACATACTCGCCTGTAAACTCGTCTGTTCCAATATCGATGCCTAACCCATCCATAAAAGTCAAGGCCTCTTCTTCATGGTAAAAATAAAGATTTCCAAACCGTCTTGGATCTACATAGCCTAAAAATATCCTTTTATTGTTCTTTCCAATGGTTTCAAATTGAATATGTGTGTGCTTTTCAGTTATTTTATTATTGGAAATTCTCCAGGATCCACTCATACCTAAATGACTCAAGAAATACTTGTCATCGTCACATAAAAAGATCAGTAATTTCCCTTTTCTCTTAATATCTGAAATAGTAGCACCAACAGGATCAAAATGTTTACTCTTTGGTTTTAAAATAGAGTTATGAAACGTAGAATATTCTGCTTTAAGTATTGTTAAAGGGGTCTTCTTCTCAATTTGAGCACGGATGGTTTCTACTTCGGGTAGTTCTGGCAAAGCGTTTTAACCTTTTGTTATTGTTAATCTTTTTTCTTCTAAATTTTCCAATACAGCCAAATACAGCCGATTTGAATTAAACTATCAAAGATCAGCTAATCTTTCTATTAAATGAAAGAACATTCTCTAATCCTTGAAATTTTTTTAAGCGTTCTTCAACTAAAAGCGAGGTCTCTTTTTGTACTTCTCGGCCAATACTGGAATAGTGATCGGCAAGCTTAATGTCTTTATGGCCTGTCATGGCCATGGTGGCATCTAAGGAGCGTGTAATGCTTCTAACAAAGGTTGCCATACCATGTCTAAGGATATGAGTTCCCGTATGCTTAACACCGGCCTCTCGCTGAGCCTTTCTAAAGTTGACCTGAATTGTGCAGTAGTTCAAAGGTTTACCATTAATATGAAAAAGAAATTCACTCTTTGGGTGTCTCTCTTTTAACCTGTTTTGAATGATCTCTAAAAGAAGATCATTAATAAAACAGTAGCGAACACTTTTGTTCTTAGGGTAAAGCTTTAAATATTGAAAGACCTTATTTTTAGGGTCCCAGACACAACACTCTTTAATCATTAACTCTTTTTTATCTAAATCAATATTTGAAATTTGAATTCCTGCAACTTCGCTAATTCTTGAAGCTGTTAAAAACTGAAGTAATGCAAGATCGCGATAAAGAGGAGTAAGACAATTAATGAACTTTAAAGCATCTTCTGGTGAGATCTTCTTATCTCTCACAGGAAGCTCTTTTATGATGCAGGACTTTTTGTGTCGGTCTAGGATCGGAGATACAAACTTGTAGTCTCCAATTTCTGGATCGTTTCTGTACCATCTAAAAACAGTTCCAAGTAGATTAAGCTCATTTCTCAAATTGTAGCGTTTACTATTTTTAAGTTTTATATAGTGAGCTTTGGAAACTTTGATCCATTCATCTATGATTGATGGAGTAAAGTCTTCCATATGAACTCGATACAGGCCCTCTAAAACTTTAAAACGCCTTTCCCAAATCGCGATGGTACTTCCTTCAAGAGTAGGAAAGTGAAGTTCTCGCATTGATTCCCATATCTCTAAAAGAGTGGGGGAAGTCTTTTGCCAAACTTTCCTTTTAATCTTGATTCCATCAAAGGTATTGCGCCAATGCAGAGCACTTCTAACGTTGTCAAAAGATTCTGAGAATTGTTTTCCCTTTATCTTTTTTACAGCAAGGTAGCGTCCAGTCTTCTTGTTCTTATAGATTCCTCTATGTTTCGATAGTTTTGAATAATCTTTTTTATTCATGAAAAGTTCTCCTTAATGTCCCGTGAGTTTGAAAGGTTTGAATCAGTTAAGATTCTTGAATCCAATTCAAAATTTCATCTGGGATAAAGAAGAGTTTCTTTCCACGTTTTCTATGTGGTATCTCTCGTCTTGATGTCATGTTGTAAATCGTTCCCTTGGCAAAACCAGTGAAATGAACAACATCATCAATATTCCATATTCGATTGTTAAAGAGCAAATTATCACTACTCGTGACTTGTGAATTATACGATAGGGATGGGACAAAAGTCATCAAAGGCAACCTCCTAAAAAGATTAGTTTTTAAGTAATTAGCCTCGACAGCTTTTTGCCACTTCAATAATTGTTTGGCATTAGGTTACGAGATAAAGGTTTTTACCAATGGCCATCTTCCTCTGTAAAGAATTAATCTTCACGAAACGTCACGAATTTTTCGTGAAAAACAAATTGCATAATTTTGAGGATCTATTTTCATTTTTTATCCATGAAGTATTTATTTTGATTAGATTTAGGAATAATTTTCTAAGAAATACTTCTGAATTCAAATGACTAAGTTTTTTGAGGCTATTTCTTAGAGTTATTAGTGAAGCAAAAATTACAGCTAGATAATGTGAAGATTAACCAGTACTACAGAGTTTAGAGCTGTATCCATTTGTTTTTTAAGTGATAATTTTGTCCCAATACTTTCCCATTCATTCCCCAAAATAATTTCTTACTTTAAAAAGTACTGCCAAATTCATCAGTTACGCTCGCTCACTTTTGACTCCCCCCCTCCCACAAAAGGATGGAGGGAGTCAAAAGTGAGCGAGCGAATCAGAGTAGGGTGTGAATTGTTTTGAAAGGATAAGTTGATTATTTAAGTGAAGCTTATGAGAAAAATGATTAAGAGAAAGATGAAATTTAATGAAGGTGTATATCAAGAAGTTTTGTGTGCTGATTAAAAATATGAAAGGAAGAGTAATGGTTGTGATGCTTAGAAAAATTAAGCGAGATGAAGGTTTTTATTATTAGGAAGAGATTATCTAGAATAAGGTTTTTAATTGTAAGTGATTGATATTATATTATGGAATATGTAAAAAGTATAAGATCATATACTTTTCTGAGTGAGTACACTACACTGGTTTAAGGAGTTTGGCTTAATGACGGACACGTTTAAAGACTACAAGGACGAGGCTATTTTACTAGATGATGATGTTTGGACAAAACACATCACAGTAGATCATCCAGAAATGACAAAAGAGATAATCGCAGAAGTATTGATGAGTCCTTCGGTAGTTTGTGAAAGCCAACATAAAAACTTAGAGAACCACAGGCTTTATTATAAGGGGCCTTGGAAAAATAAAAGAGCTAAGGATCGTTATTATCGAGTGACTATTAAGGTTTGTAATGATGGTAACTGGATTTCTACGGCCCACACAAGATCAAGTGTTTCTTGTGGAGCTATTCTTTTTAAGGAAGGTGAGCAATGAAAATTTCATACGATGCTAAAACAGACTTTATGTCCATTAGGCTTCAAAATGCAGAGTGCTACGTCGAAGACTTTCTTCATGGAGTTGATGTTGTTCTCGCCGCAGAAGATGACCGAGTTGTCGGTTACGACCTTTATAATGCAAGAACGACCATCATTTCTTTTAAAGAGATAACCTCTTCTCAGAAGTTGGCCATGCTTATTAAACTTTACCGTAAGCGTTCAAATATGACTCAGGAGGATTTAAATAAAGCCTCTGGTATTCCCCTTCCTACCATAAAGATGATTGAAAAAGGTGAGAAGGAAACGAGTATTGAGAACGTCTCTAAATTGAAGAGGGCCTTGCCTGAGATTGATTTGAATAGTATCTCGATCTCTAAGTTGGCTAGCTAGAAGGATTAATGATGGAAAGTTTATTTAATCTTGAGGATGGATATAAAATAAGGGTTTTAGAAGAAGATAGTTTTATTAAACTACAAAAACCTTTGAGAGAAATGGTTTTTGAAGATGATCATTCTGTATTTCCTTTTGAGTTCATTTCTGATGACGAAAAAAAGAAAGTGGAGGCCTTAAGGGAAAGAATCTTCAATGATCCTTTAAAACTATACTTAGGGTTGTTTGATAGTGATGAGAATTTTGTTGGCTGGAGCTTTGGTTTTCAAGAAAATGCAATGGTCTACTACATGTGTAATTCTGCTGTTCTTAAGGAACATAGAAGAAAAGGACTTTATACATCACTAATGAAGACTTCAATTGATATACTAGAGAAGGAAGGCTTTCAGGTCATATATAGCAGACATAACGCGACTAATAACTCAGTCATTATTCCAAAACTTAAAGCAGGGTTTGTTATCTCTAGCCTTGAAATGGATGATGTATTTGGAGTCCTTGTTCATTTGAAGTATTTTACCAATGAAACAAGAAGAAAAATAATGGATTATCGTGCAGGGCAAGTTAGACCAGATGAGCAATTGAAGAAACTTTTCAAAATGGATTAGGTTAGACTGGGGGGAGTTGGTGTTTTTATCTGAACAGGATTTAATTTCCTTAGAGGAATCCAAAGAGATTCGATTTGAAGATATTGATCCAAATAATATTTCTCATGCTAAAGCATTTGTACTTTGGAATAAAAATCCAGT
>JABGXW010000002.1 GCA_018675575.1 Bacteriovoracaceae bacterium | reverse complement strand
TGTGCCGGGATTCTGGTCCCTAACAGCGACTTCTATGCACGCCATATGAGTTATTTCTTTCATTTTCTTTAAGTGTTGACTCTCTAGTCCAGGTAAAAGCATTGAAATGGCAACAGGAGGTGCAAAAACATTCTCCAACTTAAATTTGTTTACTCTAAAGTCAGGATCATCTGATTTCATAGATTGAAATGCTCCTTTTTGAGCGTTTATAATTTCATCATATATGGCAAGTGTCATAAATTGAGGATGGGTATAAAATCTCTTTCCAATATTTTTATTGATTTTAGAAAATCCAGAATTTAGTAATAATTTAGAATTTCCAATGGCGCCAGATGCCATGGTGAGATTACCCGCTTTAAAGGTTTTAATATCTCCATATCGATCACGACCGGTCACTCTTACTGTCGTCTTATCATTTTTGATAGAAAGAACTTCAAATTCTGACTCGAGAGTAAGGCCTGCCTCTAATGCTTTGGGCAGAACTGTAATACTCATTGACTGTTTTGAGTCGATACGACAACCCGCTAAACATTCTATGCAATCATTTCCTTCTTCATAATGACAATTTTTCTGAGCTCTTTTGAGTGGTGCACATTGATAGCCATATTTTTTAAATCCATCAATAAAAATATGGGCATTTTTATTTCTATGTGCTTCTGGAATTTCTTGTAATGCAATTTCAGCCAGGGCCAACTCATAGTATTTTTCCATATCGTTTTGATTAAAATATTTAACATTTGAGACATCTTTGAAGCTATCAAGTGCAACATTATCAAATCGATCTAACAGAGCTTGATTAACTATTGATCCTCCACCGACGGCCTTGGGTCTTAAGATTCCAATATCAGCATTTGTGTTAAGCTCTATTCCTCCAGACCAATATAGTTGAGAATTAGCATCAATTTCTTTACGTGGATAAGTCGATTTTGAAAAATGCTTTCCCGCCTCCAATAATAGACAATTCATACCTGACTCAGCATACTCTTTTGCCATAATACAACCAGCAATGCCGGCGCCAATAATGATCATATCGTAGCATACACTTGAACTAGATGTTTTCATATTTACCTCATGATTCATAGAAAGCACTTCCCCTCTCCTCTATAAGTTTTTACTTTTGCCTGTATTTTGTTATCTCTTAAAAGAATTATTTCATTAAAGCGCTCGCATAACTCGCCTGCTTTTGCGTGTCTAAAGAATACAGGATCTCCTATTTGAAGTTCAAATGCAGATTTTTTTACATGTAAAGGAGTCTGGACTTCACCACAAAGTTCATTTGGTTCCAGCTTTAAACCTGTGGGTAAATAGGGCTTGGGAATTTTATCAAGACTGTTCGCTCCACTGGCAACATAACCCCCCCCCGCACAAGTAATCATTTTATTCTTAGGTTTTCTTGTTACCTCTAAGGCAAAGGCTGCTGCTGGTTCGTATTTAAACCCTTTGTAATAATCAAATAAAGTTGGCGAATAGAACCCACTGCCTACTGTTACCTCGGTGCAACTATAATCTAACGTTGTAGAGTCAAGACTTCCAGTTCCTCCACCATTTACGTATTCAAGATCATGTCCCTTGTCACGGCAAAGCTTCACAACCTTCTGTCTTCTCTTATGAATTCTACTGATTGATAATTTTTTTAAGATACGAATTGGAATGTTCAACAACTTCTGAAATGGGTTATTATCTGTTACTCCAGCAATTTGGGCCTCGTATCCCATCACTCCAACAATTTTGATATGCTTCATCTCATTTATTGAGCATAGTAATTTCTCGACATCTTTTTCAGATTTTAACGATGATCTATAAACACCAAAGTAAATAAACGGAAACCGAACACTCAAATCTAAATCTAAACAAACGGGAATATGACAATAATTTTTCATACCCACCTCATTTAAAACCTCTAGATGCTCAATACAATCAACCATAACTGAGATTTTTTTATTTAATTTTATATGATCTGTAATTTTCTCAAACTCTAAAGAGCGAAAGTAAGGGTAAGCAACAAGAATATTATCGACACCTTGATCAAGCAGCCAATTGGCCTCTTCCAAGTGAAAACACATAAAACCATTAAAGCTATCGGCATGGGTTTTAACAAGATAATCAAATATTTCCCGGCAGCGTAAAGATTTAGTCGCTACTCTAATCTTCATTCCGTTAGCGGCCTTAATAATTGATTCGATATTGCTATCTAATAAGTCCAAATTGACATAGGCGAGGGGCAGCCTCTCAAACTTAAATGTATCTTTCAAATCTTCATAATTCGTCATTTCAACCCATTGTGTTACTAAAAATGAATCTTATATCTTCATCCTAAATAGAGCAATTTTAGACTCCTTTTCCTCGGTAAAATTTACTAAAATACAGTAAAAGCAACACAATCCGCTTGCCACTTTGTCGGGCGTCCATTAAATTGTTGATTCTTGAATTTTTCAGGGCCCAGGTGGTGAAATTGGTAGACACGCTAGACTTAGGA
>JABGXW010000050.1 GCA_018675575.1 Bacteriovoracaceae bacterium | reverse complement strand
TACGATTAAATTCTCCAACTGAAGTCGGATCAACAATATCAGTTCCAAGAACTGGTGGCGGTCGTTCTAATGGTCGCATTATTCAGCAATCAGGTGATAGATATCTAGTAGAGTTTGTTGAAGATGGAGTTACTAAAACTAAATTAATCGACAAAACTACTGTAGCGAGTCCTTTTAAAGACGGAATGTCCATTGGCGTGTCACGAACAGGTGGTGGTTATAGCAATGGTGAGATTGTTCGTTTAGTAGATGATAATGTGGCACAAGTTAGATTTGTAGAAAATGGAAAGGAATATACAAAAAAGATTACTCTTTCTAGGGCCAGAGAACCCTATACAATAAATATGGATGTGATGGTTCCACGGAGCGGTGGAGGCTATAGTCCTGGAAGAATTTCGTACATGGATGGTCAAAAGGCAAGGGTTGATTTTGTGACTCAAACTGGTGAGTCAGCTTATAAAACAGTTGACCTTAAAGCTCTTCAAAGATCTGATGGTGGTTTCCAATTAAATGGACCAGCAATGCTTAGACAGGCCCCGGCGCCTCCTTCAGGATTTAGTTCATTGAGTGACAACATCAGTACTATGGAAAGAAAGGTAGGCAATATTGAAGTGAGAAATATTCCTATTGATGGTTCAGTTTCTAAAAGATTTAAATTTGATGAGGCCTCTGGACCGATGACTTTCGAGCATCGTGTGAAAGATTTTGAACACGCTAAGAAAGCAGGTAAGATTTTTGAAAATGTAAGCCCTGCCTCTTTACCACCAGGGGAATATACTTGGGTTGCTCATAAAAATGGGTCAATGACTTTCGGTAGAGTAGAAGATGGTCTTGAGTTTGGTGTCAAGCATGCCAATATTGCTCAAGGTAGAAATGTTATGATGGGAGGAGAGTTAAAAGTTCTCGATAATGGAAAAATAGTTTATAACGATTTAAGTGGTACCTTTACTATGGGGATCATGCGTGAATCGGGTGATGTTTATGCACAAGAAATGCTAAAATTTTCACGAAGACTATTTGATGATGCCGCAGGAGGTTCGTCTAATGTGCAATATGTAAGACGTACCGTTTTCAATCCAGGAAACCCCACCGCTGCTAGTAAAAAATCTATGTGTGCGTTCCTCAAAGCAGGAGATGCGCAAAATAAAGCTCGTTGGCAAGTCTTAGCCGCCACCGGAGTTTGTAAATGAAGATAGGGACATTACATTGTACCCATTGTGGAGAAAAACATAATGGGGACATCTCTCCCAGTGGAGAACCTATCCCGTGCTCTTCGTGCGATAAAAATCCAGTTGATCTCCCTACCTTAATGCTGGCGTTAAATATTATGGATGTTACTCTCAAATTATGTTCTTCATGCAAGAGATCGGCCCCCATGCATAATGCATTTTGTTATCATTGCGGCACTAAGATGTAACAAACCCAAAAGGTACCATGAACCTTTTATGACTCTAGTGGTAAAACTCTAAAGTAACTCTCTCTAAACAACATTGATCACGTACTCCTCTCTTGTATATAAGAGATTTTTATTTATAATAAACCGATCAAAATTATAAATTCAAGGAGCATGTTATGAATGAAAACGTAAGCTGGTTATTGCAGTGGAGCCAACTGGAATAAATGTTTATGGTGATCCCAGCAATGATGTACGAGAAGGTCTTAAGGCATTTGGTGCTGTTCACTGGGCACAAGTATCAGGATTTAGACGTTAATTAGATTTTTTAATCATGAGATAGGCAAGCAAATTTCAATTTTGGTACCAACATCCATTTTATAAATGAAAAGCTTGCCATCCATGGCCTCAATTTCTTTCTTTGCATGGTAAAGGCCAAGGCCTGATCCACTCGCTTTTCCAAAGGTTATTCCTTTTTCTGCTAGTCGGGGAAGGATTGCATTAGGAATACCTTTTCCATTATCTCTAATGATTATCGTTAATTGATTATTCTTTTCATAGGTTTCAACTTTTAATGATGAAGAGTCTGCTTCAAGTGAGTTTTGTAAAATATTTGATAAGATTCGCTTTAATGTGATGGCATGAATATGTGGAATGAGTGCCTCACATTGATTATACCTAACATCAAATTCAACTTGAGACATTGTGCTTATGAGTTTTTGCTTTTCTAGGACTATCGGTCCAATTATATTAAAAATATTACATTTTTCTAGTTGTTTTGTTCGTGTTGACGAATTTCTTGTTTGTTGGTCCAAGTTTAGATCAGCAGAAATGTTTTTAATTCTTTTGAGAGCGTGGGAAAGAATTTTCTGCTGACCTGAACTAATGGTTTCCATGCTTTTGATCACCACATCTAAAGCACTAAGCGGAGAATTAATGTCGTGGGCAACTTGGGACATATTTTCTCTTAATACTAAGAGCGCCTGTCTATTCGTGAGCTTACCTTTTTCTTGATAAATTTCTTCTGCCGAACACAGTCCCATAGATTCCCCCTGAATCATCTTGGGCCCAGTATATATTTAGACAGGGTAAATTATCAATAGATAATACCTGAGCATTAAACTTAGATTATCACCATGATAATTATGAGTTTATAGCAGCAATTTTAATCATATTTAAATTACTTATAAATGATCACGGTGATAAATTTATCTATAAAAATTACCGATAAATTATTAATAGCGCATATAAAAAAGATCAGGATGCTTTTAATTATTAAATATATTGGAGAAATAATGAAACAATTTTATTATATACTTATATTAACTTGTCTAGTTTTTGGTGCAAGCTGCAGTTCAATTATTCATTATACCAGTGATAGTGCATATAAAAATGCTTTAAAGCAATCCTTTGAAGAAAGTTCTTCTGAAAATATGGGGAGAGCTATAGCAAGTAAGTTTGATCAATTAAAACAGATAAATTTTGATATAAATAAATTAAGATCTTTTCAAGTTTTAAGCTTTCCAAAGAATTCTACTATTGCACATAAAAATTTAGCTTCAGATTTTGATTTATCAAACGTTGAAGGTATGAGTGTAGTTAAGAAAAGACAATTTTATGATTCTTTGCAGAAATATGGAAAACCGATCACCTATGAATTTCATGCTGTTGAATTGCAATCTTGTTATAAGATGATTAAAAATAGACCAAAGCATAAACCTGAAAAGTTTTTTGGAAATGCCGAGAACTACCGATCTAACCAAAGTAAAAAATGTCTTGTTCTTGAGGCCAAAAAAAGGCCAATGATTAACAAATCCAATTTAAAACCTGATGATATTGTGGCCTTACGAATGTATTTTGATGACGATTTAATGCCTTATGGAAAGAGCATTGATTACCATGATAAGTCTGAGTCGAATAAAATTCGTACCGTCGATTATAGATATGATCAAAATCAGTCAATGTCTTCAGAGCTATCTGAATACCCTGTTGACTTTCCAAACTTTTCTTTAAAATCCATTGCCAGCAATTGGAAACAGTCTAGTGAAAATACCTTGAATATACCTACTCAAAAATATGTCACCAAGAAAATAAAATCACAGGTAAAAGTAATAAAATGTAATTCTGGTTACCAAACCTCTTATAAAGATATTTTTGGAAATACTGTAAGTGTTGGCTGGTGTAAAGGTCATTCATGGCCAACTAGTATTCACACAAATAGATTCTTTTCGATTGTTAAAAGAATTAAATAAAAACTTAATTGAAGGAATCTATAATGAAAAATATAAAATTAATAATGACCATAATTGGTTTAGCATTAACTGTGACGGCGATAGGGGCAGGAACTGGAAACTTTGCCGTGTCTAATGCAAATTTTAAAGAATTAATTAATGATTATCGCTTTGCTAGCCCAAAGAACATTCCTTGGGCAGGATCCTATTGGGCATATGGAAGAGATGGACTATCTCATATGAATATTAAAGGACAGCAAGATAATCCTCCATCTAAAAAGTATGATTTATATTGGGGAGTAACTGATCAAGAGAAAAATACTCACTATTATGAAATGAATTCACATTCCTGTTCTATGTTTAATGAAGATCTTGAAACAAAAAAATCATGTGAAGGTTGGTGGGGACATTGTAATGCTTGGTCTGCCGCTGCTATCAAAGAAGAAGAACCTAAAGAAAGTTTCATCTCGAAAAATCAAGATGGTAAGCAGTTTGAATTTACTGTTGCGGATCAAAAAGGTCTTTTAACTGAGCTTTGGATGTCTAGTGGTTCATTATTTGCGGGAGATACTCATAAAGGTGTGACTACAAATAATTTAGAAAATGGCTATCTTAGTTCTACTAAAGATTGGATTTTTGATGAAACAGATCGTGAAGGTCAAAAAATGACAAGATCTGGTACTTCTGCTTATCAGGCATTTTGGGATATAAGTCCTCGAACATTTTTTCTTATTTTTACAAACTATGTAGGAATCAAAAGGACTGGAGTCGTTATTGATAGATTTACTGGTGACCAAGTCTGGAATCAGCCTATTGTTGGGTATAGAATACTTCCGATTCAAATTGCAGATATATATGAAGTAGAAGTTTCTAAAAACGGACAAAAAAGATATCCCGTACTTATTAAGATGAAAATGTTTTGGGCCGAGGATGGAGTGCATGAATACGAAGTTTCAGATAAGTTTAGTATCGACAAAACAGATGATAAAATCAGGACTGATTTCAGAGGTCAGTTTGAAGAAGAAAAGTTTGGTCATCATTATTCGGGAAGGCTTTTACAATTTATTTTATTCTTTGATGCCCCTTTAGAGATATCTGATAATGGATCTAGAGTTATTTCTGCAGGGGATATTGTGGGTGAAGGTATGTGGGCACATAAGACTAAAGTTGGTGCAAAAAAATTCGCCAATATGGACAATACTCATCCTGATTTTATTTGGTTACCTACATCTGTTTCTAATCAAGCAGGTAGTAGAAATCCTCTCGTTGAAGATAAATATGTTCGATATATTTGGAACAATAAAATAGATGGGCCAATAACGAGTTCAACTCCAACTGATTTAGATACTACTGCAACGACTGGAGTTTTTACTTTAATAAACTTTGCAAAAACATTTCCTTTGTTAGGAAGCTTAGGTAACGAACATCATGAATTGATGAAGAGATATGTTGCTTATATGTTTAAAACTGCATTAGAGAGGGATGGAATTTCAGTGTCTTTTAATAGCAGCAGTAAAATCGTCTTTGATCAAGGTAGGGCCCTTGTTACGTTAAACTTTGTGGGACCCGTCAACATCGAGACTATGACAAAGGTACTAGCAGATTCTGGAATTCTAGGCACTTTCAAGTAAGATACTCTACTTGAATCTATAATCAGATACTTAGAGCTGTAATCTTTACACGTCGCGACAATAGTCTCCAGATTTGTTGAAGTTTATTGTATCTTGCCATCATGACAGCAATGAGCGATTTGAAAATTGATTTTTGCCATGATTTGAAGAATATGGTCGATGTTTTCCAAGCAAAGCATCCTAACCTTTCGCTTCCTCAGGTATCAAAAAAAATAAATGTGAGCTACCCGACGTTAAAAAGAGTAATGAATTTATCTGCGAATCCAAGTTTAGAAGTCATGACTAATATATTAATGAATACTGGTCATCATGATCAATTACCTTTTTACTTGGAAAGAGTGAACCCTACATTAGCAACCGCATTTAATAGTTACTTTTCACATAATATCGAAACACCTTCTTTAGACATTGACTCTAGTACGTTGTTTGCAAATAAAGATTATTTGTTCATTTTACTCTTGGCGTTTACAGACATAGGAACTACAGAACTAGAAATTAGACAAGAATTTGGTTCACTTGGAGTGAAAAGGTTACAAGAATTAATTGACCATGGAATAGTGAATATAATAGACCAGCGAATTTATGGACAGTCCTCTAAGATTACTTTTAATCAAAAAATTATGAAGCAAGCTGTTCTTTATAGCATTGAGCAATGTTATGAGCCTGAGCATTTTGGAAAGGGCGAAAATTGGCTTTCTTTACAAACAGAATCAATTAATAAAGAAAAGGCGATGCCAGAAATAAGAAATATTCTTCAAAACGCATATAAGGATATTAAAGAAGTCCTATATAGTGAAGAATTTAAAGGAGATGATAAAGTCTTTATCTCTATGGTTGCAGATAAAATATTAAGCTCAGAAAAAAATCAAGGGATACTCCAATGAATAACTTTATGAAAACGATTTTTTATTTGTTGTTATTACTTTCTTTCATCCAAGTGGGAAGGTCTCAGGGGTTAGCTCTGAATGAGAATAACTTAACAGCAGGCAAGCTTACTACTGAAAACTTAAGAAAAATAAGGTTGGACGAATTTAGAAAAATAATTCTGCTTGATGGAAAATCAATTTCAACAAATGAGATGTTATTTGTTGATCTTAGAGAGGATCAGTCAATTGATATGATCTATCTAAAAGATAATACAGTAATTGATAGAATCGATATTTACACTGCTGGAGATATTAATAAAGGTCCAAGAGAAGACGATAGGATATCTCCTGAAAACCTAAGAATTACTATACCTGCTAACCTAAAAAGAGAACTCTTATTAGGAGTTGATGGTGGAGGAATGACAATTCCAGAAGACTTACTTAAAAATACTAAAATGAAGTAAATTTTCTTACTAACTTTAGATCTACTAGATACCCATCAGAAATTAGAATATTTGAGGTGTCTATTCTTTCAAACTTCGCCACTTGGGCGAAAAAATCAAAAGATTCAAATACATTTAAAATAGAGAGATTTATTCCAAGTCCCTTTTTATTATTATGTCCATAATATTTTGAATTGTAA
The DNA here is from genome assembly GCA_018675575.1 of Bacteriovoracaceae bacterium. Taxonomy (GTDB): domain Bacteria; phylum Bdellovibrionota; class Bacteriovoracia; order Bacteriovoracales; family Bacteriovoracaceae; genus M0603. The sequence continues at coordinate 338 of JABGXW010000050.1, read as the reverse complement.
TAAGCGGGAGAAGCATTTTTTTCATTTCTAAAATAACTCATGCCTAAGCCGAGGTCGCCTAATAATAACGTTGCTTTCCCGAGCATTCCAGAGTTTTGACCATCTGGAGCTTTGTCATTAAAAAGATATTCAGCATCGATATTAATTTTAAAAAAACTAGATTGATTGAGTCTTAAATTTAAAGTTGAATTATAACCTTCAAAATCATAAATAAAATATGAAGTTTGCGCTGATCCAGATATATCGTTACCCATGTATCTTGACTGGTTAGCGACACCGCCTGATAAATTGTTAAATTTGAAGTGAGAAGCTGAAATAGTAAATGCAATTAAATCTCC
>JABGXW010000049.1 GCA_018675575.1 Bacteriovoracaceae bacterium | reverse complement strand
AATATTGATGAAAAGAAATCGACTGAATTGGAACTACAAAAAACGTTAAGAAGTCTCGGAGGCCTTGACTGTGCCATAAATGATTACCTGGTTGTGACTCGTACAAATGAAATGGGTATTATAACTTATGGGAATGATAACTTCTGCCAATTATCTCAATATTCTACGGATGAAATAAAAAATCAACCTCATTCACTAGTAAACTCAGGACATCATAAAGATGAATTTTGGAAACAATTTTGGAAGCAATTAAATAGTAAAAGGCCATGGCAAGGTGAAATTAAAAATAAGGCCAAAGATGGATCATTTTATTGGACTGACTCTCAGGTTATACCCATATTAGATGAGTACGGTAAAATTATAGAGTTTATCCATATCCAAAAGAATATATCCGATAAGAAAGAAAATGAGTCCATTATAAATGAAAGTGAGAAGCTTGCCTTAGTCGGAGAAACGACAGCACAGATATTCCACGATGTTATGAATCCACTGACAGTGGTCTTATTGTCCACTCAAATGATGAGAAAAAAACTACCAGATGACTTTGATCAAAAACCTGTCCAAAGAATTATTTCTTCAGTTGAAAAAGTGAAAGATATGTTTCAAGGAGTTAAAGAAATCCTCCTCGATGGCGAGCAAGGTATAGAAAAGTCTATGCAATCGGCAAACTTAAAACAAATAGTGACAAAAGCACTAGAGCGAGTGTGTTTAAAATTAGAACAATTTAATGTAGATGTGAACCCCTTTCAAATGGATGATAATGTATTTGTATCGGGACCAGAATTAGACTACACACAGGTTCTTATTAACCTTATCAATAATTCAATTGATGCTATTAAAGAATTTGATAATAAATGGATTAATATAGAATCTGCTGTTCTTGGTGGCCACGCATATATTACAATCACTGATTGTGGTCAGGGGATACCTGAACGCAATCACGAGAGAATATTTTCAAATCTTTTTTCGACTAAGAAAAAAGAGGGGGGAATTGGACTAGGCCTTGGAATCTGTAGGAAAATCCTAAGACGATGCGGTGGCGACGTAAATATCAATAAAAACTCTACAAATACATCATTCATCGTTAGCTTTAAAATTGTAGATAAAGTTAATAAAATTAATAAAGAATCTTTGTCAGAAGATGCTAATATTTACAAAAACTGACCCAAAAATAAAACACGTTACTCCAAAAACGTAATCCTCTCTAAAAGATTATTTTTCCTAATGTAATAAACCTATAAGAGCTTAAACTTATCAATAAATAAGACGATCTAATAGTGTAAGGACTAATAGATCGCTTAGGTGACTTTTAATTAATGCTAAGATTATTTTTAATAACAATGAGAAAATATTATGATTGATTTAGAGAACCCAATCTTAAAAGAATTTATTCTGGAATCATTAGAAAACTTATCGAGCATCTCTGAGGAGATGACTCAGTATGAAAGGGAATTTGACAATCCCTCTGACCCTGATCTTATCCATTCAATATATAGGAAGGTGCATACATTAAAAGGCTCAGCCAGTTTTTTGGCCTTTACAAAGTTAGAAGGACTTACTCATTCAGTAGAAACAATATTAGATCACTTTAGAGAAGGAACATTAAGGCCTAGTGGTGAAATGGTAGACCTTATACTTGAAAGTTTTGATTGTTGTTTTGAAGTTGTGAAAAAAATTGAAGAATCAGGCTCTGAAGGAATTCAAAACTACTCTGTTTTATCTGGAAAGTTAATTTCCTTATTAGAGCATCATCTTTTGAATGAAAAATCAGGTGCCACTGAAACTGTTGTTGATTTTGCTGGAGAGATTCTAGAAAGAGAAGAAATGGTGACAGAAAACTTTAAAGAGCATACAAAGAATGAAGAAGAAACTAAAAAGAGTGAATCATCTCTTGAGCCCGTGTCAGAAATAGAGGCATTGACTAAGATAGAAATTAGGAACGTTATTGAGGTCGAGGGTTTAAAAGAAGAACAGCAGCAAGTACAAAAGCTAAACCCAAAGTTAGTAACAGACCCTACTGTTAGAGTTAATGTAAGTCTTTTAGATAAAATCCTTAATGTCGTTGGAGAGTTAGTTTTAAATAGAAATCAATTTATGCAACTTTCAAAAACTAGTGAAGAGCCAGAACTCAATAGATTATCTCATCAGTTAAATGTTATCACATCAGAGCTTCAAACAGACATCATGACTACAAGAATGCAACCAGTTGGCGCCGTATTTAATAAGTTTGATAGAATTGTAAGAGATTTATCTAGAAAACAAGATAAAAAAGTCTACTTAGATATACAAGGACAAGAAACAGAGCTTGATAAAACCTTGCTTGAGGTCATTCGTGATCCACTTACTCATTTAATTAGAAATGCAATCGATCATGGTATTGAAAACCCTAATATTAGAAAGAGAAAAGGTAAAAAAGAGGACGGCCTTTTATCAATAAAGGCTTATCATTCTGGGGGGCAGGTCATTATTGAAATTGCAGATGACGGCAATGGTATAAATGTTGAAAGAATTTTAGAAAAAGCGATTGGCAAGGGAATAATGTCTTTTGAAGAAGCGGAGAAATGTACAGCTTCAAAAGCTATGAATTTAATATTTCACCCAGGCTTTTCAACAGCTGAGAAGGTTACAAATATTTCAGGACGTGGTGTTGGCTTGGATGTTGTTAAATCAAATATTGAAAAGATTGGTGGTAAATGTGATGTCTCTTCTAACGATGGAAGAGGAACAACATTTAAATTAAATATTCCTCTTACTCTTGCAATTGTTCCAGGTCTCATCGTGACTGGTGGAGGTGAAACCTTTGTGATTCCACAAAAAAACTTAGTTGAACTGGTATTATTAGATGAACACGAGTTTGAACAAATTGAAACTTTATATGGGTCAAACTTTTATCGTTTGAGGGGACAATTAATTCCTGTTTTTAATATAAATGATTCACTCAAACTTGAAAAAGATCAAGAACCTAAAAATCATCTTAATATAGTCGTTCTCCATTCAGAGTCTGGAACTTATGGCCTTATTGTTGATGATATTTTAGATACTCAGGAGATAGTAGTTAAGCCCCTTAGTCGAAAACTTAAATCTGGTGACATCTACGCCGGAGGAACCATTATGGGTGATGGAAAGGTTGCTCTAATCTTGGATGCTCTGGGCTTTTTCAATATGGTTGATAAAGGAAAAGGGCATGAAGTTAATAAAGAGAATCATAAGCATAAAGATTCTGATTTTAAAAAAGTTTTTGATACAGAAGAAATATTACTATTTGAATTAGATGATAATCGTCCCTATGGAATTCCATTATGTTTGATTAGTCGCTTGGAAGAATTTCATAAAGATAATATTGAGTTGTCTGGTCGGCAATCATTAATCAAGTATCGAGGGCTTGCAATGCCACTGATCTCTTTAAATAGTCAAATTTCTTATAACGGCAAGGCTGATTTGAAAAATAAAATAAAAAAGTATAAGAAGAAAGTAGTTGATAAGACTAAGGTCACTACTCATAGGGAAATAGACTCTAAGAGAGAAAAATTTAAAAAAGAATTATCAGGCGGGGAGCAGACAGGCCTTCTTCCATGTGTCGTGTCTTCAATTGGAGGGCATAATTTTGGATTTATGGTGGATCGAATTGTTGATATCGCACGAACCGATTCAAAAATTGAGCAAGATAATCAAGGCTCCTCCGATATTATGGGAACGGCCTATGTCAACGATCACCTTGTGACGATTGTAGATATTCATAAAATCATAGAAAAACTAAACCTTTCCAGAAAAAAAGTCCAAGCAGAGTCTGCAATTGGCAGAATTCTTGTAGTAGAAGACTCCACTCTTTATCAACGTATTTTACAAGAGGCATTAGAGTCTCAAGGTTATCTAGTTACAATTGCTGAAAATGGACGGATAGGACTTTCATTCTTGGAAGACAGTAAAAATAATTTTGATGTTGTTATTACTGATATTGAAATGCCAGAAATGAATGGATTTGAATTAGTAGAACGTGTTAGATCTTGCAATAATAAGTTTAAAAATATCCCTATTATTGCAGTCACAACAAGAGTATCTGAGCTTGATTTACAAAAATCATCAGAAATAGGAATTAATGTTCATTTGCAGAAACTCTCAAAAGAGCTGGTTATCGAGACTGTGGGTGAACTTTTAGAAGCGTAGTCAAAAGGAGTGGCAGATGGAAGTTGTAGAAGAGAATAATCTCAATTTGGATTATGTCCAATTATGTGGTTTTAAAATTGGAGACGGATTCTACGCCGTCCCTGTCCTTGAAGTTCAGGAAGTTGTAAGACCTCAAAAAATCACACAAGTTCCTATGGCACCTGACTATATTGAAGGGCTTATTAATCTACGAGGACAAGTTGTAACTAGTATTAACCTTAGGACACTTTTTAAATTAAAAGGAGATGATCCCGAGGAATTCATGAATGTTATTGTTAGGTCGAGAGGTTCTCTCTATGCACTTGTAGTAGATGAGATTCTTGATGTTATGGATGTTCCCAATAAGGCCTTTGAAGAAACACCAGATACTTTAGATAATAATTTACGAAAATATATAGAAGGTGTTTATAAATTAAAAGATAAATTATTAATATCGCTAAGTATAGAGAAGCTTATCAATGTCGAAGAATAGATAATTAAAATTTTAAAAAGAAAGGAGTCGTTAATGTCAACAGAAAAGAAGTTAGTACCTGAATTAGAAACTGTATCTTACGATGCAAAGGCCATGTTAGATTTATCACCCATTAATACTATGATGTGTGATATCGATGGAAATTTACTCTATGTAAATAAAAAATCTGTGGAAACCTTAAAGACGTTACAACAGTTTTTACCTTTTCCAGCTGATCAGTTTGTGGGTAAAAATATTGATTCATTTCATAAAGTTCCCTCGCATCAAAGAAAAATTATTGGAGATCCTAAAAATCTTCCTTATAGCGCCATTATTTCATTAGGTGCTGAAAAACTAGACCTTTTACTTTCAGCTGTTTTTGATGCATCTGGCACATATCAAGGACCTATGGTGACCTGGAATATAGTGACTCAAAAACTTATGGATGATGAAAACTTGGCCCGAGCAAGTCAAATGGTGGATCTCTCTCCATTGAATACTATGATGGCCGATGCTGATGGAAATCTTATTTATATGAATAAGGTTTCAGAAGGAACTTTGAAAACATTGGAGGAATTTTTGCCTTATGCTGCAGATCAACTTATTGGTAAAAGTATTGATATTTTTCATAAAGTCCCAGATCATCAAAGAAAAATTATTAAAAATCCCAAAAATCTTCCCCATAGAGCAATAATTAGTTTAGGACCTGAAAAACTAGACTTATTAGTTACAGCAATCAACGATGAGAACGGAAATTATTTGGGACCTATGGTTTCTTGGTCTATTGTGACAGATAAGGTAACACTTGTTGAAGATTTAAAAATATCGTCAGAAAATCTAACAAGTTCTGCGACACTCTTACAAGAAATCTCAGGATCTTTATCAGCTGGAGCTGAGGAAACTTCAGCTCAGGCAAATACAGCTTCTGCTGCTAGTGAGGAGGTTAATGCCGGAGTCCAAACTGTTGCCTCTAATATGGAAGAAATGTCTACAGCGATTAAAGAAATAACCAAGACAACTAATGAATCCTCAAATATTTCTAATGAAGCTATGACCATGGCGCAAAATACTAATACGATTATTAGTAAGCTTGGAGAGTCATCTATGGACATTGGAAATGTGATCAAAGTTATCTCGTCAATTGCTCAGCAAACAAACCTACTCGCTCTTAATGCCACAATTGAAGCTGCAAGAGCAGGTGAGGCCGGAAAAGGGTTTGCAGTTGTTGCAAATGAAGTGAAAGAACTTGCAAAACAAACGGCAAAAGCAACGGAAGAGATTACTTCTAAGATTGAGAATATTCAAAATGATTCAAAAGGTGCGGTTGGTGCTATTGAAGAAATTTCTAATGCGATTGAGAAAATTAATAGTTATGCCGGAAATATCGCAGCATCTGTTGAAGAACAAGCTGCAACAACTAGTGAAGTTTCACGGGTCGTATCTGAAGCGGCGGAAGGAGTTAAGCAGATTAATGAAAATATATCACAGGTCTCAAGCGCAGCAACGACTACTGGTGAAAATGCAATGGATGCGCAGAAAAGTGCAGATGGACTCGGTGATTTAGCGAACACTTTAGAAGGTTATATCAAACGTTTAGAAGTTTAATAATAGACTTCAAAAGAGGGTTAATTGAAAGTTTTAATTGTAGACGATTCTGTAGTATTTAGAATGGCGCTTTCCACGGGACTTACAAATGTTTCGGGTGTGAAGATCGTTGGAACCGCGAGTAACGGTCAATTAGCTCTCGACTTTTTAAAGAATCATAAAGATGTTGATTTAATGATTCTTGATATGGAAATGCCTGTCTTGAATGGGATCGAAACAATTAGAGCAATAAGAAAAGTTAATAAAAAAATTATTATTATTGTATTTTCTTCTCTGACTTTAAATGGTGCAGAACTGACTCTTGAGGCCTTAGATCTCGGGGCCAATGACTTTGTGACCAAACAAGAGGCATCTTCAGCAATTAACTTAGAAGAAAGCTTAAAGATGATAGAAGCTACTCTTGTTCCAAAAATGAAAGCATTCAAAAATGTTTTAAATAAAGGACGTCATCAAGTATGTTATTCTCCAAAAAAAACCGTAGAAAATAAACCAATATCCGTTAACATCGTTGGCACCGATGACCTTGTTCTTGATGTTAAAAATTGTTTAAGGCAAATGAATGAACCACCAAAGCTAATACTTATTGCAAGTTCTACAGGAGGACCAGATGCCTTGGCCACAGTGTTCGAAGAAATTTCTGAAAGAGCAAGAGTTCCTATCTTATTAGTTCAGCATATGCCTCCTCTTTTTACAAAAAAGCTTGCTGAGCTTTTGAATAAAAAATGTCAGCATCTTACAATAAAAGAAGCGATGGAAGGTGAATCATTAAAGGCCGGAACCTGTTATATTGCGCCTGGAGATTATCATATGACTGTTTCGAGATCATTAAATATACAATTAAATCAAGATTCAAAAGTCTCTTTTGTTCGTCCGTCAGCTACTGTTTTATTTGATTCGATCATTAGAAATTACATGGACAAGACTTTAACAATTGTTTTGACCGGAATGGGTGATGATGGTGCGTTAGGAATTGAGAAATTAGTCAAGCGTGGAGACTATGCTTATATCCAAGATGAGGCAACTAGTGTTGTTTGGGGAATGCCTGGAGCTGCGAGATTAAAATGTCCCAGTATAAAAGAATTACCTTTAGATGAAATATCAATTTTTTTAAGTATGATCTTTAAAGAGACAGTTTAATTTAAAATGGAGAATAAATTAATGTATTTCGGTAAATACTTATTAGATCAGAAAATAATTACTACTTCGCATTTAATAGAAGGAATGGCGGCTCAATTTGAAAGTCAACCTTCATTACTAAGATTATTAAGTTCCTCTGGGTTTCTTAAAGATGAACAAATTGTAGATCTTATTGGTGAAACTCTTTCTAATAATAAATCTTTAGTGGAAACGATCATTGAAAAAAATATTCTAGATGAAAAAAAAATTGGGCAACTCCTTGATGAACGAACAGCAAGGGGCCTTGGGCTGGGTCAAACTCTCATTAAATTGGGATATCTAGAAATTTCTGAATTTGATATTGCTTTAAAGAAATATACTTCAACTAATGAACAAGATAATTCATCCTACGAATTCAAAAAAAAGAGTACTGAAATAAAAACTGAAGAACCGGAACGTAAAAAAGAAGAAGTAGAGCTAAACTTTGAACCTGAAATATCAAAAGCAGCTTTAGAATCATTAAAAGAGTTGGGCATAAGTAATGATATATTTGACAATGTAAAAAGCAAAAAAGAAGAAGTCAACACAGAAATTGTTGAAGTTTCTAAGTCGTCACATGAAGACTTCTCTTCGGATGATGAAATTGAAAATAAGATTATTTTCCATGGCCTAAATAGAGAATACCTAAATCTTTTCAATAAAAAACTCTGTCATGATTTTACAGAAAGAATAAGTAAAATGATAAAAGATTTTGATTACGAAATACTAGAATCTTTTCACAGGGACCTAAGTCTATTACATGGAGCTTCTAGGCTTGCTAATTTAGAGTACAGTGAAAAAATGCTTCATTGTTATTGCAAAGTTATTGAGAAAGTTATTGAAAAGAATGTTACTTCTTGTGAGTTTGATTTTATGAATTTTAGTGCAATGTTTGAAGGAGCTATTAAGCTAATCTTTGAACTACGGGAAGAGGTTATAAATAATTCATCTGAAGAAGCTTTGATTAATAATAAAGTGTGGAGAAAAAAGTTTCTACAAAACCTAAAGGAAGTTCTTTTAATGATAAAAGAAAAGAGAGTTGCATGAAAGTATTAATTGAACTGGCGGGATAAAAGTGCAGACATCTGATGAAATTTATAAGTTTTTTTCTGACTATATTTTTGAACATACAGGAATAGAATATAAAGAGCATGATTATTATCGACTTGACTCAAGAATTACAACACTCATTAAAAACTTTGAGGTACAAAACTCTCAAGAGTTATATGAAATATGCAAAGCTAAAATAGATCCAACCTTGCAGAATCTGTTGATAGATTTATTTACAAATAATGAAACTTATTTTATGAGAGATTTAAAACCTTTCAAGGCATTGGCCAGGAGTGTGATTCCCAAACTAAAAAAAGAAAATTCAAGCATAGATAAGCTCAATATTTGGTGTTGTGCCTCCTCGACAGGTCAGGAAATTTATAGTGTCAAAATGGCAGTTGATGCCTTTGGACAGGAAGAATATAAAGACAGTTTCAAAATAAATGCATCAGATATTTCAGTAGAAGCCTTGGAACGTGCTAAAAGGGCAATCTACACTGGACTTGAAGTTCAACGTGGTCTTCCTGCGCAATTTTTAATAAAATATTTTGAAAAAATGGAAAAAGAAAAAACTTGGTCTATAAAAAAAACATTGAAAGAAAATACTAACTTTTTTTATTTTAATCTATTACATGATGAATTCCCTAGAGAGATGTACAATATAATTTTATGTAGAAATGTTTTAATTTATCAATCTCAAAAAAATAAGAAGAAGATAATAAAAAACCTTTATAAGGCACTCAAGCCTGGCGGTTATTTATTATTTGGAGCAGGAGAAAGCATGATTGGGATGGACTCAAAATTTAAAACTATGGAAATTGAAAAAACATGGTTTTATCAAAAAGATTTAGCAGCATAATTGCATTGATATAAGTTTAAACTAGCTTATAAAATTTAAAAATATTAAGAAACAGGTGAAATCCTTTGAAAAATAAGATGGAGAGTAAAGTTTATGACATCAAATAAGTAAGATAAATTGATGTTTAGCGAGGAAACATTATGAGTGATTATATTATTGTCTGTATTGATGATGAACCAGACATATTAGAATATACAGTAAGTATGCTCAAAGAAGTGAATCATAAAGTCGTCAGATTTATAGATCCTTCAACTGCCGTTAAATTTATTATCGAAAATCAAAAACAAATTATTATGATCTTCTCTGACTTTGAAATGCCTGAGATGACTGGATTTGATGTCAGGGCCGAATTATTGATTAATGGGATTGATCTACCATTTGCTATTTTTACAGGTTATTATAATGCAGATATGGCAACAGAAGCTATGAGATTACGTATCTGTGAATTTATACAGAAACCTTCAAAAGGACATGAATTTATCGATGTGCTTTCAAAATACGGTGATGAAAGAATCGCTAATTTAGCAGAAGAGCAAGAAATGATAGTCGAGTTTCTTTCTGAAACGATGCCCATGCTAGACGAAATTGAAGAAATCATATTAAGTTTTGAGCAGGCCCCTGCTGATGAGCGCTCTATTAACACCTATTTTCGACTGCTTCATACCATTAAAGGGACGGCCTCTTGTTTAGGTCTAAAAGAATTAGCAACGTTTGCTCATCATTATGAAGACCTTATCAATAGAGTTAAGTCAAAAGAAATAACAATAAATGATCAAGTAACAGAAGCATTTCTTAAGGGATTTGATTACTTAAAACATATGTATTCATGTGAACGTAAATCACAAAAATTTCCTTATCTAGTAGATGATATCATTGATATTTTTGAAGGTGACTTTATATCAAATTCAGTAAATATAAATGATATAAAATCAGATAGTAAAAATAAAGTAAAAAAGATTGAGGTTGAAGAACTTGGAAAAGATGAAAAAGTTGGAATCTCTGTTGATTTACTCTCTGATTTTTTAGAATTAAGTGGAGAAATTACGGTATTAAAAAACACAATTTTTAAATCCCTTATACAGATAAATAATAAATATCCTGGAGATCATGACTTAGAACAATTGTCAGATAGTATGAGTGAAATGCACAAAGTAAGCTCATTATTACAAAATCAAATTTCAGAAATGAAAAAAATTAATATGGATGCCGTATTTAAGCCTATGAAGAGAGTTATTAGAGATTCTGCTAAAACCTGTAATAAAAAAATTAATTTAAAATTGGATGGAGGCAAGTTAAGAGTCGACACGGTCCTTGGCAAGCTCCTCAATAATGTTTTAGTACATATGCTTCGTAATTCTGTCGATCATGGAATTGAACTTCCTGAAGAAAGATTGGCAATCGGAAAACCTGAAGAGGGAGTGGTCTCTGTTAACTGTTATGAAACAGGAGAAAATATCCACGTAGAAATCGAAGACGATGGAAAAGGAATAGATGTAGAAAAGATTAAAGCAAAAATTTTAGATAGTACAGATCACACCATTGAAGACTTAAATAAAATGAGTAATAATAGAATCTTTCAATTTCTTTTTGAATCAGGCTTATCTACGGCAGAGAAAGTAACTTCCATTTCTGGTAGAGGAGTAGGAATGGATATGGTCAAATCTTCCATCGAAGAAGCCGGAGGAAAAATTTATATAGACTCGGAAGTAGGAAAAGGTACAAAATTTGTTCTAATTATTCCTATTCCTCGATCTGTTCTCATTATAAAATCACTTATGATTCAATCTGATCATAAGACTTTTACAATACCTCTTGATCATGTTGCAGAAGTTGTTCTTTATGAAGAAGCTCGTGAAGGAGAGATTTTACATCAAGTAGAAGGGGAGAATTACTTAAGTCATCATAACAAATTAATACCTCTCGTTGAGTTAAGAGAGGCATTGGACTTACCTCCAAGATCAGACCTCGATACTTTTAATATTGTCATTGTTAAAAGCGAAGGCTATATGTACGGAATTGTAGTTGATGCCATCCAAGATATTGAAGAAATAGTGGTTAAAAAACTGGCCCCCATTTTAAATTATGATGAATTATTTACTGGAGCTACCTTCGTAGGAGAGGGAGGAATGGGGCTTATTATCGATTTGAAAGGGATCGCTAGAAAAGTGGGTATTCATGCTACTCAAAATAACAATGTCTACGAAGATATAGCTATTACACATAAAGGAGTAGAGGAAGAATATATGCAATTTAATTTGCTTGATCATGATCATTATTGTCTTCCACTTTCTGATGTTAATAGATTAGAGGTTATAGATCCAAAAACAGTACAATATTCAGGAGAACTTCCTATCGTACAGTATCGTGGAGAAAATATGCCTTTGATGCTTTTGGAGTCAGAATTAGAGCTTTATGAAATAAGCTTTGAAGAGTTTTTAGAAGATAGGGAGCAAGTTGATATTATTGTCGTTAACCATCATGGAAAAAATATTGGACTTCTTATTCATGAGATAAATGATATTGGTAAAACCCATCATTGTGTTGATAACAACATGAAAGAACAGGTGAGTATTGCAGGTACCATATTTATTAATGAACATATTTATACTGTGATTGATTTGAAAAATATCTTAAAGGCCTTTGAATTAACTGGATTTTCGAGACCAGAGCTGATTGAGGCGGATGTTCTTACTATAGCATCTTAAACAGGATTATCATGGTTATAAAAGAAGGCCTTCTATACAGGAGGCCTTCTTATTATGACTTTGGATTTATGGGACAGGGGTAAGACTTCTCGGACATGAAATAAAACCACTATGTCAAAATCATGGGGCTATACTAGGAAAGAATTTCTAAGAAATCAATTTAAGAGAGAAGATAGTTCGTCACGTAAATAGGGTGATATATGCTGTGAAATCATGCTAACTAATGAAATCTCTTACAAAATCATTAATGGGATTCTCTCTTATGTCTTTCGGATGACCTACCTGGACGATGTCTCCCCGGTTCATAATGACGATTAAATCACTCATGGTAAAGGCCTCTATTTGGTCATGGGTTACGTAAATACAGGTCATTTGGAATTTTTGCTGTATATTCCTGATATCAGAGCGCATTTTCTCTCGAAGTTTTGCATCAAGGTTTGAAAGAGGTTCGTCAAGAAGGAGGACTTTTGGCTGCATGACGAGGCCCCTCGCTAGGGCCACTCTCTGTTGTTGACCACCACTTAGAGCATTTGGCATTCTTTTAGCTAGTCCATCTAGTTCTACAACATTAATCATTTCCTCTACTCTTTGTTTAATTTCTGATTTTGAAACACCAGAAACTTTTAAAGGATAGGCGATATTATCGAACACATTCATATGAGGCCAGACTGCATAAGATTGAAAGACCATTCCTACATGTCTCTTTTCTGGAGGCATAAAGAAACCTTTCTCTGGTTGATTAACGACATCTGAATCAATTTTTATGATTCCTTTTGTATTGAATTCTAGTCCTGCAATCATTCTAAGACATGTTGTTTTTCCACAACCAGAAGGACCAAGAAATGAAACGAATTGACCATCTTCAATTTGAAGGCTGAAGTCTTTTATAATTTCTAAATCATCAAATGATTTAGAAATTTTTTCAAAAGTGACTGAACTCATAATCCGTATTTCCCTTTAGATAATATTCTTACTAACATATTTAAAATAAACACTATCATAATCGTTAATAAAGCTAGAACAGCAGCTCCACCACCTGATGTATCACCATACTCTTGTAATTGAAAAATAAATGTACCTAAGGTTTCTAGACCCGGACCAGTAAGAAGTATGGTCATCGTTAATTCACTAAAGGCAGGCATAAAAACGAGAAAAAATGATGCCACTAATGCTGGTTTCATTAAGGGAAACCAAATTGTTCGTAAAGTTGTAAACCAGCTAGCTCCAGATATGCGAGCGGCCTCAGCAAGACAGTCATCTATTTGGGAAAAACCATCTCCTGTTGTTCTTAATGCAAAATTTAAATACTTGGCCATATAGGCCAGACCAATTAAAAATAAAGTATTATATAAACTGATTCCTGTACCAAAAATATCGGCAGAAAATGCTAAGATAAAAGCAAGCGCCAAAACAGTACCGGGAGTTGAGTATGGAAGGCTAGCAAAGAGCTCTACAATAGATCTTCCCTTTATATCAGTTTTCTTATTTATGAAACTTAAAATTGTTCCTAATAATGTAGCACAAATAGCTGCAATGGTAGCAAGCTTCGTGGAGTTCCATAAGGCGCGCTTTGTTTCATCCATTTCGAAAAAGACTCTATAGAAATTTTGTAGTCCAAAATTTGATAAGGAAAAATCACCTTGGACTTTAGATAGAGCAGTGACAAGAATCCCTAATACTGGAAAGACAAATACTACCATGAATAGTAAAATCATCATGAGATAAAGTGGCCACTTTGCTGCCCTCAGATGAGTAACAGATGGACGAGAGGTTTTGCCTCCGATCGTTTTAAAGTCACTTCTCTTTAGAATCTTTTGGTTAATAAAAAGAACTAAGACTGCGAGAAAAAGAAGGAGTGCTGATAAGGCCCCTGCCATATAAATTCCTGATAATGATCCCATTCTCTGATAGGTATATATTTTTGTAGTTACTAAAAATAATCGTGCCGGATTTCCAATCATCGCAGGTACACCAAAACTTGCGGCCGCCGCTAATAATACCAGCAAGACACCGCTCATCAACGAAGGAAAAATAATAGGCAAGGTAATATGATAAAAAACTTGGAAAGGATTAGCTCCTGAAAGTCTTGCAGCTTCTTCTAGTGAAGGATCCATTCTGTCTAATGCTGCTAAAAGGGATAGTAAAATAAAAGTATAAAAAAATGAACTCATAACCCAGATCAGGCCTGAAGTAGTGTATATATTTAAAAAAGAGGTTCCAATAATTTGATTAATAATGCCATTGGTGGGATTGGCCAAATAAATCCACGCCATTGCTCCTATGTAGGGGGGAATGGCATACGGTAGGCAAAACAACGATCTCCACCTTGATTGATTAGGAACGTCAGTGCGAGTAAGTAGCCATGAAAGAGGTATTGCAAGAATTAAAGACAAACAAGCAGTACCAAAGCTAATAATGAGAGTATTTTTTAAGGCGGTTAAAGTAGATTTGCTTGAAAGTACTTTTCCAAAATATTTTAAACTGAGAGATCCTTCAGGGAAAAGTACTTTCTCAAATAGGCTTATAAAAGGATAGACGCATATCAAGGCCAAAAATATAACAGATGTACCTAAAATAAAATGCGGAGACAATAACTTTGATTTAAATTTATCAATGAGTGCCATTATTCGAACATAATCTCAGTATATGTTTCTTTTAATTCCGCTCTTTTGGCAGTGACATTTTTTATGAAATCCGGTGTCCATGGAAAAGAGTTTTCAAGCAATATGGCCAATTCAGGGGCCCCTAGTGGAGGAGCGATACTCTTCATTGGAGAATACATATAAGAACGTGTCATGGCCTCTTGGCCTTTCCTTGAGAATAGCCACTCAACAACCTGCTCAGTCAGTAACCTCGATTCCGATTTTTTTGTGATCGCCATAATATTTCCATGAATTACAGATCCATCTTCTGGAAATATAATTTCTAATCTCTTGTCTTTGTCTTTAAACCTAAGCAAATTCTCTAACAACACCCAACCAACTGGTCGCTCTTTGCTTTGAATTCTTCTTAGCACTGCTGAATTTCCACCTTGAGCAATAGTTTGATTTGTTTTTAGTTTTTTAAAATAATCCCATCCATAATGAGATTGAAGCATCGCCATCGTTGTAAAATTTGTTCCCGAAGCTAAAGGGGAACCGGTTGTAAATTTTCCATTCCATTTAGGGTCAGACATTTCTTTAAATGTCTTAGGGGCCTCTTCTTTGGAAAGGGCCTCATTATTATATGCCATGACCATTACTGGAATGCTGAGGGTATGATACATTCCATTTGGATGCCTTAATTGTGCATCCATGGAGGATCCAAGCTTTGATTTATAAGAATGAAGCTTTCCCATATTTGCCATTTCTTCATACCAAAACCTATCAGAAGAAATAAGAAGGTCTGCTTTGGTTCCTCCTGCTAATATTTCTGCGTTAACTTTTGTGGCAATATCTTCAGATCCCGCCTGAAACCAATGAAATTTTATTCCTGGAAAATCTTTTTCAATTTGGGGAGTGATATCTGCAATTGTATCTTTGTACATAGAAGTATAAATCCATACTTCAGAAGCTTTTTTCTTGGAATTCGCATTTTTATCTGATTGGCAGCTAGCAAGATTTATTAATAATAAAAATAATACGAAATATTTCATGTTAACGTTCATCGACATCCTAGATCCTATGGGTAAGATTATTTATTTCATAAATTGTAAGAAAAAACTTGGTATTTAGATAGTTATTTTTAGAATCTCATGCTGAGTGAGAGCATGGGATAAATACTTGTATAGGTACTTGATACTGTGGTCTCTGCTTTTGCTGCGTCGACAACTTTTGTAATGCTAAGAGCGTGGTAAGTCATCATGACGCCCAGAGAAACCTTTTTGGAGAGTTTTATTTGATATCCAAGGCCAAATTCCATGCTGGAGCCCTTAATCTCATCGACTACGGAATTATCAGTTCTTGTCCCCTCCGCAAAAGGATTCCAAATGGCGGTGAATAACCAGGTTTTAGCACCATCAAAGTAATAAGAAATTCTTGGTCCAAGTTCAAGCGTGGAGAAGCTATAGCTCACCCCTGCTGTGGTATAAGTCCGGGAGAAACTGCAAACATTTTGTCCAAAAAAAAGTTTGCCTGATTTTGTAATGGAGGCACCTAGAAATGCTTGGGCAATGGTTGTTCCATACTTGTAGGTCTGTACATTATCGTTATCAGTCTGATAATTGACATTAAGGTCAACTATAAGTCCCGCTGCTGTTGCTTGATTGCTGAACGTAAAGGCCAAGAAAAAAGCAGAGATAGTTAATTTAAAGATTTTCATGATTCTCCTGATATCAATGACTTCTCTATTTTCTCATCTCATAGATTTCTGTTCAAGGGCGGCATATGTGGCCTTAGCAATTTGGTACTAATCTTTGACTATTTAACTATTTATGACCTTTGGTTTTCGATTGCCAAAACCACCAAACGAGTCCTATGGCAAACGAACTATTAGACTTAGAAACGAGCAAAGGGCCGTCTTCATTGGCCGCTCCTCCTAGAAGAGATTGTCTGTAGCCTAAAAAGATCATTTTATTGTCATCAAAACTTCTTCCAAGACCTAAGCTTATTGAAGTACTTAGATAACCACCTAAAGCTCCGTATAGTGGACGATTTGAAGTTACATCTTTAGGATTTACTTGATAAAAATAGCTATGAAGTTTCTGAGTAGCAAACCGAACTGAGATAGCGGTAAATAGAAAAGAATTATCTATTAGAATGTCTTTATGAATATAAGACAGTATGGGATTGAACACGAGACCTCTTTCAGAAAGACTTGTAAAGTCAGTACTGAGTGCTATTCGAAGAGGTAATGTTAATTTCAAACTAAATCTTTCAGCATCATATAATTTTAAAATAAAAGCTGGTCCAAGTTCAACCATTGTATCTAAATCATCCATGCCAATTCTAGTTGGATTAAATTTTGATTTAGAGGGAAGTGCTCCCCCAATGCTGATATTGAATTCATAATCTTTTTCTTGGATGAAACGGCCCTTTAGGCCCCCTTGTTTTCCACCTTTCATCATTTCCGAACGCATGATTTCACCTCGGTAAATGAAGGCTGGTACAGGAATTTTATAATAAGAGCTGTGATTTGCACCTGGATAATCTGGAGCGACGGCGTAAATGAGCCCAACTCCGACTTCCCATAAAGGGTATTCTAGTTTGCTTTTTTTATTCGAATTATTTGACTCTTCTTTGTCATCAGGAAGTGAAGAGAGGTCTTCTAATTCTTGAGCATAACTAGTATTTATCCATAGAAATAAGATTAAAAATATTTTCATAATATGTTGGACCTTCTGCCAATTTTTTTTTTATAATAAACATTATAATAAAATTATCGAAAAAGAGACAATTTTCTAAAGGAATAATCTATGAATGCTGCTATCGTTGGATTAATAGGAATCATCATTTTCCTTTTGGCGTATCGCTTCTATGGAACATATATTTCAGATAAAATATTAAAACTTCAAGATGAAACAGGTAAAACTCCAAGTCAAGAGTTCAGAGATGATATTGATTTTGTTCCAACAAAAAAAGGAATTTTGGTAGGACATCATTTTAGCTCCATTGCCGGGGCGGCTCCTATTGTTGGACCGGCAGTTGCTGTCATTTGGGGCTGGTTGCCTGCTATGATTTGGGTCATCTGTGGAGTGGTATTTATGGGAGCATGTCATGATTTTGGAGCACTTTATCTTTCAATGAAGCATAAAGGTGATTCAATGGCATCTGTTGCAGATGAATTATTAGGTAAAAGATCAAGAATTTTATTTTTAGTAGTTATTTTCTTTTTAGTCTGGATGGTAATTGCTGTTTTTGCTTTAGTGATAGCAAATTTATTTATTAAATTTCCAGGAGCTGTTATTCCAGTTAACTTCGAAATCTTCATAGCTCTTGCGATGGGATTACTTATCAATAAAAAGCAAAAATCTTTAACAATACCTTCAATTATGGCTCAAGCGTTATTGATCGTTATGATTATAGTGGGAACAAAATATCCGATTAGCTTAGCGGGAATATTCGGTGAAAACCAACTTATGGTCTGGGTGGTTTTTCTCATGCTCTATTCTTTTGTGGCCTCTATTTTACCAGTCTGGACACTCTTGCAGCCGAGAGATTATATAAATTCACATCAGCTAGTTATAGGACTTGGACTCATGGTGATTGGTCTCTTTATTACTCAACCGCAAATCGTTGCACCTGTGACAAATTTTTCTGCAGAAGGTGCTCCCCCTTGGTTTCCATTTTTGTTTATAACTATTGCTTGCGGTGCCATTAGTGGATTTCATGGACTAGTGAGTGGTGGAACAACTTCAAAACAAGTGGCCGTCTGGACTGATGCAAAACCTATTGGCTATGGCTCTATGTTGGGAGAAGGGCTTTTGGCCTTACTTGCCACTTTAGCTGTCACAGCAGGCTTTAAAACTTCTGCTGAGTGGCATGTCCATTATGGATCCTGGTCAGCGGCCAATGGCCTTAGTGCTAAAATTTCAGCTTTTGTTCATGGTGCTGGTGAATTTGTATCAGGAGTTGGAATACCACAAGATATTTCAAAAGTTGTTATAGCTGTTCTTATTATTTCTTTTGCCGCCACTAGTCTTGATACTGCTTGTCGAATTCAACGTTATATAATTGGAGAATTTGGTAAGACATTAAAAATATCTGCTCTCGAAAATAGGTTTACTGGCTCAGCAATTGCTGTTATTTCAGCATTTCTATTAATGCTGACAAGTGATGGGGGAAAAGGCGGACTTCATCTTTGGCCTTTATTTGGAGCAACAAATCAAATGCTTGCGGGGTTAACACTGATTCTTATCAGTGTCTTTTTGATCCAAAAGAGGAGAAACTTCTGGCCATACCTGCTTCCTGCTATTTTTGTTATAATCATTACAGCAATTGCCCTGAGTATAAATATTCAGATCTATGTTGAAAAAAGAAATTGGTTTCTCACCACTTTAGGAGTGACTTTATTTCTAGCACAAGTTTGGATTATAGCAGAATCTGTGATTGCGATTAGGAAAGCTCGACTATGAAAAAATGGCTTACTTTTATTATTATCTCTATTTTATCAAATAACGTGTTTGCTGGACCTAATTCCATATTAATTAATGAAGATGAGGCAATTAAGCATGTTAAAGGTTATCAAGAGTTTATAGCAACGAGAGATATTGAAAGGGAAAATTATAGAAGAAGAATTTCTAGAGAAAGCCAAATCCTTCGTGAAAAATTAGAAAAATTTAAATATAATTCCTCCACCATGTCACCAACAATTAAGCAAACTGAAGAGGATGAATTAAAAAAATATAGTAATGTTGTTCGAAAATTAGACTTCCGTCTTAAGTCCGAAATAGATGTTAGAAGTGAGAAAGCACGAGCAAAATTAGTAATTAAATTAAAAAAAGAAATAAAGCTTTATGGAAAACGAAAAAAAATTAAAGCGATTTTTAATAATAGATCTGACAAAGTTTTATACCGTGCGCTTGGAGTCTCTCCACTTCAAGTAAAAGTGCTGATGCAAGAAAAAAACATTGCTGATTACACAGAAAAATTTTGCTTAGAATTAGATAAAAAATAGGTTTCTATTGATTGATAGATTGACGACGAACAAAGTAATAAAGCTGATCAAAAACAACACGATTAATTGTGTAGAGTCCAACCGCTTTCATAAGCGCTACTTTTGGGTTTAATTGGCCTAGGCAAAGAGTTCGGTAGATATACAAATTAGTTGCCATATCTTTGGGCAACATCGCCAATCCATAAGCTGCATGAAATGAAAATCTATCTGCACCTACATCACCTGTTGCTATTATTTGACCTCTATTTTCTTCATATTCCTGAGCTAAAATTGCAGCGATAACTAATTCTTGAATTTCTGGATCATCTAAGTCTTCTGGTCTTAGATTTTCAAAGTCAAAAGAACTATAATCAAGTTTATAATTTTCTTCAGGGGCCAGGCTGTTGTGCTTTAGAAGAGATTTAACATGGGCTATGATCATTCTCTTATACTTTGCAAAAGTTTTTTCGTTTTTTAAAAACTCAGAAAGCTCTGTCACCTCTGAGTGAATATCTTCTCTAGACATCATTTGATCTAGTCTATTTTGTGCCTCTTCTTGGCTTCCACTAAATAGGGTAGAGTAGAGACCCATATCTATAACTCCAAAAGACCTTGATAATAAATAGCTTTTAAGTCCCATCATAAAAACAGTATTGCTGGAATTTGTCAGTATTCGAGCACCGAGAAAATTAGAGAGAACACTTATAGATAATTCATATCCTAGTTTACCAAACCAATCGGCATCAATATCGCGGTCATAATTGGAATATGTATATCCTCCTACAGATGAGGCTATACCAATAGACATAACAAACTTTTTAAATTGCTTTGATGCCACTTTCTTTTCAGGAGTATTCTTGAATGAGCGACATCCATAAGTTAATTTTTCATACTTATCTCTAAATTGGTGAGAAGATTTTTTTGCTAGCTTGTCTAGTTCATCTATAGATTCACTTGGATTTTTTCTTCTGAGTTTTTTAAGCTCAGTTTTATATTTTTTGATACGTTTTTTATCTATGTAAATTTGTAGCTTTTCAAAATCAATAACTATTTTAGATTTTTCTCCAGAGGTTGCAGGTGTAAATAATTGTGCAACTTCTTCAATGCCTCGATTTTTTGCTTTATCTCGAAGTGTGCTTACATATCTTATGTATGATCTTAATTTTTCAAGGTCTATATCACTTGCAGGAATTTTTTCAAGCAGAACATCAGCTTCAATTTCAGTCAGCTCAGATTCTTTGGCAATTCTTAAAATTGTACTTTTTACTGATTCTGATAATTGTGTTCTAGTTCCAATGCCCTGTCCTAGGTCATTATGACTTGAATTTTTCATGAGTTTTCTCATTAATGAGAAACAATCGTCAGACTCCGCTACGGCAGATGCCTGAAAACCCATAAAAATCGATAAGATAATTGTTATGTATGTGACCTTTTGCATGGGTTATTTCTACATTGCTTAACGTCATAATGCCAATGGAGGCCCCTGACGCGGGGCATTTTTACCGAAACGGCGCGTTAAGTCCAAGAAATTAAAGTTAAATTATGATTTAGCGGCCTCTCTTTACGATCATGCTATAATTTTACTCCATGTACACTTTAACTAAACATAAGAAATTAGGTGTTAGAGGATTTAAAACCTTTGTTAAAAACTTAGAGCTTTTTCCTGAAAATACAGTCAGCACAATGGTTTCTGTCGCCATGTTAGAAGATCCTGTTTATATGAAATGGGCACTTAAGAATAAAATACGATTTGATCAGTTTTTAAATTTAGACTATGAATCAGTTCTTAAGGTTTTAGATAAGCTCAAACCGAGCTCAATAAAGCTCTTAGTCTTTGCCATCAATGGACACCCTGAAGAGTTAACATTTCTAAAAAATAATATCGAAGGCAAAAATGCTTTTGAATATAATGATTTCGCAGAATATACAACTGTTTCCCCTAAACAATTAAATATTGGAAGAACAAGAATCATGGAGGCACTTTTTGAGCTTGAAATGTCAAATGAGATTCCAGCTTTTTTATGGGATTTGCCACCAGATGATATTTTAAAAGGGGAATCACATAAACTCTCAATAGATGGGTCTTACACTCAAAGTTATGTATCAGGAAAAATCGCTCTCGAAGGGAAACTAGCAAATATGTTAAGAGAAGGTGTTTGGAAACATCATTATCCCAATGGGGCCATTTTTGCTGAAGGTATATATCTACAAGGAGAAAAATCTGGAGATTGGATCTTTTTCTACCCCAATGGAAATAAAAAATCGATTGGTCTTTATAAAAATGATTTAAAACATGGTGAATGGACAGAATTTGATAAGAACGGTGGAGCTCTAGTTCTTAAATATAAGGAAGGTCAAATATTATAACTTCTTAGCATCTCCAAGGATTGTAGAAACTAGAGCATCAAGAACTTTTTTATAAGAAGGCTGTGTAAATTCTTCATAAAAATGACTAATGATAGATTTTAATGAATCTTCAGAGCTATTAAAATCTAAGATTCTGATGACAAAAGCTTCAATCACAATCAAAACGATTGTATATTTTGAAAGATTTGAATTGTATACTTCTGAAAATCCTATGCCATTAGTTGTACCGTGATGTTGTTTGATTACATTGTCAGCTCCTCCTGGTGCACGGGGATATTTTCCAACAAGTGTTGCGACAATATTTGCGTGGTTTTTAATTAGTTCTTTTTCTTTGTCACTTGCCAATGATCGATAGAGATCTATCTTTGAGTGAATTTTTATAAGATCTTCTTTGATCAGAACAATATCATGCATGAAAGAGACAAATACCATGATATTCAAACTTTCATCAAATTTGTCACTAGGAAACCAATCTAATTTTTTTAAAACATCTACAGAAAACATGGAAATGAGATGACATTTTTTATAGGCGTAGGAACCTTCATTTGATAATAGTTTTTTTAAGAGAGGACCCATTTTGTCCATCGACTTAACAATCCCTGTCATGGCCTTAATTGATGCCTGAGTCATCTTAACTGTTTGCTCATTTAGGCCAATACTATTTAATAAATCTTGTGATAGATTGTAAGTATCATTTGATAATTCAATTATGTACTCTTCGGGGAAATCATTTGAATTCTTAAAAACTTCTTTTAATCGATTAATATTTTCAGAAATAAGTGCATCCCAAAATTGATGACGATATTCTTTTGCGACGTAGAGTTCTTCTAGACCTGATTGCTTATACTTCAGTAGGAGATTTTTATCAAAGTTATCATTGGCCAAAATTCTTTTTACATACTGATCTTTGTGCTTCTTTTTAATGAGTATAAAAATATCAGCTGAAAAGCTATTTATCTGAAAAAAATAATGGAGCTTAAATCCCACATAATCAGGAATAGTGATTGCTGCTAGTTTTTGATCTGAAATATTTAATTCTTTTATAATTTCATCTAATAAATCTTTAATCTGTATCTTTTCAGGAAGCATTCTTACAAAATCTTCCTCGAAATCTATTTCACCCATGACTAAGGTTTTAATAGGTAGTTTTTTGTAAAGCATAAAATTGAGAACAGAAATAGCTAAATCTTCGGCACCTAAAGATCCACGAAGCAGTACACAATCTATATCTGCTTCATTCTCTAAAGTAGCTTTAGCTTGATTCAGTGTCTGACAGCAAAGAACCTCAGCTCCAAATTCTGAGTTGAGATTAGCTTTAAGTAATTCTTTGAGATGTTCATCTGGTTCCAGAATTAAAATTTTAATCATAGCTTAATAGTCCGACAATTATACAAAATTAGTATAATAGTTGATTTTAACATAGAAATGATCATGACAAACGGAAGAATTTAATTGTCTGTTCTAAATCGCAGAAGGCCGTTATTATAAATAAAAGGATTACTATGTTAAATAAAATATTATTCTGCTCTTTAATGCTTCTCATTTCATGTGGGGCCTCTAAAATTAAGCTCTCTTCTGATGGCGAAAAAGTTGAAATTCTTAGCAGAAAACCAGGGAAAGAATGCTCTGTTTTGGCCAAGATTATAGGAAAAAATGAGGGAGGAAGTATAGATCTTGCTCAAAATCATGCTAGAAACTTGGCTGGAAACAAGGGGGCCAACGCTATCTATTTTGATGAAGAGGTGAGTAATGGTAACTCCTATAAAATTCATTCCATTGGTTATGCTTGTAAGAACTGACTTTTAAGATGAACTTGATTCTTATCAATTAATCATCTTACAGGTGGCTTAGGGGAATAATTATGGCAGTGGGAAAATTATCTAGATTTGATGTCAACAAAAAGGTGCGTAGGGCCTTGGTTAGAAATGGTGCCGATATGGGCTTCATCCAATTTTCCTTTGCTGGAAGAACAGTAACTTTTACTGGAAGACTGCAAAAAGATGATGGCAGAGAATTCTCGGCCTCAAACCTAGACTCCATGCTTCAAGAAATTTATAAAATTGGTGTCCATGTCCATTCCGATTTAGACAATTGGAGTATTTCTGAAGGATCCATAACCAAGAAAGAAACAAGTCAAGAAAAGAAAGAAAGAAAAGAGAAAGAAATTAGTCAAAGAGCTAATGAAGCATCCAAAGTTGGTGGCAGTTAAATTTATTTTAAGAACTCATTCAAATCATCAATAATTAAACCATCCTCAGATTCTGTATCATTGTCTTTTGTTTGTAGCGCCACAAGTTGAGTTACTTTTTCATCATTTAATCGTAACCGCTTATTCATATTTTGAAGGAAAGACCAAAATATTTTCATGGCAATTCGAGTCTCTTGTTTAAAGATGGAAAAGAGGGGAGTTCGAGAGATGACCATGACTCTTGTTTCTTCTGTTGATCTAATTGAAGCTGAACGTGGAGATTTATCAATCAGCGACATCTCACCAAATAATTTCCCCGGACCAAGCGATGCTTGAACAGTTTCATTAACAATAATATCTACCTTCCCAGCGAGAATAATAAACATATCTTCACCAGTCGTTCCTTCTTTGAGAATAAATTCATTTGTAGCATAAATTTTGACTCGGATGATTTCAATTAATTTATTCAGCTCATTATAAGTAAAGTTTTTAAACAGAGGGACTTTTTTTAAGGCATTTATTTTATGAGATATATTAGCAATTTGTTCTTTGCTTCCTACATCTCCAACATTCATGATGATAGCTGTAATATTGTCTTTGCCTCCTGCCTTGTTAGCAAAATTTATAAAGTTCTTGAGGTTAACTCGGATATCTTTATTAGATTGAAGTTCTTTTTCAAATTCTTTTTCTAGCATATATTCAGACAAACCATCAGAACAAATTATGAACTGGTCTCCGTCCATAAGCTCAGTTTGCATCACGTCAGGTTTTACAAATTGCTGTTGCCCGATGGCCCTTGTAATAATATTAGCATGTGGACTTTTGGCCGCTTGTTTTTTTGACATTAAACCCTGTTTAACCATTTCATTCACATAAGAGTGATCTTCAGTAATTTGCAAAACTTTATTTTCTCTACTCAGGTAGACTCGACTATCTCCGACATGGGCCATGAAAGCTTGATTTTCGATAATTAGAACTAAGGCCAGAGTTGTTCCCATGCCTCTTTTTGATTCATCACTAACTGATCTATCCCAAACATCGGCACCTGCTTTAACTACTGCGTCGTGAATGAGAGATTTTACTTCACCAGCATTTTCAATATTTATAAGTTCAGAGAATTCTTTTAAGATGTTTTTATTTTGAAGCAAGTATTGTGTGACTACAGTCGCTGTCATTTCACTGGCAACTTCTCCCGCTGCATGTCCACCCATTCCATCACAAATAATGGCCAAATTGATTTCGGGTGTAACAATAAAGTAATCTTCATTATGATCACGTTTTATTCCAACATCTGTAAGTCCGGCAATATTTATTTTCATAAGATAAGTTTATAGTATGTTTCCATTTATTTCATTTAATTTCTTATCTAAGTTTTGTATCAAAGCTTTATCTTTATCTTGGTCTAATAATAAAACTGTTTCTTCTTCATCTTTGTTATTCACAAACCTTCCATTTCCAACGTATTTTACATCATTATGTTTTAGCTTTTCTATGATACTTTCTAAAATAATATAAGAGGTTCCACCAATAGCGGCTCCATTTATTTTAATGATTAAAATGGCATCATTGGCGTTAATTAAAACAGCGTAGAGAGTATCCATACCAGTTACGTTCGACTGCATTAATGCTCTGCTAATATCTTTTAATCCCGCATCCCTTAAAATGGCTAATTTCTTAGTGATATCAGCTTTTGAAAAACTACCTGCTGTATTTCTAGTACCGGTATAATGAGCTTTTAAAATGGCATGTCGTTCAACCTTGGTTAATTTTCTTCCCGCAATCTGAGTGGCCTCAAAAAGACGTTCTCTGTTAGCACTCATGATTTTTCTAACTTCACTTTTTGTTGCAACATTTTTTATAAACTTAGCACTAACACCATCTTTTATTAAGACCGCTTCGTAGGCCTTTTCCTGTGCAGAAGGGAGGAATCTTTTAACTTCAGATGTTCGGCTTGTTGCCCTTAGCGCAATGGCATGCTTATCAGCTTGATGTTTTCTTTTTATATATTCAGAAAGCTTAGATCTCATTTTTGAAACATGAGACATCTTATCACCTTTAGATGCAACAGCAATTCTGAGAATTTCACGATATTCTTTTAATGATTCTAAGGCCGCCATTTGTTCTTGAAGGAATTTTGTCCTGCCTAAATCTTGAGCATTAACTGCTGAACGCATTACTTTTAATTGTTTTTCAATTTTTGATATTTGTCTTGATGTTTTAAGAGCTTTAAGTCCATGTTTTCCCTGATAACCAAGTACAAATGATTCTTCTAATAATTCTAAATATCTTTTTCCACCCTTGCCTATAGCTGTAAATGGCATTTTTCCATACTTGCCTGCACCCGCTAAAATTTTAAGAAGTTTTCTTTTTGCTGTTGCCGATAAAGGAATAACTTTTCCTCCGATTTTTATGGCCCATTGCCCTGCTGATTTGACGATTCCCATGGCAGCGGTCTTGCCTAAACTAAGAACTCCGGTAATTTTTGAACCAACAAACTTTCCACCTTTTGTAATACCTGATGCTAATTTAGTTTTACCAATTCCTGTTGTAACTTTTGAGCTAATAACATTAAGCTTAGTGAATTGACTCATCTTTGCGCCGTAGGCCAAAGCTTTACCAGCAATGAATGAAGTAAGAATTTCTCCACCAATAAAGCCCACAACACCGCAGGCCATATTCATTTTTTGAGAGCAAGTAGCACAGTCCCAACTTAGAACTGGATCTTCACAATAGGCCTCTTCTTTACTGATAGGATTGAATCGATTACTAGACCATTTAGTACAACCAAAGTTATTACCAATTGATTCACCAATGTATTGCTTAAAAGAACTGAATAATTTTCCTAATAGATCTTTAGTCGCTGCAAGAGGACTTTTTAGAAATTTTGTGAAAAATCCATCCTTTTGTTGCATAATCATATGCTGACTCATTTCAACTTGATCTTCAATTTCATTTGTTTCACACCAAAAGCAAAGCATGCGACCAACAGCTTTAGCTCCGTCTTTTAATTTATTCCCTGCCCACTTGACTCCCTTCCAGCCAAGCTTAAGTAGCATCCAAGCAGCATCAACATTAGTGACAAGGTTTTTCCAAATACCCCAGAAGGCCTCTGTTAGGCAGTTTGAATCTGTAGTTGTGTCACATTTCATTTTAGGCACACCCACATATTCAAGCGCCTTTGCAGCAAGTCCTATTGGTGAAGACTTCAAGGTATTACAAACAAGATCATCCATGCATGCAGACATCTCTTGGTCTTTACCGGGACAATTGAAATGTTTTTCAGCTTCTATGCCTAGAGTTCTTAGAAGTCCTAGGGCCTGAATGGGTTTTCTGCCGATACTTATACATTTAAAGGCCATATCAGCATTATTTTCAGTTTCAATTAATTGATATTGTAATAAAGTAAAAGCGGTACAATCAATTGGTTCATCACCAAGAGGATTGACTACTTCCCCGATTTTAAATTTTCCATTTGTATCTCTGCAAAGGCTAGATTGCATATCCATCAGCTCAAGCATAAGTTGCAAAGCAAGCTCTTCTTCTTCTGCATTATTTTCAGTTTCTGTATTTTGGTAGATATTATCGGTGCCAAGAAGCGAGGGGTCCTCAAAGAATCCTTGAAAACCACCTTCTTGAGCAAGAAGAACTACGGGATTAAGTAGTCCTAACAATATTCCGTAAAGACAGATCAATGAAGTCAATTTCTTTGTCAAAAATAATCCTTTTAGCTATTGCACTCAAATTCTTTCGGTTTATTAGGAAGTAATCTTAGAGATTAATTATTCAAAATGGCAATCTTATGATGGCTTAATTGACCGTTTTTATAAGTGAAGGAAGCATCAATTATTTCAGGCCCATAGAGGTATTTCAGAAAGATTTTATCACCTTCCCAGAGTGGCAGATCTGCCATTTTATCATTATCAATCCAGACCAGATTTCCCTCTCGGTTTTCAGTAATAAGCTCGCCAGAAAATGAGTCTGCACGGTATAAAAAAACCTGCCAATCATTTCCAATTCCATCAAAGTTTGGAAATAATAGGTGACCTTTAAACTTTATATCTTCAATATCGAGATTAGATTCTTCTTTGACCTCTCGCATGGCACATTGCAGAGGTGTTTCACCTTTTTCCAGTTTGCCACCTAGGCCATTATACTTATCTTTATGAATATCATTTTCTTTTTTCACCCTATGAATCATCAAGGTTTGCTCTTTATGAACGAGATAAACTAAAGTAAAAAGGATTTTTGAATCTTTAGTAATTGTTACTGCCATTGTGTACACTTATTTCTTTCCGCCAAACTCTGGGCGACTTCAATGGCGTCAGACTTTAGATACCAATGTTTATTGATCGCTTCGTCATTAATTTTTATTTGAAACATCATATCTTTATAATGCTTTTCAACTGTGCAGACATCTTTAGTAGGAATAATTTTTGAAGTACCACAAGATGCAAGACCAGCTAACATCAGCAAAGTAAATATTTTATAAATCATAGTCATAGTCGACACAATCTCGCTCCCTTCTAAATCTTTCAGTATCACCATATCCTGGTATTTTTTTATAGAACCAATAATAACAGGCACCATCTTTTCGCATCTTTTTTCTGTTTAAATAAGCTTCTAGAATATCTTGAGGTAATTTGGCCCATTTTACTTTGCCTTTATGTCCCATAATATTTTTATGATTTAAGATATCTTTAGCTAATAATTTTTTTTTCTCATTCTTTTTGGCCATTGGTTTAACTTTTAATTTTTCTTCTTTTTTATCACTTTCTTCGGCCATAAGCCTTGCTGCTCCTTTAACTAGGCCAGAAGCTAATCCGATTGCAGCACCACCTATAGCGGCAAGGGGAGCTAAGCTTAAACCCTTTCTAAGAACATTTTCTAAATTAATATACTGACCGAGAGCATCTTGCATATTGGGAAGAAATTTATTCGGGTTCTTTTTTAATGCTTTTAGGGTCTCTGTGCTGATTTTAATCGCCGATCCCGGTCCTTCCATCACGGCGGAGCTGGAGTTAAAAGCTTGGCCCGCTTCAAGGTCTAACATGCCGCCTTTCATTCCTACAACATGTCCCTGTGCCTTTCCAGAAAGCAGCATGACATCATTAGTTGCATTACCTTTAACAAGATAGCTATTTGATAAAATTTCAGTTCCACGAACAGCAATTGAGATGACATCAGAATTGACTTGGATAATATCTTTTTCTTTGGCCTTCTTACGAATGAGAGATCTCATTTTTCCTTCTACAAGGTTATAAATAGTTTTTCTTAAGCTTCCTTTTTTATATTTGAATTCTTGAATAACTAGTCTAGACAATGGCCCGAGACTTAGCATTGTTTCATCGTTCATGGAAATTTTTACAAATGACTTATTACCGGTTTTAATAATATCACCTTGATGTACAAAACTTCCTTTTGTAAGTGGCGATTCTTTCTTACTTCTTAAAACTTTTACATCTCCACGAAGAAGCATAACCGTTCCTGAATGATCAGCACAATATGCTGATGTCAGACTGAGAATGGCAAAAAATAGGGTAGTGATAAATGCATTAATTTTAATCATTGATTATTCCTGATCAGATTTGAATGATCAGTTTACTCTTAGAATTGACAAATAAAAAGGGTGAGAAATGACTCACCCTTTCATGATTAAAATAATGTCTTATTAATTATTAAGTATATTTTGCGCTTTATCAGAGCGTAATCGTTTATAGCCCGACTTTAAATAACGCACAGAAATGATTTGAAAGATATCGGCAGACTGGTCAGCTGAAATATCATTGACGTCGTATTCTTCCATATTTTCTACAATCGCACCTGGTTCTTCAAAATTAGCAGCCGCAGCTTTTTCTGTATTGCTAGAGGCACCAAATCCAAAGTCGATTTTATTTGACTTGGCCTTGCTGGCAGTTGCTTTTCCTCCGGGAGTACCTTTTCTATTTTGGATAGCTTTTTCTTTGGCATCGGTGACTTTTTTGTCGCTACCACTGCCTGTGAGACCTAATTTGGCAGCGGCGAGTTTTGGAGTCAATCCCTGCTTTTTTAAAGAAGATTTTAATGTCGCTCGCATTTTATTATGAAAGTCAGAAACTCTTTTGTTAAGGCCAAAAGGTTTTCTTCCATTCTTTTTAAGAAGCTTATCAGCTTGTTTTAAGGCCAACCTATTATTGTTTGCAATGGCCCCTTTTTGACCATTAAGCTTCTCAATATTTGCCATCGTTCCTGCTGTTAGTCCTCCCACACCAGACAGTCCGTCTCCAATAGCACCCACTAAATTAGAAGCTCCTGCCAATGCTCCTCCTAACTTGAAAGCTTCAACAGGAGAGGGCTTGTTAAATTGAGCTGCTATTGATTTACAGGTACCATCAGGATTTGACCCTGCGGCGCATGGAGTTATGTTCCCATCACCTAAACCGAGCGGGAGAATATTTCCGTTTATATCTCCAAACACAGGCTTAGTGCCAAGATCATCTGCTCCTCCCCCTCCAACAGGGCCACCTATTTGATAATCTTGTCCGTCTACTAAGTCTGACATATTGTTTAAAATTTTCTTAAGTTCTGTAATATTACTATTTGTGGCCTTAAGTCCCTTTTTAGTCTTAAAAAGTGAATAACCAATAATTCCAGTGATTACGCCCCATAATATCATACGTTTCCATGCAGCCCCAGAAATCAAGTCTAAAATTTTTCCTTGGGCCAACCATATACCAACAAGAACTGATCCAACAACTGTCAGAAGTTTCATAAAGTTGGCATTGGCAGTGGGAAAAATGAGGTCCATGCCCCTGAAAGCAGCCATTTTTAAGATATCTTTCATAGAGCTTTGATCTTGAGTTTCAAGATCGTCATATCTATATATTGATTCAAATTTGTGATAATCATCCAAAGACACAGATTTTAATGAACCTTCAAAAAATTTGTTTTTTTCATAGACTCGCATATATCTGTGAAGTTCATTTTGTATTTTAAGTTCTTGTTGAACAAAGACATTATGCATAGGATGTGATTGAGTTAGCATAGGCTTTGCCATGGCAGGATTATTTAAAGCGTTTAAGATGACTTCCTTTTTAGACTCTTCATCATCTTTTTTTCCATCGCCTTGAAACTCTTTTGCAAAATGATTAGCAATTTCATATTT
Source organism: Bacteriovoracaceae bacterium (assembly GCA_018675575.1). GTDB lineage: Bacteria > Bdellovibrionota > Bacteriovoracia > Bacteriovoracales > Bacteriovoracaceae > M0603. The sequence continues at coordinate 9,533 of JABGXW010000049.1, read as the reverse complement.
TGCAGGATTTTGCATAGCATATTTTTGTAATGAATTATTCCAAGGACTGTTTTTAAGAACACCAACACTGCATGAGCAATATGCATCATTGATTGTATCATGTAGAGTATACGTTAATGATCCTGGACATGCTTCTGCGACTTTGGCGTCAATCAATTTCTGATTAGTTTCACTGCAAGAGAGTTGTGGAATCGCTTTCTGTATCTCCATTTTTGCTAATTCCCCGTTTGCCGTAGCACAATTTGCGGCCATAGTTCCAAAGGATACAGCTGCAATTGCAGAATTTTCAGTTATCGCTATAGCATTAAGAGTAGTTCCTAGGACCGCACTAAAAATCGCTATACCTGTTGCGACGCCAAATGCAACAGTGGCAGCAATCTGAATATTTCTTTTTGTTTCAAGAGCGTCTGCTAATTCTTCATTCATTGTGAGTTGGGTTTCGAGTGCTTCTATTTGTTCATTATTATAAGTCTTGTCCTCATGATCTGTTTTGTAAAATGCTCTTGCTTCAACAACCGCCTCTTTGTTGGCGTTCATTGTGACAAGCTCTCCGACAATAATAATGACTCCGCCAGTAACACCAGCCCACACATCGAGGGGAGGAATATTGGCGCAAGTTATCGCATTCGTAACCAGCCCAGCAGAAATAATTCCTACTGCCAGATAAAGAATCTGATCTAAATAACCATCAGCTTGTGATACTTCTTCCCCTACATAAACATTCTGTGCCCTTACCTGGTCAGCGGCCTGCACATCATTACTCATAGAAAGATGAACCACACCGGCCTGATACTGCATATTAAGCAGACAGAAAGTGGTGATAAAAACCATGATTATTTTAAGTGCTTTCATAAAGGTACCTTGATTATTGTTTCATGTTAGTCATTATAAACCTGATCGGCATTAACCGGTCAAATACTTGAAAAATAATTAAGACCACTGCAATTTCAACATCTTCTAAGACTGGTCTAATCAGTTATGTTTAAAAAAGTGCAAATTAAAGCGTGAGAAACGACTCACCCTTTTAAAACTACAATTATAGCTTTAATTATTTATTACATTTTGCGCTTTAAGGGAGCGCAATCGCTGATATCCCGATTTTAAATACCGCAAAGAAATGATCTGAAAAATATTGGCAGACTTATCTAGCGCAATATCATCAGTTTCGTACTCCGGCATTTTTTCACCCGTCACATTTGGGTCTTCAAAATCAGCAACTCCAGCTGAGGCAGCATTTGAATTCTTAGTAGTCCCAGACCCAAATCCAAAGTCGATTTTCTTTCCAGTTGATTTTGTTAAAGCTCCGCTTTTAGCGGCGACACCTTCACGGTTTTGAACACCTTCTTCTTTAGCGACTTTCTTGTCGTCACCACTACCTATGATACCCAATTTGGCAGCGGCCATTTTTGGAGTCAATCCTTGCTTTGTTAATGAAGATTTTAATGTCGCTCGCATTTTATTATGAAAGTCAGAAACTCTTTTATTAAAGCCAAAGGGTTTTAATTTATTCTTTTTTAACATTTTTTCAAGTTTTTCTAAGGCCAGTTTTCTATTTTTTGACAAGAGCGCCCTTTTCTTACCAAGAGCTTGCATTTTTTCTATGGTTCCAGCTGATAAATTATTGACTCCTGACATTCCATCTGCCATTTGACCTATTAGGTTTGAACTTCCTTCCAATGCTCCACCAAAATTAAATCCCGGAGAACTTTCTGCCGCTTGTAATTGAGTTGCCACTGATTGACAGCTTCCATCAGGATTTTGTCCGCCGATACATGGAGTGACTTGTCCATCATCTAAACCTACCGGGACAGGACCTGTAATATTAACTTCTCCAAAGACAGGCTTAGTGCCAAGATCATCTGCTCCTCCCCCTCCAACAGTGCCACCTATTTGATACTCTTGTCCGTCTACTAATTTTGACATATTGTCTAAAATTTTCTCAAGTTTTTCAATATTACTATTTGTGGCCTTAAGTCCCTGCATAGTCTTAGAAAGTGAATAAGCAACAATTGCAGTCATCACTCCCCATACAATAGTTCGTTTCCCTGCTGTTCCAAACAATAAGTCCATAGTTGTAGCTTCTATCAGATAAACTCCAGCTAATACTCCCCCAACCACCATCAATAATTTCATCCAATCTGCTTTTGCTTGAGGAAGTATTAAATCTAATCCCTTATTGGCAGCAGTTCTAAGTATGTCCTTCATAGTCATTTGATCAAAACTATTGAGATCATCATATTTATATATTGTTTCAAAATTGTGAAATTCATTAAGTGTAATGGATTTAATGTCACCTGCTGCCACGCTTTTAGACTCGTGAACTCTCATATATCTATTGATTTCATTTTTTTCAGCTACCAGGTCTTCTTTTATATTTACTTCATAAAGAGGATGGTGACTTGAAATTATTGACTTCACATGGATGTCATTTACTAATGTTTTATTAATAAGTTCTTTACGAAATTTTGACTTTTCATCATCAGAAAAATAAGACTCTTCCATAAAGCTCTTGGTTATTTCTAAAGCTTGTGGATTTGTCTTTGCCATCTTTTGAAGTTTATCTATCAAAAATTTATTTTCATTTTGAACCGTTGCTGCAGGCACTGCCATATATAAATCAGATGCCATTTCATAAGTTTGAAAAGGAATAAAATAGGTACAAGTGGCCATTGTACTCAGTAACGCCTGATTGCTAGGGTAGTCTGCTGACGATGGTTTTGGAATCACGTATGTTGCCCAGTAACTCGCATAGGTTCCCATGGCCGCTGCGCAAGTGGGTTGGTAGGCTGGATTTGGTGTTACTGGCGTTGGTGGAATAGAGCCAGGTACACCTGCGAGGACTAGGCCCGCGGATCCGGTCGAAAGTGCAGTGGCCCAAATACTTACAGCAGCAACAGTTGCCGCCAATAAGGCCACTCCAGCTATACCTTGAATCCATGCTTTAGTGGTAAGAGCTCCTTTTAATTTTTTATTCATTTCGAGTTGTGTTTTGAGTGCTTCTGTTTGAGCATTATCGTAAGTCTTGCCCTCATTATCTGTAGTGTAACTGATTTCCATTGCGGCCACAGCGTCAGCATTTTGAGTCATCATAATTAATTCGCCAACGATCAGGGCAGCTCCTGCCGCCGCTGCAATAATGATGTCGTAAGCAGTTGAGCTTTTGGCCTTGATAATCATCACTGCGCATATTAATCCAACAGCTAAATAAAGAATCTGATCTAAAAAACCATCGGCCTGTGATGCTTCTTCCCCTTGATAAACATTCTCTGCTTTATAGTTTTGAGTATTAGTTTGTGCCTGCACATCATTACTGATAGAAAGATGAACCACACCGGCCTGATACTGCATATTTAGCAGACAGAAAGTGGTGATAAAAACCATGATTATTTTAACTGCTTTCATAAAGGTACCTTGATTATTGTTCCGTTTTAGTCATTATAGGCCTGATCGGCATTAATCGGCCAAATGCTTGATAAATTGTTGTTTCCCACGTGATTTCAGCTCGTTATGTAAGGATTGCTACCAATTTGAATGCCATTAATTTGAGCAAAGGAAGAATTGACCGCCATATCACGTGAGATATATTCTGCAATATAATAAAAGCTAGTGATTTTAAAATGTTATAGATAGCGAAAGCGTCATAAAAAAGAAAAAAAATGTCAGATAATGATGAAAATTCAAAAGATAAAGGTCTTGATTTAGACGATGTTCTTGGAAGTGATAAAGAGATACCATCTGAAATAGCTGGCTCTGGAAAATCCGCCCAATTTGATTTGGATGATATTGATATTGATGAAGAACTCGAGATAGATAGTGGTGCTTCATCTGATATGGGTATGGATATGGATATGGATATGGATATAGATATAGAATTTGGTACTGGAGAAATTGAAGTTCAGGGAAAGGATCCAGTAGAAAAACATGTTGAAATGCCGGTTGCTATTTCTGATGCCAAAGAAGATTCAAGTGCCATTGATTTATCTACTGGCGGCAATAAGAATCTCACCATTGAAGCAGCTAGTGGCGGAGCTATAGATCAAGATAAATCAATGGAGATGCAACTGTCTGAAGAAGATGATGATGCCACTTATGAAGCAGCTCCAGATAATGATGGAGATTTAGATCTAAGTAGTGATGAACTCTTTGAACAATCTCAAACCAGTATTAAAACAGGTGGCGCTGCAAAGAAAATGAAAACCCCTGAAGTAAAAATACCAACTGCAAATGCTCCTAAAAAAAATGTAAAACCAAAAGAAACAACAATAGATCATAATCCCAATTGTAATTTTTGTAAGATTGCCCTTAAAAGATTTAAGCTCATGACAATATATGAAGATGATGATCTTATTGCTATTATGGATCCAAAGCCTTTAATGAAAGGACAAGTTTTACTTTGTTCGAAAACCCATAAGAGTAGTTTGTCTAACTTGACTGCTGAGGAAAACGCTCACTTTTTTAATGTTGCAAAATTAATTTCAGATGGGATTAAGAAATCAAAAATTCCTGCTGATGGAGTATCCTACTTCTTGTCTGAGTCTGTGAATGAAAAAGAAGATCTTAAACATATCTATATGAGTTTAATTCCAAGAAAACCACAAGATGGTATTGGCCTTAAATTTTCAAAAAAGAACACTGCTTCTGTTGATGATCTTGAATTGATCGGTGATCATTTAATAGATTTTCTTTCTTAAAATATTTTTTATGCAATTATTGTCGATGAGGGAAACTTTGCAAGATCTACCACTCACCTAAACTTTATTAAAAATTTCATTAAATATTTTCTCAGGTAAAAACTCGTTTAGACAGATCATTGAATCACACTCACTTAATCCGCAGTAATGAGCTTCTTTGGTACGACATTCTAATGGTTCTTTGTAGAAGTAGGGATGATTGGTTGAATCATAAGGATGCCATTCCAAAGGAGGTTCTGGCCCAAAAAACGTATAGCTTTTAATTCCAAGTGCAATTGCAATATGTTTTAAACCAGTATCATTGCCGATATACATTTTACTACCAGACATTTCTTGAGGTAGATTTGTAAGTGACGATCTAAGAATCTGACAATCTTTTGGAAGTCCTAAGCTTTTTAATTTCTTTTCAATTTCTAAGTCGATTAAGTTACCTGATAATGGAATAATAACTTCAAGATTTTTGTTTTCTAGGATGAGTTTTGCTAATTGAACGAAATATTCAAGTGGCCACATCTTTGTTTTTCTTGTTGCTACAACTCCTAGTATGACAAAATTTTTGACAACATCAGGACCTTTCAATTTCATTTTGGGAACGAAATCTAAAAATGAAGGGGGAGGGGATTCTTTTGCATAGGCAGACCAGATTCCATCTAAATCGCGCTGGATTAAAGGCTTTATTATTCCTTGATCATGAACTTTAGATTTTAGGTCTTGGTTAATTTCTAAATGATGATTATGAAAATGATAATAAATAGCATTAAAAGAACTGAAAAGGTCAAAGAATTTTTTACTTCTTCCGCTCAAATGCATTTCATAAACGAGATCAACTGATTTCTTTTTCAGATTCCACCAAAGTTTCCACCATGAAACTAGTGTGGAGAAATCTAAAGGTAGAATTTCATCCGCATCAATTTGGCAAAGATCATAGACGGGAGCAACCCATTTTGGGACTCCGTAGATAATTTTAGCATCAGGATAGAGACTTCTAAGGTATGATAATGAGCTTAAACCCATAATAGAATCCCCAAGGGCCCTATTTTTGACAAGCAGTATAACTTTTGGTGACAATGAAATCATAAAGCATAATAAACTTATTAATTTATTCAATCAAAGGTTCATTCTTTTAAATGATAAAATTATCTGCCACAGTCATCACATTCAACGAAGAGCATAATATTGCAAGATGTCTAGAGGCACTTAAAAATGTTGCTGATGAAATTGTTGTTATAGACTCTTTTTCAACAGATAACACAGAGGCCATATGTGAAGAGTATGGCGTTAAATTCATGAAAAATAAGTTTGAAGGCCATATAGAGCAAAAGAACTTTGCCCTGGAGCAAACTGAATTTGACAATATATTAAGCGTCGATGCAGATGAGGTCTTAAGTCCCGAACTACAACGCTCTATTCTTAAGATGAAACAAAAGATGGATTTTGATGGCTATGTTTTCAATAGATTAAATAATTACTGTGGTAAATGGATCTATCATTGTGGATGGTATCCCGATAAAAAGCTTCGTATTATAAAAAAAGGTAAGGCCAAGTGGCTAGGTGAGAATCCCCATGACTTTCTTAAATTAAATAACTCAGAGCAGAAAGAGGGCTTTTTAAGCGGTGATCTGCATCACTATAGTTATAGTTCAATTAGCGAACATGTCGCCCAGGCCAATAGGTTTACGTCAATATCTTCAAAAGTGGCCTTTGATAATGGTGTAAGAGTTGGAAGATATAAGGGAATTTATCGTGGAATTTTTCAATTTTTTAGAGACTACCTTTTAAAAGGTGGCATTCTTGATGGTCACTATGGTCTAGTCATCTGTATTCTTAACGCTTATTCATATTTTTTGAAGTTTGAAAAAATATATGAATATCAAATCAGTGAAAAAAAGAATAAAGTTTAATTGATGAAAATTTTTACTAAAACTGCTGAAATTAGAAATCCCTTTGAGATTCAAACACTTCCCTTGGCAGCAAAAATTTATCGCCTAAGAAAAGGAAAATTCAAGAAATTATCAATTTCAAAAAAGATATTAAAATACTTAATTCCGGGGAGACCATTTCTATCTTTTCTATTAAAATTTTTTCCAATAGGACGTTATGGCTCTTTTGAATACCACTTAGAACAAAAGAATATTAATATTAAATTTAATATTCGTAATACACAGTTTCACTCTATTTATTTCCCTCAATACAAAAAATCATATGAGCCAGAAACAACGGTCTTAATCGATTTAATTCTAAATGAAAATCCTGAAGGGGTCTTTTTTGATGTCGGTGCGAATTGGGGACATATGTCTCTTCATGCAGCTTCAGCAAAAAGCTTTAACGGTAGCGTTCATTCTTTTGAACCCTTTCCAGCTACTTTTGATGACCTTTCTCAAATTGTTAATCAATCGGGAAAAGCTTCGATGATAAAGACTCATCACCTTGCTGTGTCTGATTATGATGGAACTTGTTATATCGGATTACCTGACAATTTTAACTCTGGAAATGCTGAAGTTTCCGTAAATGATGCTGACCATGGGTTTAAAGTAGATTCGCAAAAAATAGATTCTATGAATTTAAGCTCTCCTGATCTTATAAAAATAGATGTTGAAGGTTTTGAAATAAATGTCATGCAGGGTGCAAAAGAAACATTATCAAAGGCCAGGCCGATGATCATCTTTGAGAACTGGGCAAACCTTAATAGAGTTAAGGATACCTTAGCACCTTTTAAATATTTAAGAGACCTTGGATATCATTTTTTCGAACCAAGCTTTTTAATAGATGAAGAAAAAGATAAGAAAACAGGTTCATATTTTGCAGGCTATTCTCATATTCAATCTTTGAATGATGCAAATTCTAAACTTCCTCTTTCTCTTATTGAATTTATTCCTGAACAAAGATTTTTATTAAAAGATCAACTCAATGTTTTTGCTTGCCATAAAGAGAGATTAATTTTCTTAGAAAAGAATTTTCGTCAATTTGAGGGCTAACCAATTTCTTCACCAGAGCAAATTTTTTCATATATAATTAGGTAATTCTCACACATGACATTTTTTGAGAAATATTGAATAGCATATTGTCTATATCTATTAGGAGTACAAGGTTTAAATTCTTTAATCGATGTGATCAACTTTTCGATAGTCTTTTCATATATAAAGAGATCATCCGATCCCGGTTGGCCTAAAACCTCTGGAACTGATCCGCGATCTAACGCAAAAACAGGAGTTCCTGTAAACATTGCTTCTATCATGACTAGGCCAAATGGCTCTTCCCACAATATTGGAAAAAGAAGCGCTTTAGATTCTCCAAGGAGTTTAGCTTTCTCATCATTATTTAGATAACCTAAATATTTCGATCCAAATAAGTTTAGGCCCTTGCCTCCTCCTATATGCAATGGGACTTTGAAGGTTTTTGCTATTTTTTTTGCTAGATGTAGACCTTTTCTTTTTAGCGATGTTTTTCCTAAGAAAGAAAAATAGTCTGCGGATTGAAAAGATTTGTCATAAAGTGGAATCTTGTTTTCATCTAGACCGTTATAAACATAAGTTGATCTTTTGTGTCGAGTAGCGTGATTCTCTGAAATGCAAATGGTGTTTTTTGGTAATTTGTCTAGACTTTCACCTTCTTTCAGATTGCCATGGAGTGTACAGATATATGGAATACCTCCAAGGTCCATTTGGTCTTGACTCATGGGGAGATGAAAGTGAATGATATCTGCATCGTTAGGGATGAGTTCAGTGAATCTAAAATTAGCTTCTGCTTTAGAAAATTGACCTAGATCTTTAAAATCTATACCCTCCAAAGTATAATCCCCTTTGAAAGAGATTAAGGTGATTTTATGACCTAGTGAAGCTAAGCCTAAACAAAGGTTTTCAATGATTCTTTCGGTTCCTCCATAGAGGCTTATTGGAATAGGTTCATGTGCAATTTGAACTATATGCATAAACAAATAATACAAGAAGGGTACTCAAAATGCGAGTTGTGATTCAAAGAAGTTTACATTCTTTTGTCTGTGTTAATTCTGAAATTGTAGGAAGTATTGATAAGGGACTTACCTTACTCGTTTGTATGGAAAAAAATGATACACAAAGGATCATTGAACAAGCTGCTTTTAAAATTTTAAAGCTAAGAATATTTCCGGATTTATCAACGGGAAGAATGGATAACACTATCAAACAAGCTGAAGGAAAGATTTTGGCCGTTAGTCAGTTTACTCTTTCTTGGAGGGGACAAAAAGGCAATAGACCCAGTTTTGACGAGTCTATGGTGCCTGAACTCGCAGAATCATTGTTTAATAGATTTTGCGACCTTCTCAAATTGGAGGCCGAAGTAGAAACAGGACAATTTGGTACTGATATGAAAGTGACCATCGAAAATGATGGACCGGTCACCTTTATGCTAGATTTTAACTAATACCCAACTCTTTTTCTGCTAAATTATTTACCCCCCTTTCAAATTGAATTAATTGAGTCATAATGGCACTAACTATTTAATATTCATAATAGAGAAGATATGAGTGACTCAGAACCAGATAAACAATTACAAGAAAAGTTGTATTACTTTTTTTTCAGAGGTCTAGAAGATGAAATTCATTGTCTTAGGCTTTTTGATGGAATGCTATTTGGTAGGCGAGACGATTGCGATGTTGTTATTGAAGATGACTTAATTTCAGGCCAGCATTTTCAAGTTCATGTAAGTGGTAGACATGTCTATGTAGAAGATCTTGATTCTGTGAATAAAACATTTATTAACGATGAATTTATACCAGGACTTCGAAAAAGAAAATTGCTTATTGCTGACATTATTCGTGTGGGTTCTGAAATCTATGGATTCAGTGATACGAAGATATTATCTTTT
>JABGXW010000048.1 GCA_018675575.1 Bacteriovoracaceae bacterium | reverse complement strand
GTGTATTGCTCAGGAATTATCGTTCTTCTTATTGCAGTACATTTTTGACCCGCCTTTACTGTTATTTCTTTGGCGACCTCTTTTATAAAAATTGAGAACTCCTCCGTTTGCGGTGAGGCCTCAGGTCCTAGTAGTGAACAATTGAGAGAGTCAGCTTCCATGTTAAAAGGAACAGAGTGATTAAGAATATTAGGATGGGATTTTAGCATTCTTCCTGTTTTTGCACTTCCTGTGAATGTAACGACATCTTGGTAATTAACATGATCCAAGATTCCTCTGGCCGATCCACAGATTAATTGTAACGCCCCTTCTGGAAGCAGTTTAGACTCGATTATTTCTTTTACCATGCATTCTGTAAGGTATGACGTAACGGTTGCAGGTTTTACAAGGGCCGGTACACCAGCAAGTATATTGACTGCAATTTTTTCTAACATGCCCCAAATTGGAAAGTTATAGGCATTAATATGAACTGCTATACCTGTTTTTGGTACATATAAATGATGACCAATAAAACTGCCTTGTTTTGACAGGATTTCTGGTTTACCGTCAACATAATATGGTAAAGCGGGCATCTCTCTTCTGCCTTTTGATGACATGACAAATAAGTTTCCAATGCCTCCTTCAATATCAATCCAAGAGTCGACTTTTGTGGCACCAGTCAAAGAAGAAATTTTATAAAAAAGGTCTTTCTTGGTGAGTAAATGAAGAGCAAGTGCCTTTAAGCATCTAGCTCTATCGTGAAATGTTAAATTTCTAAGATTTTTATTTCCTACTTTTCGGCCGTAATCTAATATCGAACCAAAATCTAAGCCTTCTGTACTTGCGCTAGCAACAACTTTTCCAGTTGATGCACAGAATAGCTCCTGACCATTACCCTTGCCTTCGTTCCATTTGCCTTCTACATAATTTAATAGCTTCATAGAAATATTTCTCCGTAAGTTATTTCTTTTTTCTTATCTTAATGAAAGAATATAAAAATAGAGTTTATTAGTGTCGCATCCAACTGACAATATAGTCATGTAGCGTTATCAGTAATAAAGGGAATCTTATGAATAAAAATTTTGTAATGTACACACTTCTAACCTTATTTTCTTCTTGTGCGTCAAATGATTTATTGGTTATAGCTCATAGGGGAGCAAGTGGTTATTTACCTGAACATACTCTAGAGGCCGTTGCCTTAGCTCATGGACTCAATCCTGATTATATTGAGCCTGATCTTGTTTTAACAAGAGATAATATACTTGTTGTTCTACATGATATCCATCTTGATACAGTGACAAATGTTAGACGTATTTATCCTAAGAAAAAAAGAAAAGATGGTCGCTTCTATGCAATTGATTTTACTCTAAAACAACTTAAGCGACTTCATATTTCAGAAAGAATAAATCCTAAAACAAAACAAGCTGTATTTCCAAAGAGATTTCCAAGAGGGGCATCTTCATTTCGAATTGCAACATTCGCCGAGTATATCGAATTAGTACAAGGCCTAAACAAATCAAGAAAAATGAATATTGGAATTTATCCTGAAATTAAGAGTCCAGCATTTCACCATAAGCATAAAAAACAAATTGAAAAGATTGTTTTCAAAGTATTGGATAAATATGGTTATACAAAAGGAAAAAAGAAAATTTTTCTTCAATGTTTTGATCCCCGTTCTCTTAAATTTATAAAGAAAACATTTAAACCCAAGTTTCCTTTAATCCAGCTTATAGCTGATGACTCTTGGAAGGAAGCAAATATAAGTTACAAAAAAATGCTTACTAGAAAAGGTTTAAAGCATGTGAAAACATATGCAGACGGAATCGGAGCTTGGATCCCTCAACTGCTATCAACTGATGTCCATGGAGCTTACTTACCAACCTCTTCTTTGGGTTATGCAAAAGACTTAGGATTAACGATTCATGCTTATACATTAAGAGCTGATCAATTACCTGAATATGCCAAAGATGTTAATGGATTAGCAAATATATTGAGTAGGGAAGGAGTAGATGGAGTATTTACAGACTTCCCAGACTTGATCAATAAATAAAATTAGTTATTTTAAAATAAAAGGAATAATAGTTAATGAGAAGATTGAAATAATAACAATACTCAAAAGATTAATTAAAAATCCCGATTTAACCATATCAATTATTCGCACTTTCTCTGAACCAAAGACAATTGCATTTGGTGCCGTCGCCGCTGGAAGCATAAATGCACAGGACGCCGCGAGAGTTGCAGGTACCATCATGACCAGAGGATTTATCCCACTTGCCTTAGCTATAGAGGCTAAAATAGGAAGTAGCATTTCTGTAGATGCCATGTTTGAAGTTAGTTCAGTTAAAAAACTCATGCCTCCTGTGATCCCAACAACCACAAGCGAAGGACTGATTGTTCCTAAAGCTGAAAATTGATTTCCAATTTCAGAGGAGAGTCCTGAACTTTGAATTCCCTTGGCAAGAGCGAAACCACCTCCAAAAAGTAAAATTGTAGACCAAGGTATTTTTCTGATAGCATCTTTGGTCAATAATCGGCCCTCTTTTTTTGACGGCAAGATAAATAATAATGACGCCATTAATATGGCAACGGTGCCATCATCTACATTTTTTGGAAAAGCAAGTAAATTTGACCATCCCGGTATTTCAATAAGACCTAAGTTTAAATTTTTTCTGAAAATCCATAATAACGCCATAGTGATAAAAATGAAGGCGACATTCTTTTCTTCGTAGGACATCTTTCCTAACTTATCTTTTTCTGATTTTATAATTTGAGGATCTAAAGCTTTAATACCATGTGGTTTAATATTTATAAAAAAGAGTACTGTCCAGGCCACAAACATAATGGCAATAGAAATTGGAATCCCAAAAAGAATCCATGAACCAAAAGATATTTCTGTTGCCGTTGGGAATGACATCGCAAAAATTCTTGTAAAAGCTAAATTGGGAGGCGTTCCTACTAAAGTTGAAATTCCTCCAATTGTTGCCGAATAGGCAATCGATAACATCAAAGCACACGCAAAGTGATGGCCATTTTCACTATCTTTATTCATCTCCTCATAGGACTTAATAACAGCAAGTCCAATGGAAACCATCATCACAGCTGAAGCGGTGTTTGAAATCCACATAGAAAGAAAACCTGTTGCACACATAAAACCGGCCATTAATTTACCTGGCTCACAACCAAAAACAGAAATGATCGATAGGGCTATCCTTTTGTGAAGGTTCCATTTCTGCATAGCAATTGCAACAAAGAATCCGCCAATAAATAACATAAGAACCGAACTCATATAAATAGGCGCTATTTCTTTAGAGGATGCTATTCCAAATAAAGGGTATGCTACCATTGGAATAAGAGCAGTTATTCCTAGTGGGAGGACCTCAAAAATCCACCATAATGCCATTACGAGAGCAACTACAGACATGGATTGAATTTTATCTAATCCAAGTATAAGTGTAATAATAAGGGCGCCTACACCAATACCCATTATTAATGTTCTAGCGGAGAAACTAGGCTTCATAAAAGATCCTTAATTGAGTTTTTAATATAGAGTAATACTAGCATAACTTATTGTTTTTATTTTAGCCTCTCAACTAAGGAAAGAATGTACCTCTAACAATGAATTAATATTAAGGGGATACTATTACAGATGAAACTTAAGCAACTATATCTAATTTATCCTTTATTGATAGGCATCTTTCTTATGTCATCGTGCTTTCTATCTAATGCTGCAAAAATTCCCTCAGATAATGTCGACGATAAATTTTTAACAAATATTGAATTTGAATCTAAATTGGTAAGTAAATGGTTTAATTATTATACGAAGAATGGAAGAAAACGATTTCAAAGACATCTTAATCGAGGTGAAAAATATAGAACACTTATAGAAAGTATTCTAATTAGTCATGAACTTCCTATTGAACTTTACTATCTTGGACTCATTGAAAGTGGCTATGTACTAGAAGCAAAAAGTCACCAATCGGCAGTCGGACCCTGGCAATTTATTAAATCAACAGGAAAAAACTACGGACTTAGAATTGATTCACAAATAGATGAGAGACAGAATATTTATATGGCAACACACGCCGCTGCAAAATATTTATCAGATCTTCATAATATTTTTAATAGTTGGGCCCTTTCCATCGCCGCTTATAATGCTGGTGAATATCGAATAATGAATGCAATAAGAAAAGGAAACACGCGATCATTTAACGAACTCATCAAAAAAAACTTATTACCCGATGAAACAAAAAACTATGTGTCTAAATTTTGGACAGCGATGATGCTAGACAGATATTCTTATGAATTTAAATTTAGCAAAAAAGAAAATGTAAAGAAGTTAGATCACTTAAATTTAAAAATAAAATTAGTAAAAAATTACAAATTATCTAAACTTCTAAAACTAAGTGGAATGACCAAAGAAGATTTCTTTTCCTATAATCAGCATATAAAAACAAAATTAATTAAAGCAACTAAAAATAGACCTGTAACTCTTTATTTACCACAGACTAGGTTTGTTCAATTCGCCAAAAATCTCGATGGAAAGAAACCCTCCAAGTTAGTGAAAGTTAAAGACCCTCAAGTTCTAAAAAAATTTGGTTTTAAAAACCTTAATAGTGGTGAAAAACTTCAAATGACAAAATTGTCAAAAGGGCGTGTCAGAATAAAAAGACTTAAAAATGGCCAAACAATTGATATATTCCCACCTAAGATTTGAGCATTCGAATCATATTCGTTATCATTTATTAAAATAATTACAGGAGAAGACTTTGAGTCAATTTACAGAACAAGTATTAGAAGCTTATGAGTTAGCAAAAGAAGCTAGAGGAAAAGCTCATTGTCCTTACTCAAGGTTTCAGGTGGGAGCAGCTATTAAATTTAAGGGTAATGACAATATTTACAGAGGCTGTAACGTTGAAAATGCTAGCTACGGGGCCACTATTTGCGCCGAAAGAACAGCTCTCGTTTCAGGTATTGCCGATCAAGGTAAGCAAATTGTTGAATTTGTAGTAGTTGTAACAGATACAAGTCCTGCAACACAACCTTGTGCCCTTTGTTTACAAGTCTTAGCAGAGTTTTCTGAACCCCAAACACCAATCTATTTAGCAAATAAAAAATTGATTGAATCAGAGACCAGTTTTGGAAAACTATTACCAAATCCTTTTACAGAATTTAAAGTGTGATCAATAAAATACCGGTAACATTACTAGTTGGATTTTTAGGATCTGGAAAAACAACCCTCGTAAACAATATTCTTGGTGGCGATCATAAATTAAAAATAGCGATTATTGAAAATGAATTTGGCTCCATAAATATTGATCAAGAATTTATTAATAAATCAAAAGATGCAGAAAGTTATATTATCGAAATGAACAATGGTTGTCTTTGTTGTTCTATGAACGGTGATTTGATTCTGTCATTACAAAAACTTTTAGAAAGACGAAAAGACTTTAACCATATTGTTATTGAAGCCACTGGCATGGCCAACCCTGGTCCTATTATTCAGATCTTTAACAAGGCAATTGAATTAAAAGACCGGTTTAAACTAAATTCGGTTGTGACATTAGTTGATTGTAAAAACTTTTTCAAAAACTTAGAAAATACAAAAGAAGATAATGAGTTTAGTTTTGAGGAACAATTATTATTTTCAGATTATATTATATTAAATAAAATAGACTTAATTCCAAATGAACTCCAAGAATTTGAACTTAATAATATAAAGAAATTCATAACCAAAATTAATACCTCTGCGGAAATGGTTCAAGCTCAATATTGCGATATTAATATAACCGACCTTTTAAAGAGAAATTCTCAAGACATAAAGCTTTTAGATAAGCTTTCAACTGGACCCAAACATAAACATGGTAAAGGTCAAATTGGACAGATCTCAATAGAGTTAGGTGGTGACTTTAACCCCGAACAATTTCAGTTATTTTTGAATTCTTTATATATGACCTATAGAAATAGACTATTTAGATTTAAGGCAATATTAAGTTTTCCTGAAAATCCCAAAAGAGTCTTATTGCAAGGGGTGAATGATCAAGTTTCATTTGATGAAGGCTCTGACAAAAAAAATCCGCATGTTAATAAGTTCGTTTTGATAGGGATTGATCTAAAAAGAGAAGTTATTATAAAATCACTCAAAAACTGTCTCGTAAAGGATTGAAAAGACAAGATTAATAAGGCTTTATCTCTTTAAGGAAAAAGTTTAAAATAGTTCAAAGTAAATTTGTCTGGAGGCCATAGTGAAAGATAAGTATAACGTATATTTAAAAGTTGATGATAGAGGAATAGAAAGGTCTCTACGTAAATTTAAAAGATTATGCGAAAGCTTTGGTATTGTTAAAGAATATAGAAGCAGGAAAGAATATAAAAAACCATCGATTAGAAAAAAAGAAAAGACTGAAGCAGCACAAAAGAAAAGAGCAAAATTAAAAGGCCGCTCTGGTGGCAAAACTAAAATTTAGTTTTGGTTAAGCACGACTTTACTGCCTTTAATAAGGCCCTTTCCAAGACTGAGCGAGCAACCTTAAATAAAATATCAAATTACTATTTAGATAAAACAAATTTGATCTTACGGTTAAAAAATATAGCAGCATTTCAATTAGAGGATATTTCGTTCTCATTCTTATCTGATTTTCATACAATGTCGGGAGACGTAATTGTCTTAAATTCAAAAGTCTCTGTCTTGCTAAGCAGTTCTCTAGCTTCTGTAATTATGGATGCACAATTAGGGAAGCAACAATCTGAAAACTTAGAAGATAATAACTTTTCAGAAGGTGCGTTTGGTAAAAATGTCATAATGACATTATTTAGTAATACATTAGAAACTTTCAAAATTGATAATTGTAATATGAAATTCTACTCATCTCTCAGAGAATGGGAGTTGTCACTGAGTGGGTTTATATTCATTTCAATGACATTCACAAACAAAAATAAAAATCAATTCAAAATTTTAATAGATCAAATGTATAAAAATTGGTTATTATCTCAAAGTCATAACGCTTCATAGTTTAATTGGATAAAACGGGGCTTTCCTAAAGCTCAGCACCAGGTTCGAATCCTGGTGAAGCGGCCATTTCTTTTTGCGATGGGCCGTGGAAAACACTGTGAATCACCTGAAATCTTATTCTTAAATAATAAATATTCTTACAAAATCTCATATCCTGTCTATATTTCTTCAAATATCGATAGAGAATAGATAATGTTTTTACATTCGCCATAACGACGTTTTAAGAGAGGAGCATTAGTCCTGATTGAACTATTGAAAACATATTTTGAAAAACTTTCAGAAAAGTCATCACTTTCGTTTACAAATAGGAAGAAGCTGAAGTCGTTACTGGGTTTAGGTTTGATTCATTTAAGGCGGCCTGTAACGACACGTAAAAGAGAACGTATGCTTAACTTTCTTACTTCCCTGTAATTTCAATTAGCTAGATGCAGATTCATATCTGATCAACGCCATTTTCCATAGTGTCACCATCACAATAAAAAATATTACATTGGCCAGTAGAACGCCAATTAAATATTCCCATTCTGAATGATCCAATAGAAAGTGAACAGGAGCAGATCCTACTAGAAGAATTGGAAAGCTTATGAGCAACGCTTTTCGGGCCATCTTTGAATAAATATAATCTGGCCACCTAGATAACTGTTGCATTTGCATTCTTAAAAAGTTGATGCCAAGACCTTCTTGCATCCAGAACATAGAAGTCGAAATAATGATTTCTAGAATAGCGAGTAGACTAAATGACATCAGTACAAGAAAGGGTAAAAGAATCCAAGACATGACATCAAGGGATAACTTACTTCCATAGAAAAATAAAACACCCAAAGTTAGAAAAGTATTTAAAATACTTGAAGGTCTTGGATATCTAAAAAATATTGCAAAGATCGAATGTATAGGCTTTAGTAATATGAAATCAATGTCACCAGTCTTAATTTGGTGAGAAAGAACCCAAAAGCTCTCACTTAAAATGACCATATGAAGATTATCGATGACTAGCATAAACGAAATAAAAAACATTAATTGTTCTTTATTCCAAGGCCCTAAGCTAGAGATATGTTGAAATATAAACTCGATAGTTAAAAGAGTTGAAAGGTAGAAGAAAATGTCCATCAGAACTAATAAAGTAAAAGAAGTTCTAAAACTTAATGAAACACTGAAGTTGGTTGAAATAAATTCTTTATAAACATCAAGGTAATGTTTCATTACATACCCGCCGCAGTATACATTTTTATTCCTTTTCTCCAAACAATTTTATTAATTATAATGATAACTGCTAACCATACTCCTAGAATGAGATATCCTTTGGGAAAAAAACCAACTTCACCCATAAACATTTTGACAGGATAGTATGTTAAATATGGAAAAGGGGTATAGGATAGAACTTCGACAAGTTTGGTTGGAAATAACTCGAGAGGAATGATTGCCCCCGATAAAAATCCACTTATAATGGAAAAGATAACCCTAAGGGTCCAGGTTTCTTCTAACCAAAAAGCAATGATTCCTGTTAAATATTGTATAGCAAACCAGAATATAGATACGAATATACAGTAACAGAATGCATTTATTAATACTTCGAAATGTATTGGTCCAAGTAGAGATGTAAATCCGATGAGACCAATTGTAACAGCACAAATAAATAGTTGTAGAAATTCAAAAGCAATAAAGGCTGCAGTATGGAATTCCCAGAAATTCATAGGATAAATCAGATAATTTGAGATTCTTCCCATTCTTATGTCTTCTGATAAATTGTTTGCAGTCATTCCCTGGCATAAAAGAAGGACTATCATACTCCAACCATGATATTGAATCATAGACCTAAAAGTATAACCACCCAAGACAATAGTGTTGTTACCTCCGTAGATGGCCGACCAGAGATTATATTTTATAAAAAAGAAAACTAAACCGGGTCCAATTACTTGTAAAAAGAAATTCAATCTATAGGTTGTGAAATTTGACCACGAAATTAGTATTGTTTGGAGCCATTTCTGAATATTCCAAGTCATAAATTCTCATTCAGAATCTGAGGATTTTTCATAAGGGTTTTCATTACTTTCTCTATAGGCATTTTATCGGTACTAAAGTCTATGACAGGAAAATCTCTAAGAACTTGAGCTGAAAAATTTCTTAGTTCTGACTCTGGAATAAGTAGATCTACCTGAGTTTTATTTTCAGACCATGTCGGATTGAACTGTTCAAAGACTCTATGATCATTAACTTCATTTCGAAAAGAAAAGGAAACGGACTTGTCTTTGCCAAGAATTTGTTCAAAGGTGCTAAGTTTTCCATCGAAAGCTTTTTGACCACCATGGATAAGAATAAGACGCTTACAGAGAGCATGTACATCGGCCATATAGTGACTTGTTAGTATTATAGAGATGTTATTTTTTTTATGGTATTCAAATATAAATTTCCTAATATTTTCTTGTGCTATTAAGTCTAGGCCAATTGTAGGCTCGTCCAAGAAAATAACTTCAGGAGAGTGCAGTAATGAGGCCATTAATTCAAGCTTCATTCGTTCACCGAGACTAAGCTTTCTTACATGAATATGTAAAAGATCCATGACTCCTAATAACTGTCCCATTTCCTCTAGTCTATTTTCGAAAGCTTTTTTATCTATCTCATAAAACTTTTGTAATAAATGAAAAGAATCCATAGCGGGTATATCCCACCAAAGTTGAGACTTTTGCCCCATAACTAAAGCAATCTTTTTTCTAAAACTTTTTTCTCTTTGTGAGGGGACATGTCCTGCAATGCTTATTTCACCAGAAGAAGGAACAATTATACCCGTAAACATTTTCATTAAAGTGGTTTTACCCGCTCCATTTGGACCTAGAAGTCCAATTATTTCACCTTTAGTTACTTCTAGAGTAAATTGGTCTACTGCCGTTTTTGTTAGATACTCTCTCTTAAATAATGATTTTATGGATCCAGAGATGCCTGGAGCCTTTTTATATGATTGAAAATTTTTTGTAAGTAGGCTTGTTTTGATCATGTAAATTATTTAACATATTAATATTATTATTAAAAGATGGAATTCTATGAAACAATCTTATATGGTGTACGGTAAAGTTCAAGGAGTCATGTTCAGAAAGACTCTCATCTTAGCAGCTAAAAGGCGTGGAATAATAGCGGGAGCTACTAACGATCGACAAGATTTAAACTGCGTACATTTTTCACTTGAGGGTAAAGAGCAGGATATATTAGATATTGAAGAGAAGTTATTATCTCTGCCTGAGCTTAATTCATGGGGGGCAAAACCTAATAAACTTGAGAAAGTTCAAAACTATCGTGAAATCTCTTGCTATGAAGTAACAACAGAAAATATAGGAGAATTAAACTTTTCTTCTGGTGTGACCTTCTATTTATAAATCCCAGGAAATATGCTCAATGTCATGTCTTTTTAAATAGTTATTAATCTTAGAGAATGGCCTACTTCCAAAAAATCCACGATAACAAGACAGGGGGGAAGGGTGAGGCGCTTCAATGACGTAATGCCTTTGCTTGTCTATACATTTCCCTTTCTTTTGTGCTGGACCACCCCATAAAACAAAAACAATATTTGATTTATCATCGTTTAAAAGTTGAATAACTCTATCTGTAAACTGTTCCCAACCTTTATTTCTATGGGAATTAGCTTTTGATTTTTCTACTGTAAGTACTGTATTTAAAAGTAGTACTCCTTGTTTGGCCCAGTTTTCTAGGTTTCCATTTCGCGGAGTGCTAATGCCTAAATCAGTGTGAAGTTCTTTGAATATATTTCTTAGGGAAGGGGGCACTTTCACATTTTTATCTACGGAAAATGAGAGTCCATGGGCCTGATTTTCTCCATGGTAAGGATCTTGGCCTAAAATGATAACTTTTACTTTTGAAAATGGAGTTTTATTAAAACATTGGAAGATGTTTTTTTGGCTTGGGTAGATAACTTTTCCGGCGTTATTTTCCTTATTTAGGAAGTGTTGTAAACCTTGAAAGTATTCATGATCAAATTCATCTTTTAATATTTTGTTCCATGAGCAAGATAAATGCTCTTTTAACTTATACATAATGAAATCTTAGTATTTTATTATACATTTGCAAAAAAAAAGCCTCGCTAAAGTGAGGCCTTTTTAAAAATAATATTAATTTATCCTAGAATCCTGTTGTTGCAGAAATGTTATCTACAATTCCATACTTAAGAGATTCTTGAGCATTCATCCAATAGTCTCTATCAAAATCACTCATGACAACATTTATCTCTTTATTACAATTAATGGCCAATACTTCAGCACTCATTGTTTTGGTTTTATTAATTTGTTTCGCTTGGATTTGGAGATCAGATGCTTGTCCAAATAACTGACCAATAGATGGCTGATGAATCATTACTTTACCACTATTCCATATAGACCTTTTACCTTTTTCTCCGCCAGATAAAATAATTGAACCCATACTTGCCGCTAATCCCATACATACTGTGGCCACAGGAGAAGAAATCATTTGCATTGTATCGTATATAATCATTCCAGATGTAACGATGCCTCCTGGAGAATTAATGTAAAGAGTAATTTCTTTACCAGGCTCTTTGGCCTCTAAATAGAGTAATCTGTTTATAATATCTCTGGCTGAGCCGTCATGGACCGCTCCCCATAAAAATACTTTTCTAGAAGTTAAGAATTCTTGTTTGAACCAATTATTATCTCCTAATCCCTGAAGAACATCTTCTAGACTTGGGTCTAATTCTCTTTCTGATTTATAATCAAAACTTGACGTTGGTATTTGTAGTTTCATTTATTGCTCCTGAATATATTTGTCTTTATCTTAAGCTAATTTCGAAAATTTGCACTAAGAACGTTTTGTTTAATATGTTATACAAAATGCGTCATAAAACTTAAGAGTCAGAGAAATTTACTAGTGTGATTAATATTATTCAGGATTGCTACAATGAGGGGCGTTAAACAAGGAATAACAGGCCAAAATAAGATTTGGCATTGAAAGTTAGTTCAACAATGGTTAATATCTTTTACTAATTAGAAGATTTTGGATTCGCGGAGGAATCAATGGAAGTAGTGAAAAAGACTGAGAACTATGTCATTATTAAAAAACGTTCAGGTCGTTACGGTGTAAGAAGCACTGCCGGTAAATGGATTAACGGTGCTGAAAAGACAAATATCCTTGTCGAAGCTGGATTAGTAAAAACTGCCCCTGTAAAAGATCAAGAAGAGCCTACTGCAGAAACAAAAGAAGCAGCAGCTCCACAAGCTACAACAAAAGCATCAGAAGAAGCTCCAGCTGAACAATAAAAAATAATAATTAATAATGCCATGGAAAGGAGGAAAAGTTTTTGTCTCTTTTTTCAACAAAAGAATCTCGCCCCTCTTTCGCCTCCGCTGTACCATAGGCAAGTCGTGTTGCCTCACCGGCAAATAATTGCTGTCCTACGAGACCATCATCAGGAAGGTTGAATCCGTATTTTAGCATTCTCATGGCAGTAGGAGACTTAGAATTCATAATTTTGGCCCATTCCAACGCTCTCTCTTCTAACTCATGATGAGCAACAGAAAGGTTCACCATTCCCATTTCAAATGCTTCATCTGATGTATAATCTAAACCGAGAAAAAATATTTCTCGAGCTCTTTTTTGACCTATCATTTTGGCGAGATATGCTGAACCATATCCAGAGTCAAAACTTGCCACATCAGGATCTGTTTGCTTGAAAATACCGTGTTGTTTAGAAGCAATAGTTAGGTCACAAACCACATGAAGAGAGTGACCACCGCCAACTGCCCAGCCTGGAACAACTGCCATTACTACTTTTGGCATAAAACGAATTAACCTTTGTACTTCTAAAATATGAAGTCTTCCAAGTTTTGCGATATCCATGTCTTGACTATCTTCTCCCTCGTATTGATAACCATCTTTTCCCCGAATCCTCTGATCTCCACCGCTACAAAATGCCCAACCACCGTCTTTAGGAGAGGGGCCATTTCCTGTCAGAAGAACGACTCCTACATCTGACCATTGTCTAGCATGGTCAAGAGCTCGGTAAAGTTCATCTACTGTTTGAGGGCGGAAGGCATTTCTGCATTCTGGCCTATCAAGTGCAATCCTAACTGTCCCCTGATCTTTTGCTCGATGGTAGGTAATGTCCTTAAAATTAAAACCAGTAACTTCCGACCATAGCTCAGGATTAAATATTTCACTTACCTTATTCATTTTAAAAATCCTTTTACTTCTTCTAAAATAGCTTTTACTGAATTGGGATTCATAGTCTTTCCTTTATTAGTTATGATAGGTCTAGGATGAACCATTGTTCCTAGGTGTTCTAATTGCGTTCTCATGGCCTGAGTGACTTTAAAACCACCGCCTCCACTATGTGTTCCTACAACTGCAATTTTTCCATTGAACGCCTGTCGCCAATTATCGCCAGAACGACTGATCCAACTTATAGTGTTGATTAAGACAGGAGGGATGGATCCATTATATTCTGGAGCAAGCATTATAAATGCTTCTGAATTTTCTAATTTTAAAGATAATTCTTTTGCTCCTTCAGGTATTCCTGATTTTTCTGTAGCTGGATTGTAAAGAGGAAGATTATAAGATTCTAGACTTATGATTTCAGTAAAGTACCCGAGATCATTTGCAATTGAATTAATGCTATTTGCAAGATTTAAATTGTTTCCAGACGTAGTTGACAGTAGGGTTAGTTTCATCTCTTTTCCTAAAGAATGTTACATGATTTTCTTCGCATATTAACAACTAAAACATTTGTGGTAAACAAAACTGAAAACATAGAAATAAACCGACGATTGATAACAGAGAAGGGGGCGCCGCGTCGCGTCTCACCGTGCTTCAGTAGTAATTTTGGCCCCTTCTGCTCTGCGTCAGTGTAAAAAGTTCAATCCTAAGTGGAGCTGTTCGGTGAAAACTTCACTATATGATAGTTAAAAATAATAAACGTTTTAAATTTTTAATAAAAATATTTCGTAGCCTAGCTACAGCAAAAAACTTGGAGGAAATGATGAATAAAATTTTAATGATGATTGCGGCACTTTTATTAGTACAATCTGTTAATGCACAATCTACAGAAGTTATGCTTAATTCAAAAAAAATTAATTACGGTGCTCTTGCTCAAGAAACAAATAAAAAAGCTAATGAGTTAATTGTAGTTAAAAGAACTGCAACAACTCCTAAGAAAGTTGTTTTAACTTACTCTGTAAACTACATGGAAAAAAAATGTGTACGTTATGAAGTTAAAGTAACTGAACTTCCAAATTTTACACAAACTGTCTGTGAGTCTGCTCTTGATGGAACCCATGAGTGTCTAGAAAAAGAATACACAGGACTTTATTCTGCAAAAACTATCTGTTCAAAAAATGGACTTGTTAGAGCAACAGGTACAAATAATCTAACTTTAGATTTTAGAAAAGCTGTTAAGCTTACTGAAAATGCTACTGAAACTTTTCAAGTTAACTTGAAGCAAGGTTCAATCTCAAAAGATAATACCACAGCTCAAGGAAAAGCTTTAGACACAGCTTCTCAATATAAAGTTAAAACTTCTAGAAGAAATACTCTTAAATTTAGAGCTAAGTAATTTAACTCCATTTTAATTAATAAAAAGGCCTCGATTAATCGAGGCCTTTTCATTATTAAATATAATATCTTTTTAAAATCCTTTACCTCTTATTATCCCTTGAACGATTATTCCATTAAACCCACAAATGTCCATCATGGCCTTGTGTAGTTGATCACCATGATTTGACTTTAATTCATCAAGTACAAAGCGAGACTTTTTTTCTAATGTCTTTCTTGTTTGAATTGTTCTTAATGATTTAACTATCTTTGTTGCTCTGCTTACATTTCTAGATCTGGTTGATCTTTGCGAACTATTGCCGGCTCGATTGATATAATCCTGTCTCTCAAAGCTATCTTGTAAAACATAAGGATCTGGCATTCCTAGAGAAACACCAGCAGCAATCCAAAGGTCATCTTCTACAGCATTGAGGACTAATTTAATACCCATCGCAGAAAATCTAACTTTTACATCAACTTGCGATTTTCCATAATTATGCTCATCATTCATTTCTATAGGTAGTCCCATTCCAGTGCCTCTGGCCTTTAAGTCATGAGAAAGGTTTTGGAGTTCTGACCCGTAAGTTTTAGAATCTGAATAATAAAAATGTGAGTCTAGAACGAATGATTTTTGTTCATGATTTATTGGAACTATGACTGAAAACTTGTCAGAGATTGTTTCGTAATTTGAGAGCCATTTTCTGTCTCTAACTGATAGTCTTGATATCTCCTTATATTTGAACTGTTCAGATCCTCTTGCTTGAGTGGTATACAGACCCTCACTGAATATATTTCTAAATCCTGCTCTCCAAATAATAAGATCTAATGAACCATTTATTTCATCTTCTCTAATATCTCCCGTTTTAATTAAATCAAGATGTACAGCTTCTGTATCTGCAGCAGCTAATTCATCTAAAGTAGTAAAATCTTTTGCCATAAAAGCAGCGTAAGCTTTTCGACCTTCTTCAGTCTTAAGATCTACCTTATAAATGACAGACCGAAATTTTCTATTTGTCGTTTTAATATTAAAAGTAATAGGGGAGTATCCATTTTGAGAATTGATTCCAACTGAAATTGGGATATCTATAATATCATCGAAGAAAATACCAAAACCAATTCCAAATCCTTTACCTAATTCTTTTGCCTTTTCAACTGAAATGTAAGCAATGTCTAACTCCGACTTCGTAACAGATATTTTTAAACTATGCTGAACTTTTACTTTAATCTTTGGGCCAATATTAATATGTGCAGGGAGTTCTAATCCAATTAAATTTGCAATTCCGCCACCTAGTCGAATATAAACTCCATCTGTACTCACAGTGGAAAACATTTCTCCGTCTTCCATTCTATTGAGTCCCATCCGGTCTAAAGGGACATTCTCAAACGAAAAGTGAGGTGCCATTAATGCATCTTTGTAAGTTCTATATTGTCTGGTTGAAACAAAAGTTTTTTCTTTAATAGTTCCAGCTTGAATCAATGGCATTACATAATGACTAAATAAAATATTTGCAGCAAGTGTAGTTACTTGTCTGATGAGACTTGGACCTAAAGTAACGGTATCAACAGCTAACCATCCTTCATTCATATCAGGTACTATTCTTCTAGAAACTCTTGGATTGAGATAACCTTTAGAATATACAATTCCGGCTAATGCCATATCTGTTTGTGATCTGACCCAGTCTTCATTGTCTTGTTGTTCTCTAAACTCTTCAAATCGAGGAATTATTTTTTCTTCAAGATTTAATAAATCTTGTTCAATTTCTGCTATTTCTACTTGATGAACTTCTTCTCTTTGTTGCTCAATTGTGACGATTTTTGTTTCTTCCGTAGAAGACTCTGATGTTTCACTTTCTGTAATAATCTCAGGGGTAATTATCTGTTGCGATAATACTATATTTGAGTTGAGCAAAATCCCTACAAATAAAAAGATGCTTAATTTAGTTTTCAAAATCATAGATCATCCTATAGATCATATGCCGGATCATATTCTCCGAACATAAAGTAAAATGGTTTTAATTGATCCCCGTCTTGTTTCAACAAAGGAAAAGCATATCCAAACTCAAGACTAGTTCCTAAAAATGTATCTCTCAAGTTTGTTCTTACTCCAATACCGCCAACGAGTCTGACTTGTGATAAGGACTCAAAGTTATCACCTATAGTTGCACCTTCAACAAAAATGACTCCCTTTACACGATTAGAAACAATAGGAAATGAGTAGGCGACGTTAGCTGATATGACAGCTCCTCCTCCGATACCATTCCCACGAGGAGTAATAGATCGACTTTCAAAACCTCTTATGGAGCCAATTCCTCCAGCGTAGTACTTCTCAAAAACTGGAGCATTGTCTGAAACATAACCTAATGTGATTCTTCCTGAAATAGTATGACTTGAACCATTTGAATTTTGTCCTAAAGATAAAGCGCCAGTAACTTGTGTAAAGGCCTTGATATAGGCGCCTTGATCAGAATAACTTGGCATCAATGCTAAGCTTATTGAATGACCTTTCTTTACGTCTCCTGCAGTATCTCGAACTTGATTTTTATAGACAAGAGTTGAGATCATCCCCATTATTTTTGTTTTTTTTCTAATATTATAAGTAGTTTGATTAATTCCTTCTGCAATATTATCTAAAGTAACGAACTCAAACCTTGCACCGATTCCAAATTGAAGTTTTTCAGTAATAGCTTTTTGAATCATAATTCTAGTTCTTATTCTCGTCTCATCATATTCATGACCTTGACGATCTTCATAGGAAGCTCGAGCTTGTGCTGTATAATCAGAACCGAATAAATGGGGATCATTGAAAATGAGTCCCAGTTTCGACAGCTCTTTAGATTTCATGGCCTGAATTGATAGACCTTTTCCCGAACCAAATAAATTTTGATTCCCGTACGAAAATTGACCTAGAGGTCCAGAAGAGGAGGCGCCAAATCCAAAAGAAATATATTGGGTATTTGCTTCTGTTACTGTGATAAGTAATTCCCCCTGATTTTTCTTTTTAGGGTCATCAGAAGGAACATAATCAACAAGGACGTCTCTATAATATCCAGTTGCTTTCATTTTTTGTAATGTTTCTCTTATAAAACGAGTGTTTACTTTATCGCCTTTCTTTATTTTGACATCATAAAGAGCAACTTCTTCTTTCATCTTTTTCAATCCTTCGATTTTAACTCCTGAAATCGTTTGGACTTCACCTTCTTGAACGTATAATGATAAAGATTCATCAGTAGGATTATAATTTGATAATGTTTGAACTAAAGCAAAACCGACTTCACCGTAATATTCTCTGATCTTTTGAAGTCCAAGTCTTAAGTTTTTTTCGCTAAAGCCTTTCATATGTCTCAAGCCTGACTTGTCTAATACTAATTTAGGAGTCAATGACTTTGCTCCATACAACTTTAAATCTCGTACTTGATATCTTCTGCCTTCTTGAACGAAAATACTGATCCATGCATACTTATTATCTTGAAGTTCTAACTCATGACTTATCTTAACGTCTAGGTAGCCATCGTTTTTGTAATAGGCATAGAGTGCATCTAAATCTTCATTTAAAGTAAAGTCATTAAGGGAAGGTCTAGAGGACAAAAACCAAGACCTCGTTCTGGTTTTCATGACATCTTTTAAACGGTCAGTGCCAATTGAATAATTTCCATAGATATAAATCTTCTTTATTTGAACTTTTTTAGATTTTGGATGTACATGAAATCGAACTTCCAAATCACCTTTTTCTTCTTTTGCAATGAGTTCATGACTCACTTGGACTTTTGGAAATCCTGCTCTTACATAAGCTTTTCTCAGATATTCTTTGTCTCTTTCTAATGCATCAGCTCGGAAAACACGGCCTTTTCTTGTAGCCAACTCATCAAGAAGAGCATTTAATTCCTGATGGCCATTTTCGACCATAACTCGAACCATTTTAGCGATTCTTTTCTTTTGAAAGGTAAATCTTAAATTTACTTCTTCCTCAGTTGTACCTGGATCAATCGAAACTTGAATATGTTCAAATCGAGGTAGTTCCTTCATAAGAAGTTGAATATCTAAAGTTAAGTGATCAGAGTCGAGCTTAGTGCCAACCTTTGATTTTATTTTATTTTCAACTTTTGAAATATCAACAGACTGATCTGTATCATCTAAAAATAATACCTCTGTAATATCATAATCCATTGCAAACACAGTTTGTAATGACAAGAAGACTGTACAAAAGATAATTTTAATAAACATAGAAAGAGATTCTTTCAAAATCGACCTCACCAATAAAATGTTTCAACGCTTCGCATTATATAAAATACAGGTTAGATATCTATGGAATTGTAATATTTTCATGGATTTAAATATTCTAAGTAACTGTATTTTAAAGATTTGTTTGGTCATAAGGATTGAATTTTGTTAAAAAACCATATGTTTAAAATAGATAATCCAAAATCTTTTGAACGAAGATCACTTTTGTTAGAAGCGATGGAGCAACTTGAATCAAATAATATTAACTGCGCTTCTTGTACAGGTAAGTGCTGCACATCCGTAGCAAACTCCATGCAATGTTCTCCGATCGAGGCCATGGAAATTATAGATTGGTTAAAATCAGAAGAAATTTTGAATGAGTCTATGACCTCTGAGCTTAAGAATTGTGTTTCCAAATACCGTCTAGATTATGAAATTTCTACCACAAGAGGAGTTCCGCTAAGACGGACTTACACTTGTCCTTTTTTTAACCATGGCGCTTTAGGATGCTTACTTAAGAAAGAAATTAAGCCCTATGGTTGCCTCGCTTTTAATGCCAGATTTAAAAAAGTATCTGATGGAGAAAATTGTACAACAGATATAGAGCTCTTAAAACAAAGAGATGCGGACTGGGCAGACTTAGAATTAAATAAAAATAAAGAATTGCAGAATAAACTAAGTTTAAATTGGAATAAACTCCCAATGCCTGTTGCGTTATTAGATGTCATGGAGCGTTTGGACAAGCTTAAAGATCAGGTCTAAAATAATCTACTCAAAATCGGATAAATGCCTAGGAGATGGTATGGGGATCAGAAAAGTTGTTATTGTTGGTGGGGTGAGAATTCCCTTTGTAAAATCTTTCACTAAATATAAAAATGTTAGCAATAAAGATATGCTGACACATGTTCTTCAAGCTTTGGTTAAGAAGTATAAACTACAAGGAAAAAGGGTTGATGAAGTCGCTTTGGGCGCAGTGATGAAGCATGCAGATGATTGGAATATGGCCAGGGAATCAGTCTTAAGTTCCGGCCTTGCTAAAGAAACACCTGCATATGATTTACAAAGAGCATGTGGCACTTCATTATCAGCATTTATACAATTGGCTAATAAAATTGCATTAGGACAAATCGATGTGGGAATAGCTGCTGGCGCAGATTCTAACTCAGATGCCCCTCTTGAATTATCAAAATCATTATCAAAAAAACTCATGGACTTTAATTCTGTAAGAAGTTTTGCTAATCGTTTAGCAGTCATTTCAAAAATAAGACCCTCAGATTTTATTCCTAAAGTTCCAACAGCGGGTGAACCTCGAACTGGTAAAACAATGGGCAAGCATTGTGAGATGATGGCCCAAGAGTGGAATATTTCTAGAAAAGAACAAGATGAATTAGCCGCAGCCTCTCATCAAAATGGAGTCAAAGCTTATGCTGAAGGTTTTCATAAAAATTTAGTTGTTCCATATCAAGGAATAGAACAAGACACTATATTGAGAGAGGGGACGACTGTTGAAAAACTTTCAAACCTAAAAGCAGTTTTTGATGGTGGACCGAAGGGAACATTAACTGCTGCGAACTCGACGCCATTAACAGATGGAGCTGCTGCAGTTTTACTTTGCAGCGAACAATATGCTGAAGAAAATAACCTTTCTGTCTTAGCAACTTTTGTTGATGCACAAATTGCAGCGATAGACTTTGAAGGAGGTGAGGGACTTTTAATGGCACCTGCTTATGCTGTTCCAAAGCTTCTCCAAAAAAATGGACTGACCTTACAAGACTTTGACTTTTACGAAATACACGAAGCCTTTGCGGCGCAGGTTCTTTGTACTTTAAAAGCATGGGAAAGCGATGACTTTTGTAAAAATAAGCTGGGATTAGATGGAGCATTAGGTTCTATTGATAGAAGCAAATTAAATATAAAAGGTGGATCGGTAGCCTTAGGTCATCCTTTTGCTGCCACTGGTGCCCGAATTACAACGACGCTTGCTGAGCTGCTCAATCAAGCAGGATCAGGAAGAGGACTGATCTCTATCTGCACTGCCGGTGGTATGGGTGTAACGGCAATCTTAGAAAAAAACAATTAGGAAATAAAATGAAAGCAATCTGTATAATTTTATCTTTATGTATTTTTAATGTGAAGATTAGTTCTGCGCAACAAAAGAAGAAAACTATGAATAATATAAAATACGTTCGGCCGTCTGATGATGAAATAAAGAAAAAGCTGACCAAGCTACAGTGGAAAGTCACGCAAGAAGATGGAACAGAAAGACCTTTTTCAAATGAATATTGGGATAATAAATCAGAAGGGATTTATGTAGACCTTATATCTGGTGAACCACTATTTAGTTCAACTCATAAATATAAATCGGGAACAGGTTGGCCATCATTTTTTGAAGTAATTTCTAAAAAAAATATTGTTGAAAAAATAGATAAAAAGTTATTTTCGACTCGTACTGAAATCAGATCAAAGAATGGAAACTCTCATCTAGGACATGTCTTTAAAGATGGACCAGAACCTTCTGGTTTGAGATATTGTATAAATTCTGCAGCAATGAGATTTGTTCCTAAAGACAAAATGAAAACTGAGGGATATGAAGACTTATTAAGTTTATTCAAAGAGGAAGAGAAAAATGGAAAGCACTAGTACTTTGAAAGTTAATATTCAAGATTCTGTATTAACTATAACTATCAACAGACCTGATAAGTTAAATGCCTTAAGTGAAACAGTCTTAACTGAGCTGAGATCAATTCTGGCCCAGGCCAATGAGCAACCTCTGAGTGAACTGAGAGGAGTCATAATTACTGGAGAAGGTGAGAAAGCATTTATTGCCGGTGCTGATATTAAGGCCATGCTTACGATGACACCTGATGACTCAATGCGATTTGGAAAACTTGGTCAAGATGTCACTCTTTTATTTGAAAGTTTAACTGTTCCAGTTATTGCTTGTATAAATGGTTTTGCATTGGGTGGTGGTCTCGAAATGGCAATGAGCTGTGATTTTATGTACTGCACCCCAAATGCTGTTTTTGGACAACCTGAAGTTAAAATTGGATTGATTCCAGGTTTTGGAGGAACTCAAAGACTCTCTCGTTATATCGGAGTAGCAAAATGCAGAGAGCTAGTGTATACCGGAAAAAATATTTTAGCCGAGGAAGCAATAACTCTAGGATTGGTTAATCAATGTTTTGAAACCAAAGAAGAGATGCTTCTTGGAGCTATGAAAACGATAAATAGTATTAAAAGAAATTCACCTCTCGCTGTTTCAAAATGCAAGCAACTAGTGAATGAAGGTGAATGTTTGGCCATTGAAAAAGGTTTAGCTTTAGAACGAAATGGGTTTAAAGATATTTTTCAAACTGAGGATGCTAAAGAAGGGTTAACCTCCTTCTTAGAGAAGAGAGCTCCTAATTATCAAGGTCAATAATAAAGGAAGTATATGAAAGCAACTCATATAGGAAAAGCAGTTTGGATTGTTAATAGCCAAAAAATAATTGTTGTGAACACTAGAAATGTTCCTATGAAAATGATTCTTCCTGAAGTTTCAGAACAAGTTATAAAAGATGTCAAAAAGATTAAAAACAAGACAAAAAGTAAAAATAAAAAATCTAAGAGTTAAGTTTGTAAGCATTAGTTGATTTATTATTTTAATCATTTTCCTTTATTTAAGGACAAATTAATACAAAATATTAAGGTGCTTAATGAACTCTGGAGTAACTGGAGGGAGCTGGTTGGTCTCAACAATATAGGCCGTTTCTCTTTTGATCTTATTAGTGCTGTCTTCTATCTGAGTGAGTAATTTATTATTTTTTACTTTCTTATTAATTCTATCCTCTTGATTATCAATATGGCCTAGTTTTGTACTTGTAACTGAAATAGTCGCAAGAACATCAGAAATATTAGAAATCAGCATTATATTGGCCTCCTTAAAATCTGTATACTTGTCGGAAAAGTTTATCGAATACTTGAGCTTTTCACATCTTTCGCTTGTGAAATCAGTGGCTTAGGTGCTCTTCGACTTTGAGGAACGAGTAATCAGATAGGCCCCTGTAAGGATCATTGCTAGACAGAGTAGTTGGCCCATAGTTAGGCCCAGAAAATAATAACCAAGCTGAGGATCTGCTTCTCTGAAAAATTCAACTACGAATCGGGCAATTCCATAACCTATCAGAAAAATTGATGATTGATGGCCTCGATGACTTTTAATTCTCCCTCTAGAATACCGTAAAATAAAAAATAAAATAAAGCCTTCCAGAATGGCTTGGTAAAGTTGTGAGGGGTGCCTAGGTATTCCATCTTTATAGCGCGGAAAGATGACCGCCCAAGGTACGCTAGCAGCTCTTCCTGCCAGCTCTCCATTAATAAAATTGGCAATTCTTCCAAAGCCCAAAACCATGGGTGCCACTGTTGCAATACAATCTCCTATTAAGAGAAAGTCTTGTTTCTTCCATTTAGCAGTGAAGTAAAGTGAGAACGTTATGCCTAGCAGCGCCCCATGAAAACTCATTCCACCCAACCAAATTTTGGGGATCATATGTGGATGCTGTAGAAAGAAATCTAAATTATAAACAAGAATATAAAATAGTCTGGCGCCAAAAAATAAAGAGATCCATGACCATTGAAAATAATCAGCTACATCCTTACTGGAAAGGCCTAGATCTAGCTCTTTGTTGAGTCTATGGACCATAAATAATGTCCATAGCAGTCCAACAAAGTAAACGAGCCAATACCATGGAAGTGTGAATGTTCCGATCTCAATCGCCAAAGGATTAATGTTATGAATATAATAATTATTTTGCATCTAATTATACTAAGTGTTTTTACAAGTCATTTAAAGTGTTTATGTGTCGACTCGTCGCGGCATCGCAAGCTGTAAGAAGTTATTAGTGTACGTATTCACTCCCAATTACTTAAGATATTTTCGATAAAACACATGGAGGAATGCATGAAAAGGAAATCACTAATTATATTAGTAGCCATAGGATGGTTATCAGTTGGACTGGCAAGTAATGAAAAGACGATCTGTGGTCAACAAGATGACAGAGTTCCATCTTTTAATCCCAAAATAGCAAGAGTTCTAAAGATAGGAGCACCTGCAGGTTGTACGCTTACTATGATCGGAAGAACATGCGCTATATCAGCAGGACATTGTATTTCCACATTTGAAGCAGCAGAATTTAATACCCCATTATCTTCAGGTGGGACTATTCAACATCCGCCCAAAGAAGACATCTATATGGTAGACAAATCAACTCTCGTTTATAAAAACGGTGGGATGGGTAATGACTACGCAGTATTAAGATTAAAGGCAAACGCTATCACAGGCAAATTAGCTGGTGATCTTCAAGGTCATTATGATGTTTCATTCAACATGCCAGAAACAGGAGACATGGTAAGAATCACTGGATATGGAGCAGATCGCGCAGATAGAGAAAGAAACTTTGCTCAACAAACTCATAATGGTCCAATCGAAAGGCTTAGTAGATCAAGTGCAGTCATGAATCATAGAGCAGATACTATGGGTGGAAACTCTGGATCTTCTATTATCCATGAGAATACAGGCAAAATTATTGCAATCCATACTCACGGTGGTTGTTCAAGAAGAGGTGGAGCAAATGGTTCTACTCTTTTAGCTGCTCATAAAAAAGCTCAGGCCGCTATTAAAGCTTGTCTTCAATGGGAAAATGATAATCTATAATAAGCATAAAAATATTTAGTCAAGAAGGCCTCTCTTAATGAGAGGCTTTTTTTTGTCAAAGATTGCAACTCATACTCACTCATCGCATAATATAAGCATGAAAAAAATATTTAAAATAGTATGTATTATGGCATTTTGTTCCTCATGCGCTTTTTTTAATAAGAAAATTGAAAAGCTAGTTGAACCTGTTCCGGTAACAAAAGAGAAACTTGATGTACCAATTAAGCTACAAGAAGTAGATGCTTATAACGGATTTGCAAAGAAAGTATTCATCAAGCTAAACGAAAAAGTAGAAATGATAAATATCACTTGCTTTGGAAAAAAAGTAGGGTTCGATAGAACAAATTCTGGCATTAGAGTGTTTTTCTCTGTTCCCTATAAACACAAAGAAAAAACATATAAATGTTTTTTAGAAACAAAAAGCTATTCTAAAAGAGAAATTTTAGTAATACATGTTAAAAAGTATCCTTATCAAGAAGAGTTTTTAAAGGTTCCTAAAAAGCATGTCGATTTGGCCACAAAAGATATTGAAAGATGGAAGAAAGAAGTTTTAGAGCTTAAGAAGGTTTATGAAGCAAGTATTCTAAAACGAGCTCTTTTCACAGAACCTTTTGCAAGACCTCTCCCATCTAAAATCACTAGCAGTTATGGTA
The DNA here is from genome assembly GCA_018675575.1 of Bacteriovoracaceae bacterium. GTDB lineage: Bacteria > Bdellovibrionota > Bacteriovoracia > Bacteriovoracales > Bacteriovoracaceae > M0603. The sequence goes on along the minus strand of JABGXW010000048.1, from coordinate 53,900 downwards.
AGAGGAGAGTCTTTAACAATAAAAAAGATTCATGGCATTCTGGTGTTGATTTTAGGGCGAGAACACCTACAGAAATTCCTAGTTCAAATAGAGGAAAAATCGCTTTTACTGGTCATCTTTTCTTTAATGGAAATACAGTTATTATCGATCATGGTTTAGGTATCTTTACAATGTATTGCCATCTTTCAAAGATAAATGCATTGGTTGGAGAAATAGTGCCTAAAGGTGCAATTGTTGGAATTTCTGGAAATACAGGAAGGTCAAATGCTCCTCATCTTCATTGGGGAGTAAAAGTTGCTGAAAATTGGATCAATGGTCTCTCGCTCATAAAGCAAGGTATTTAAAAGAATGGAAAACCTTTATTCTTTTTGAAGTATCTCCTGATTCCATTTGCTACGGCCAATGCATATTTATTTTGAAAATCATTATTAAGAATTTTTTTAATTTCTCTTTCATTTGAAACAAAGCCTGCTTCTAATAATACCGATGGTCTTTTTGATAAAGCTAATACATAAAATAGGGCCGGCTTTATTCCGCGATCTGTTAATTTATATTTTTTCTTAATATTTTTTGAAATTTCTTTATGAAGTAGAGTCGCCAATCTCTTTGATTGAGGAGCAACGCGATCAATAACAAGGTCTGCTAAAATCTTATTGATAATTGCCTGCTCACCCTTAGCATTTTTATTTTCTACTTGTTCTATTTTCTTTACTGCTTTGTCGTTGTGGTTTGAAAGATAAAAAGTTTCATATCCTTGTCCATTTTTCATTTTACTTGAATTTAAATGAATAGAGATGAAAATATCAGCGCGTATTTTATCCGCCATATTTGCACGTTTCTCTAGACCAACTGTGCTGTCAATAGTTCTTGTGAGATAGGCATTAAAATCAGGGCGAAGATACTTTTGTACTTTCTTAGCAATAATTAAAGCTATATCTTTTTCACAAATAACTTGAACTTTTTTCTGCTTTTTATATTTCTGATATGCCATGGCACCACAATCCTCTCCTCCGTGGCCTGGATCAATTAAAACGACTTGAGCAGATGCACAAGAAACATATAATAATGAGAAAAATACAAAATAAGTTAAAAATTTATTCATGTTAGATAATTTTAAGGTTTGTATGGATTTTTGTCCATTTAAGATCATTTATAATTTACAAGTTCCACCACCATTTTTTTTTAAATATTGTTGATGGTAGGTCTCAGCTCTATAAAATTCTTTCGCGGGCTCTATTATTGTAACAATAGGGGCGGTGAATCTGTTCTCTGCCTCAAGTTGGTTCATGATATTATTACTGGTTGAAAATTGTTCATTACTAATAGTAAAAATACCTGATCTGTATTGTGAACCAATGTCAGGACCTTGTTGATTCATGGTTGTGGGGTTATGAATTTCAAAAAATAAAATAACGAGGCTTTTATAATTGATGACTTCAGAATTAAATATTACTTTGACTGCTTCAGCATGGCCTGTATTTCCACCACAGACGGTACGATAATTTGGATCGGGTTCAGAACCGTTCATGTATCCAACTTCTGTTGCAGAAACACCTTCGGTTTTCATAAACGTATCTTCAACTCCCCAAAAGCAGCCTGCAGCAAAATAAGCAATCTCCATTAATTCTCCTATTGGTACTTTCTACGAGAAAGTTTAGCATAAAATGAAACTTAATTTGTACTTAAATGACCTCGCCAAGTGTTTGAAAATTCTCTTCTTCTCCGAATGCTTTGAATTTAGGACAAGACTTCCCAATAAAATCTATTCTGTTTGAATTAGAGATAAATTTACTTACACATTGAAAGGTGGAATGGAGACTTTGTATCTTAGTACATTGTTGAAGTATTTTAGACTCTAAACATAATAGTCGATTTCTAACTGAATTTTCAGAAGCTAATTGCTTTACCCCCGCGATCATTCTGCCCTCAAGTTTATTTTCAATTGTGTATCGAACTCTAGTTGAAACCATCATTTCAAAAAATATTCCAAGATGATATTTAGAAAAATTATTTAAAGAGCATTGGTCCATCACTGAATGACGTTTACTTTTATCTCTAAATTCGAAAGCGATCTGATCGCGCTTTTTCAATTCAACTTCAAAACTTAGATTCTTGGCATGACAAATACAATATTGATCAACCTCCATTAAGAAGGAGTAACCTGAAGAATCATGTTTATTAGTTAAGAGTTCTGGAAACTTATGTTTGATGAGGTCTGAACTCAGTATTTCCTGAAGACATTTCTCTATTTGTGGATTCCGCTCATGAGTATTTACAAGTTCAATCGCTGCTACTGAAGTCAGAAGACATGCATTAAAAAACATCGTTATCATCGCTACCTTCATGGAATCCTCCCTTATAAGAGGCGCGTGCCAAAACGCCCAAGAAGCAGCCTACAAGTATTATACAGTATTTTTAGCATAATTTTTAGGTGGGAAAACAATCGTGAATTCATGATTTCAATAAGTTAAAAGATCGAGTGAGGTACAAATGGGTTCATGTAATGCTAAGTAACTCGCTTACTTCCAAAGATCTTGATGCTTTTTTCTTTGCCATTCAATAATGGGAGTGAAGATAGTATCGATCATTTCACCATCATAGACAATTTGTTCAAGTTGACCTGTTTTAATTTCAAGGTTTGAATTGAGAAAAATGACGTCGGAATGTTTATCAAAAGTTTTATAGTCTCTGATGAATGCCGTCTCCTCCATTTCATTGTCAAGATTTAGAATCACACAATAGATAGAAGCTGATCCTCTTTTAATTGGTAATCGAGGAACACAGAACGCCAATTCTTCAATTTTTTCTTTAATAGTGACCTGTCTACTTTCCTTTTCTTCAGAAAGGTCTGAATTTGTTATGGCATGAAAGGTTATTTCAATTCCAAACCTTTCCATATCTTTTGTCTTTATCGAAAGAAGTGCTAGTGCCTGGTCAGGATCGGTCATCATATATTTCTGCGTGATAGTGTCGAAAATAGGTGCAAAGATAACATCTTCACAAAAATAAAGATTCTTGTCGAAATTGTCTGAACTAAAGAGAACGGGATTTATCTTAATGCTTTTAACTTTCGTATTGGTAGAAAGGTATTTTATAAGATCGCCAACCATAAAAGTTCTTAGGTGATGTTGTGGAAGACAGAGGTCTGAATAATTGGCGTTGAGTATTTCTTCTTCAGAGTAGGAATCGGCAATTCTATTGAGGAGGCTATCTTCAGTAAATGCCATAAATGATTTTGTATCAGCTTGATTGTCTTTAAGTGCTATAGGTTCACCTTCTGAATTAACGAGTACCGATATAAGGTCATAATAGCTGAGATGGCCAATATGTATTTTGATGTTGGGAAACATATCCTTAAGAAGTTCTTTCTTGAGAATTTTCCAGGGTCTATATTTTTTAAGCTCTGATTGAAATGTACGTATCATTTCTACCTCTTTATGAGTTTAATTCCCGTTAATTTAGCATTTGTGGAACATTTGGTCATCAATTGCAGCATTAAGAAGCTCCTTTCTACTCTACAGATTGCTTTTTTGCCTTGTTCGCAGCAGCATTTATTTGAGCTTCGTATTTTGCTATTTCTTCTGGGGATAAGCTACTTGGTGACATACTGACAGTTGATTTTATTGCTTTTTGCATTTCTTCACAACTATGCTTTCCGCCATCAAGTTCATGGGGCACGTTCTTGCGTCCATCTTTCATCCAAAAAATTTCATTTCCACAAAACTTACATTTAGCGGCCATAATTCATCTCTCCGTCTTAGTTTTTTGCACTATACCTAAAAGATCACGATTTCTAAAGGGCAAGGTGTCTAACTCTTTTATATTGATCTTTCTTGGGGCATAATCCATTAAAAGGAGATATTGATGTCTAAGTTACTGCTTTTAAGCATACTTCTTGGGGCTTGTCTTTCAGCTCTTTCATCAGAGAAGGGTTACCCTGCCATCTGGTGGAAATCTGTAGATAAAACTTCTGCAAAATGGTGGGAAGTACTTCCCCAGGACGTAAAGTCAGGAGAGGTCGTACTTTCAAAAAGAAATCAACTAGGTTTATTATCAAACTTTGCACATACTCCTTTTAAATTTGAAGGACGGACTTATCAATCGGTTGAGGGACTATGGCAATCAATGAAATATCCTGAGACCAGACAAGATAAACGATTTCTCTTAAAAAATACCAAATGGGATCATACCCGATTAGAAGTTGAAAAGATGATAGCCTATGAAGCTAAAAAAGCCGGTTCACTTGCCTCTAAAATAATGAAAGCAAATAATATCAACTGGGTGACTTATAAGGGAAAAAGAATGACTTATAACACTCATAAGAAAGGCGAGCATTATAATTTAATAAAGAAGATAATGTGGGCAAAAGTTTTGCAAAACAAGAATGTAAAAGACATTCTTCTCAGAACTAAAGGCTTAGTCTTGATTCCTGACCATAAAGTGGAAAAAGATGCTCCTCCTGCTTGGAAATATAATATAATATGGATGGAGATAAGAGCAGAATTAAAAAAATTATAAAATAGCAAATAACGGATAGAGAATGTTAGATATTAAATTTATTAGAGAAAATGTAGAAGCTGTAAAAAAAGCAATTGAAGTAAAACATGAAAATTTAGATTTGGATGCATTGTTAAGTTTGGATAAGAATGTGGTCGAACTTAAAAATGAAGTACAGGCCTTAAGCACAGAAAAGAACCAAACAAGTAAGCAAATACCTAAGGCTTCCAACGAAGAAAGACCAGCTCTTATTGCTAAAGGTAAAGAAATAGGAAATTCAATTAAAGAATTGGAACCCGAACTAAAAGATAAAGAGGAACAACTTTATCTTTTATTATTACAAGTACCCAGTATCCCCGATAAAAATACACCAATTGGTAAAGATGAAGACGATAATGTTGAAGTTAAAAAGATGGGGACTCTTCCTGGCTTCTCATTCAAGCCACTCGACCATGTCGAGATATTAGAAAAAAATAACTGGGCTGAATTCGAACAAATTGCAAGAGTATGCGGTTCAAGATCTTATTCACTGAGAAATGAAATGGTTCTTTTAGAGATGGCCTTACATAGGTTTGCTATGGCAAAACTTTTGGATAGGGGTTTTACATTAATATCTGCACCTGCATTAGCAAGAGATCATGCATTGGTAGGAACGGGACATTTTCCTAAAGGAAAAGATCAGGTATATTATTTACCCGAAGATGATTTGTATCTTTCAGGAACCGCCGAAGTTCAACTAAACTCTTTACATGCCGGAGAAATTTTAAACGAATCTGATTTGCCAATAACTTATGCGGGATATTCTCCATGTTTTAGAAGAGAGGCTGGCTCATATGGGCGAGATGTACGTGGTCTTATTAGAGTTCACCAATTTCAAAAAACTGAACAATATGTCATTTGTACAAATGATCTCAGAGCTTCAAATGAATGGCATGAAAAACTATTATATACTTCTGAAGAAATTGTAACTGAGCTTGGACTGCCTTATAGAGTTATAGAATGTTGCACTGGTGATATGGGGACAGGGAAAGTTAAAATGTTTGATATTGAATGTTGGGTTCCTAGTGAAAACAAATATCGTGAGACACATAGTTGTTCATCTCTTCATGATTGGCAGGCGAGAAGAACAAATATTAGATACCGTGACAAAGATGGAAAGGTCCAATTTTGTCATACGTTAAATAATACAGCTGTAGCAACACCAAGAATTATGGTTCCTTTCTTAGAATGTCATCAGAATGAGGATGGTAGTGTAACTGTTCCAGATGTATTGAAACCTTATCTTGATGGGAGAGAAATATTAGTGGGCAAGAAGAAATAATTTACATTGGGTATGACTCAGTTGCCTCAACTTCCTCTACAATCTCAAAAAATCATCGTAAAAATCCACTAATTTTGGCAGCGAGCTTTTTAAAGATTCAGAATCTGTCAGGTAAACTTCAAATAATAGAGGAAATAGGCTGAGATCAAAATGAATGTGGTCGAGACAGTTTGTAAACACATTTTGTTGATAAGTCATGTTTGCAGCCCATTCTGCTAAGACCCCTCTGTATTTAAATGAAAAATTATCAATTCCAAGCTCTTTTACAAGTTCTGGTTGGAACCATTTATGCGAGTAAATTCCATTTGAATCATATTGAATCGATAATGTGTAATGAGAGGATAGAACTCCAAGTTCCATATTTTCAATATTTTTAAAATAGGGGTCTTTGCTACATGCCCCCACCCAGGCCCCAAGTATCAATGACTTTAATTTGTAGCGATGTATCAGCTCTCCTGATTCTGCAGAGTGCCATTGCTTTTCGGCCATCAGCACTTGTATTCCCTTCTGGAGTTTTTTCTTAAGAGTGGGTGTCATTTCATGGAAGGAGGAAATTGTTTGCTCGATTTCTACCTGCCAACCTTCCGGAAATTCATAGGAAAGAATTCGTTGCCGGTTGTTCCATGGGCCTAGTTTCCAAAAGAGGATACCTAAAATGGCCATAAAGAAAACAAATAATGGAAACACAATAATTTCAAAAATACTTTTTCCTTGAGTTAGAATGCTTTGCGCAAGTTTCTTCTCTATTATTTAAGTAAACAGTATGTATACTTATAAGTACATACTATTTTAAGGAAAACTATGAATCAAGAGATAGAAATGAGAACAAGACCAGCACAAAATGCTGTTAAACGTGCTCGTGAAATAGTTCTCCAAAATGAAAAAATGATAGATAATTTATACCTTAGCTTTGGTCTTAACCGAGAAGTGATTGATAAAGAAAAAACTTTGCTTCAAGAAGAAGACTTTGTTGAAAACAAAAATTGGATTTTAAATGATAGTGATGATTTTAAAATAGTCACAAGTTCAAAATTTAAAAGATACTTTGAAGATATTATAAATTCAATTCATTAGGGTGATCTCATGTCTAAAAAATCTGAGAAACGACGTCAAAAAGACAAAAAACGAACAGAGAAAAAGAAAGAGAATAAACGAAACTCAAAAGGCTTGGGTGAATTCTCCGACGAAGATAGAAAATCAGGAAAGATTCAGATTTTCCTTGTGATAGGAATTTCATTGGCTGCTGCCATGTTCATTATTGTGAGCCTAAATAAATAATTTATTTAGTAATAAATCTGTTGAGGTCACTTTCTGTTAAGCATGAAGGGGCCATCAATCCAAACTCTGCGATAATTAATTTTTGATTTCCAGTGAGTATAAAGCGAGTAAGTATTTTTTGGCAATAGTCTTTTGTGTATTTATAATTAATGTTTTTACAATTCTTATTTAATTCGTTGAGAGCAGCCGGTGAACCTTTAAAGCCTCTAAAAGATAATTGATTACAAATATCCTTAGTATATTCTTTTTGGTTGCAAGCGATTAAACATAGAGGCAATAATATTTTAATAAGATTTCTTTTTGTCATTTATTCTCCATTTGTTAATGATAAGAAGTTTTAAAATACAAATCAAACTATTTTTTACATATATGGATAGCATATGAAAAACTTATATTACTACTTTGATTTTCTTTCTCCTTATTCTTATCTCTCCTGGCAGAAACATAAAACATTTCTCGATAAATGGACGAAACAAAATATACAGATGACTTATATACCTGTGTCATTAGCAACGATAATTCATTTTCATGAAACAAAGGGACCAGCTGAAATTGTATCGAAGAGAAATTATTTATTTAAAGACTGCTTAAGATATTCGCTAAAAAATGATATTCTCTTTAATCCTCCGGAAGAGCTACCATTCAACTCCTTATACGCATTAAGATGTGCATTAATAGAAAATGCTGGAGAGAGTCAGTTTACGATTATTGATACGATCTTTTGCAAAGGATGGGAAGAGGGGAGGGATATAGGGAACCCCGATATCATAATAAATATTTTAAATGAACAAGGGTTAGATGGTTCTCAATATATTAATCGAGTGACTGAAAAAGATATAAGAAAATCATTAAAACTAAATGTTAAAAATGCTCAAGAAAATGATGTTTTTGGGGTTCCTACATTTATCTATGAAAATGAACTTTTCTGGGGAAATGACTCTATAGAGAATTTAGATTTATTTATATCGGGAAAGGAAAAAATAGACTTGGAAAAATATAATTCTTTCGTTAAGAATTATGGGGCAGCTACAGATGAATAATGAACAATTCTATAAAGACCTTATTCAAAAAACAATGGATGAAGTTTCACAAGAAATTATAAATATAAAAGCTACAACTAAGCCGATCTCTCCAGATAATGCCATTGGAAGACTTTCTCGAATGGAGGCCTTGAATGAAAAGAGCATTAACGAAGCCTCTCAAAGAAACTTAGAAATGAGATTGTTGCTTTTAAATCAAGCTTTAAAAAGACTGAAAGATGGTGAGTTTGGAGAGTGTTTGATATGTGAGGAAGATATTTCTGAAAAGAGATTGAAAGTTATGCCTGAGGCCACACAATGTATTTCTTGTGCATCTAGAACCAGTTAATGACCGCGATAAGGTGAGGGGTTGATAATATCTTCTATCAGCATTTTTTGATCAATTAAATCTCTAAGACCTATATTCCAATAATCATCAGATGCAAAGTGTGGGAAAGCAATTTTAAAAGATGGGTCTTCCCAGCGCTTTGTAAGCCACGCAGAAAAGTGGATAAACCTTAATGTTCTTAATGGCTCAATAAGTTTTAAGGATTGGTAGTTAAAATCACACATAGTTTCATAAGCTTCAAGTAAAATTAATCGGTCTTGTTTAGAGCGGTGATCTACTCCTGGAATTATTAGCCAAACATCCTGTACTGCGGGACCATTAAGCATGTCATCAAAATCTACAAAGAAGAATCCTGAATCTTTATGTAAAATATTACCCGCATGGCAGTCACCATGAATTCGGTGATAATCAATATTTTCAAAAAGCGGAGTCATCAACTCTACAATTTCATGTGCCATATCGAGGTACTGATTATTAATCAGGGAAGGAATGGCATTTGATTTATCAAGAAAACTTATATTTTGAGTTCCAAAACTATGTGGCGATATAGTAATCCTATGATCAGATACTTTTGACTTTCCAACAGAATGAATTCTCCCAAGCAGTCGTCCTATTTGTTCTAATTGCTCTTCATCTAGTTCATCAGGGTTTCGTCCACCTTGTTTGGGGAAAATGGTATATAAAAGGTCGTGATCTTTTATTTTAAATAATGTTTTACCATTGATTACTAATGGAGCGATGACAGGAATTTCATTAGAATTTAAATCAAGTAAAAATTGATGTTCATCTAAAATTTGAGATTCGCTCCATCTGCCGGGACGATAAAATTTTGCAACAACATAGCTATCACTAGGTGAATCATTTTTTCCAAGGGGTTGGTTTAATTCAATTTCGTAAACTCTATTTTCCATACTATTGAGAGGTAAGCATCGGCCGGTGGTGGCAAGACCAACCGCCTCAATGGCCTCTAACACCATTATAGGGTTTAATTCATAGAAATATTGAGTTTCCTGGTTTCCCCAGACATATTCATTCATTACACATAATGTAAACATATTGCATCTTAAAGTACATTTATTTTCTAATAGTCTTCATAAAATATATCTATATAATTACTTAGGACTAGGAGTTGTCATGAAAACGATTTTAATTACTGGATGTTCCTCCGGATTTGGAAAACAGATGTGTGAAGATCTTGCATCTAAAGGATTTTCAGTCATTGCAACAATGAGAAATGCTGATCAAAGAAAAAATATGTTTGCTGATTTAAATATTAAAACCCAAAAAAATATCTCAATAAAAAATTTAGATGTAACTAACTTTGAACAAATACAAAATCTTTATAATGAATTGAATACTGAGAAAATTAAAATTGATGGCTTGATAAATAATGCAGGATATGGAATGTATGGTCCTCTTGAAGAAATATCAATGGATAAAATCCGACATCAAATGGAAGTAAACTATTTTGGACTTGCTAGGATGATTCAGGTTTTTCTACCTATGCTAAGGAAGTCTCGAGGAAAAATAATTAATATTTCATCTCTAATGGGTGAGTTTTGTATGCCTTTAGGTTCTGTTTATTCTGCATCAAAATTTGCAGTAGAGGGACTTTCTGAAGGTCTTGCTTATGAATTAAATCCTTTGGGTGTACAAGTCAGTTGTATTTTACCAGGAGGACATAGAACTGGATTTATTGATGCTATAAAATGGAGTGAGCAAGATTTAGAAAAGTCACCATATAAACAACAGATAAAATCATTAGATAAAATACTCACATCTCTATTTAAAATATTTTTAATTCCTAAATCAGAGAATATTTCTAGACTGATAATAAAAATGATGAGGACTAAAAGACTATCAAGAAGATATTATTTAGGTGTTGATTCTATCTTTGCCCATCTTATGAGAAGGATATTACCTGATTTTATTTACTATAGGGTTCTAAATTTTTCTTACAATCAGCTAACCAAGTAAAAAGGTCTTTTACTTGTAAGTCATCAAAATAATGAATTTAAAAAAACTTTTAATAATCTTTGATTTGAATTGAATATCTTTAAAGTCGATATAGTCATGCAGGAGGGCAAATAACTCCAATAATTCAATAATATTCCAGAAAAGCGTTATAATCAATTAGATGAGTCGATTAAAATCTATTCAGAAATTACCAGATACTTCAACAGATGAAGATCGATATTCTAAATTTGATCAAATTAATGGTCAGCATCCCTTAAAAAAATCTGCACCAGACTCAGTAATTTGCTATAAAGCAAGACAAAGACACGGGGGAAAGGTTTCTGCCTTTAACTTTGAACTAGCTCGTGAGATAGGTCTAATACCGAAAGATCACCCAAATAAATTGACTAAAAGACTTAGTAAAAAAGTACTTGATACTTTCTCTCTTGTCATAATCAATGAATATGATGAATTAAGTAATAAAAAATTTAATGAGAAGGACATTAAACCAAACAGCTACATGGCCACTAGATATCTTCAGCTTCAGCATCCCAATAAACAAGGTAAAACCTCTGGAGATGGTCGATCTATTTGGAATGGTACAATTAAAAAGAATGGTAAGACTTACGATATTTCAAGTTGTGGGACAGGGGCCACTTGCCTTTCTCCTGCGACGCATATCTATAATAAGTTTTTTAAAACTGGCGATCCTTCTATTTCTTATGGTTGTGGATATAGTGAAGTAGACGAAGGATTAGCGACATTTTTCTTTTCTGAAATTTTCAACAAGAACAAAGTAAATACTGAAAGACTATTAGGAATCATTGAATTTCAAAAGGGTCTTGCCATTAATATTCGTGTACATGAAAATCTAATTAGGCCTTCACATATGTTATCTCATTTGAGACAGAGTAATGTTGAAGCGCTAGGAGATATTGTAGAGTACTTCATCCATCGTGAAGAAAAGAATAAGAGATGGAAAGAAGTCCCTTCTTCTAGGAAAAAGAGATTAGATTACTTTTTAAAAAGAGAATCTGAAATCTTTGCAAAAATGGCAGCAAAATTTGAATCTGATTATATTTTTTGTTGGTTAGATTGGGATGGAGACAATATCTTAATGGACGGATCTATTATTGACTATGGATCAATTAGGCAGTTTGGAATGTTTCATCATGAGTATAGATTTGATGATGTCACGAGATTTTCTACCACAATAAAAGAGCAAAAGAGTAAGGCGAAATATACAATACAATGTTTTATTCAAATGATTGACTATCTCAAAACTGGTGAAAAGAAATCAGTTCAGTCCTTTTCAAAAGACACAATATTGAGCTATTTTGATAAGGTTTTTGAACAAGAAGTATATGACCTATTTGTGCAAAAATTAGGTTTCTCTAAGGATGTTTGTCAGTACTTAATTAAATCTAAATTAAATCTTGTTAAAGAGCTCTACAGTCCTTTTAGTTATTTTGAAAGAGTAAAGTCTCTGGAAGGCAAGCAAAAGGTAGAAGATGGAATAAATTGGTCAGCCGTCTTTTGTATGCGAGATATTCTGAGAGAACTGCCTCAATTAATACTGGTCAAAGACGGACCAATTTCTCCCGAAGAGTTCATAGAGATTGGCAAGTCATCCTACGCAATGCCTGAAGACCTTGCAATCTACCCATCTAGACTAACGAAAATAAATCAATTTCAAGGTGCCTACGTCAAGATCTTAAATGAAGTTGCAGTCTATAAAAAGAAACCATTAAGTAAAATTTTATTAGAAACAACTATGAGGTCATCAGTTATTAATAAATATGATCGTGTTACTGGGGATTCAATAACGAGTATAGTTGATAAAGTAATGAAGCAAAGACCAAAATTAAATACCGAAGACGTGTTTAATCTCATGCATGAAATTTGTAATTATCAAACTTTTGATCCAGACTTAGTAGATTATAAGAAAAGAGATCATAAGCATTCGAAACTGATGAATGGAATTCTAAAGATTGTAAAAGAGTATAGAGAGGGGCTGTGAAACTCATTTTTTATGGAGGGGGTTTTGAAGAAGAAAATACCCAATTAGATAAAGAAGCAATAAAACTAACAGGAAAGAAGTCACCACAGGTCACTTATATACCATCATGTTCTTTTGAATCAGAAATAGATTTTAGGCATTTTGCAGAGCATTATTATCGTTTGGGAATTCGAAAGATAATCTGCTTTCCAGTTGACCTTAGATCTGATGAAGCATTACAAAATATTGCCTTCGATTCGGATATTATCCATCTCTCCGGAGGAAATACCTATTACTTCTTGAAATACCTAAGAAGAAATGGCCTCGTTCAAAAATTAAAAAAATTTGTTAAACGAGGAGGTGTTCTGACTGGTCTCTCTGCAGGAGCAATCCTTATGACTCCGGATGTTAAAACCGCTGGCTATCCTAGTTTTGACAAGGATGATAATGAAGAAAATGTCAAAAATTTAAGCGCTCTTGGATTAGTCGAATTCGAATTCTTTCCACATTACAGAAACTCTCAAAGGTATAATAAAGTCTTAGAAGAAGAATCGATGAAAACGACTCGCCCTATCTTTGCTAGTTCAGACGGTAGTGGAATTATCGTTGATGGAGATGATGTTAAATTCTTAGGTCGAAATTATTGCTTTATAGAGGGGGAAAAGTATTCAGCCTCTCGATTTTCAGAAGCCTAGCGCTCCTATACATTCATTTTCTTGCTTTAATCAAAAACCTTCGGGGTGCAAGATGTCCTTCAATCGTTTTCGAATTATCATTGGGATCTAAAAAATCATCCAGAGATTGTCTAGGTGGTGGACACCATTTTGTGAGTCTTTGTTCATCTGAATTGAGTTCTGAATCAGATATGAGTTCAACGTCTTTAAACTTTGCTTTTTTAACCCAATTCATAAAACAAGATACAGTGGGGACGAACCAAACATTTCTCATCTTGGCATAACGATCCTCTGGAAAGAGAGCATGGCTTGTATTGCCAGGGATACCAATTGTTTCTAGTATTAATTCTCCAGATGGTCGAAGGGCATCTCTTAGAGTTAATAATTGTTGGATAGGGTTCCTGTGATGATAGATGACACCCATAGAGAAAATGACATCGAACATTTCTTTAAAATTGACAAGATCATCTTGTCCCCATAATTCAAAAATAAGATTTTTTTTATTTGCGAAATGATTAATGAATTGAAACTGAGCATAATTTAGAACTATTGGATCAATTCCTAAAACTAGTTCCGGCTCCATAGCAGCCATTTTGAACATGAAATAACCATTATTGCATCCAACATCGAGCACTCGCTTATCTTTTAAGTTTGGAATTGAAGGCAGCAGTCTCTTCCATTTTTTATCAGACCTCCATTCGGCATCAATATGTTGGTCAAATAATTGGAAAGGTCCTTTTCTCCATGGAATTAGTTCTTTTGCTTTTGATAATATTATATCCTTTTGATTGTCTTTCAAATCTTCTTCTTTGCCTATGATAATGGAGTCGGTGCTAAAATTTATTGTTTCAGTATTGATTTGCGGTAAACTATTGAGTGTTTCAATAAATTCAATTTGATTTTTTTGTGTGAACTTTATCTCATTGTCTGAGCGTAAATTAGTCAAGCGTTCTAAATGAAGAGAGGCATGATTTAGTTTATGATAATATTTAAGCCAATTTGTCTTATCAAACTCTGACATTATTTAATACCTAAATAACATGCAAAATTATACCACCGAAAAATCATTTCAACTTTTGAAAATCCTGCTTTATTAAGCATTTCCATATGATTTTTTGGAGTCAAGGGAATGAGAACATTTTCAAGGGCCTCTCTTTTCTGAGAAATTTCTAATTCGCTGTATCCATTTCTTCTTTTAAAATCGTAGTAAAGATCTGTAATGAAATTTTCTATGTCAGCATTAGGGCTGTGAAGTTTTTCAGCTAATAGAAAAGCTCCACCTATCTCTAGTGAATGATATATTTTACCAAGAAGCTCTTCTCTCTCTTCTATTGGAATAAATTGAAGAGTGTAATTCATAATCACAAGTTTTGATTTTTTAAATTTCGTATCCTGAAGGTCTTGACACTTAAGTTCAACATTTTCGACATTATTACTTTTTAGTTTTTCTAAACATTTTTTGAGCATTGGTTTTGAATTATCTATTCCGACGTAACGAGGCTGAATCTTTTGTGTAGAGTTACTTTTATTTTGAAGTTTTACATGCTGGTCAATAAGCGAGATAGTCGTTCCTGTAGAACAACCTAAATCATAAACAAGTCCTTCGCCAGTAAATGTCCTGTCAATAACGTCAAGTAATATCCTGTGAATTTCATCATAAAAGGGAACTGAACGACTAATCATATCGTCGAAAACAGAAACAACATCTTCGTTAAATTCAAAGCCGGGAATTTTATCTATTGGTCGCTTATAAACCTGATCTTTATTTCTCATGAAAACCTCAAGTATTATATATTTGCATTTTGGGTATTTTGTCTAGCGTTAAGGCCATGACTTCCTGCGTAGGTCAAAGAAGCACCTCGCAGTGACGTAAATCAGGTTTTAGAGTAACTTATTGAGCAATATTAAAAGGTTAAACTATAGAGGTAGACATGAGCAAGGTTAAGACAAGTCTCAAAGTGGGTAGTAGAAGTTATGTAATTTATTCATTGAAAGAGGCAAAAAATCAAGGCCTTGCTCAAATAGATAAACTTCCAAGAAGCTTAAAAGTACTCATGGAAAACCTTTTACGACATGAAGGTGGAACGGCCGTTAATTGGGGGGATGTTGAGGCCTTAAATAATTGGGTTGATTTTAAAAAATCAGATCATGAGATAGCCTATCATCCTGCAAGAGTTGTCATGCAGGACTTTACAGGAGTTCCTGCGGTTGTGGATTTGGCTGCTATGAGAGAAGCAATGAATGTTCTTGACGGTGATCCTAAAAAAATTAATCCTCAAGTTCCCGTTGATTTAGTGATCGATCATTCCGTTCAAGTGGAACATTTTGGAGATAACAACGCCTATGAAAAAAATGTTGAAATTGAGTATCAGCGAAATATGGAAAGATATAAATTTTTGAAATGGGGACAAAATGCATTTGAAAACTTTAGAGTAATACCTCCTGGTACAGGAATTATTCATCAAGTAAATCTAGAATATTTAGCAAAAGTAGTATGGACCAAAGAGCAAGCTGGTGAAGAAATTGCTTATCCTGATACTTGTGTTGGAACAGATTCCCATACAACAATGATTAACGGTCTTTCTGTCTTGGGCTGGGGAGTAGGTGGAATTGAAGCAGAAGCGGCCATGCTTGGTCAACCTGTGACTATGCTAATCCCCGAAGTAGTAGGGTTAAAACTAACAGGTGAATTAGCTGAAGGATTGACTGCAACAGATTTAGTTTTAAAAGTGGTTGAAGAATTAAGAAAGCATGGAGTTGTAGGAAAATTTGTTGAATTTTTTGGACCAGGTATGAAAACACTATCCTTAGCAGATAGAGCAACTCTCGCAAATATGGCACCAGAGTATGGTGCGACTTGTGGGTTTTTCCCAATAGATGAAAAAACTATTGATTACTTAAAGCTTTCAGGTCGTGAAGATGAAACTATTGCTTTAGTTGAAGCTTATGCTAGGGAGCAAGGACTTTGGGCCGACGCAAATTCACCTGATCCTGTTTTTACCTCTGTTGTAGAGTTAGATGTTTCAAGAGTTGAAACCGCGATTTCTGGACCTAAACGTCCTCAAGATAGAATTGATCTTAAATCTGCACCCGCCGCTTTTGAAGTCGCTACAAAAGATATATTTAATTATGGACCAGATGCTCTTATTGCTGAATATGATGTCGAAGGTGAAGAATTTAAAATGAAAAATGGTCATGTTGTTGTCGCTGCCATTACCTCTTGTACAAATACATCAAACCCCTCTGTCCTAGTTGCGGCTGGACTAGTTGCAAAAAAAGCAAATGCACTGGGATTAAAAGCTAAACCTTGGGTTAAGACTTCATTGGCCCCTGGCTCGAAAGTTGTTACTGATTATTTAATAGAAGCAGGCTTACAAGAACATTTAGATGCCTTAGGATTTAATTTAGTAGGTTATGGTTGTACTACTTGCATTGGCAATACAGGGCCTCTTCCTGCACCCATTTCAAAATGTATTAATGAAAATGATCTTCTTGCGACGTCTGTTTTATCAGGCAATAGAAATTTTGAAGGTCGAATTTCTCCAGATGTAAAAGCAAATTATCTCGCATCCCCTCCATTAGTTGTAGCTTATTCAATTCTAGGAAACATGAATGAAGAAATGCTAACTGGAGTGATTGCACAAGATAAAGATGGAAAAGATGTCTATTTAAAAGATATTTGGCCAACAAATGAAGAAATTGAAGAGGTTGTGAGTAAAAGTATTTCAAGTAAAATGTATAAAAAGCGTTATTCAAATGTTTTTGAAGGTGATAAGAAATGGCAGGAAGTTTCAACCTCTGTGGGGGAAATGTACGATTGGGATCCGACTTCAACTTATATTAGAAACCCTACTTTCTTTGAAAAAATTAAAGAAGGTGTGATTGATAACTTTGACGTTAATGATGCTTCTTGCCTCGCAGTTCTTGGGGACTCTGTGACGACTGATCATATCTCTCCTGCAGGCTCTATTGCAGGGGGATCTCCTGCTGCCGAATACCTAGCTGCAAATAATGTTGAAAGACAGGATTGGAATTCTTATGGTTCAAGAAGAGGAAATCATGAAGTCATGATGAGAGGTACTTTTGCAAATATCAGAATTAAAAACGAAATGGTTCCAGGAGTTGAAGGTGGATACACTAAATATATTCCTACTGGAGAGCAATTATCAATTTACGATGCAGCAATGAAGTATATTTCTGAAGGTAAAGAACTTGTTGTTTTTGGTGGAAAAGAATATGGAACAGGTTCTTCTAGAGATTGGGCTGCAAAAGGAACAAATCTCCAGGGTGTTAAAGCTGTTATCGTGGAATCTTTTGAACGTATTCATAGATCGAATCTTATCGGAATGGGAGTCTTACCGCTTCAGTTTCAAAATGGAGAAACGAGAAAAACATTTTCTCTCGATGGTTCTGAAATGATCAGTTTAAAGGCCATAGGAGTTTTAAGCCCTAAAATGGAATTTGAATTAATAATTAAAAAACAAAATGGAACGATTTCATCAACAAAAGTTGTTTCCAGAGTGGATACTGAAGATGAATTAAGCTATTTTAAAAATGGTGGAATTCTTCAATATGTTTTAAGAAATTTAAAGTAGAATAAGTTCATTTCTGTATTCATCCAAGCCACTATGTCTTTGGAAGCTTTGGAAGCTTTAAACTTGGCTTAGATTTTAAGTCAATTTTTAAAATCTTAGTCTTTTTAAGTCCCTTGAGCGCCTCAGCAATAGAACGATCTAGTTGGGTATCAATTCCCTTTGTCCAATCGTCTGGAGAGATCTCAACGTCTATATCAGGCTCAGTTCCATAATTCTCAACTCCAAATCCTACATCTTGAAACCAAAATGAAAATTCAGGTTGGGTAGTGAAAGTTCCATCAACCAGACCAAATCTTGGCCAGATACCGACCACTCCGCCCCAGGTTCTTTTACCGATTAACTTTCCCAAATTCATGAGTTTGAAACTATGTGAAAAAATGTCTCCATCTGAGCCCGCAAACTCATTAGTTAGACAAACAATATTTCCAGAAATGGCATACAAAGGGTAAGGATCGTCACCATAATGCCTTGTAGTGTCATATCCAATGATTTTCTGCTTTAACATTTTTAAAATGAGCTGACTGATATTTCCTCCACCATTATAGCGAACATCAATGATAATGGATTCTTTTCGAAATTCACTTAAGTAATGGCGATAAAACTCTGAGAATCCTTTAACACTCATATCTGGAATGTGTAGATATCCCACCTTGTTTTTAGATTTTTTATGAACATGCTCTTGATTACTTTTAACCCATTCCCTGTAAGCCGTATTTCCAGCACTCTCTAATGGTTTAACAATAATATTTTCAAATTTAGTTTTTCCTTTTCTTTTAATTTTAAGAGATGTCTTTTTTTGAACCAGTCCATCAAGTTCTGCGTACATGGAATTCGCTGTTTCAAATGGAACACCATTCACTGCATAGATTTCATCTCCCTTGATCAAATTGATTCCTGGAGCATTTAAAGGAGAGTCCTGATTCTTAATCCATGAATCTCCATTTAAAATATGTTCAATCGCATAGGATCTAGAATTCTTATTCCACCGTAAATGAGAGGCGAGTTTGCCATTTAAATTTTTCTTATCAACTTTGTAGTAATCTCCGCCAAATTCATAACAATGACTTGTTCCAAGTTCACCTTGCATTTCCCACATAAGATCAGAAAATTCACTTCGAGTATTTACTTTAGGAAGTAATACTTGGTAGCGATGGTAAATTTTTACCCAATCTACCTTTGACATGTCCTTGGTCCAAAAGTTTTCTCGTTGAAGAACCCATGCTTCACGATACATTTGGGCCCACTCTTGCCTTGGGGTGACTTTAATCTTGATTCGGTTGAGATCAATCCATCCATCCTTGTTATTATTTGATTCGCCTTCTGTTGGTTTTGAATTGACATCTAATAGGCGTAATTCTCCATCTGTTTCAAGTAATACATACTTTAAAGATTTTGATAAAACGACTGCTTCGACATCAGAAAGAAATACTTTTACTTTTTTTGATTTAAAATTAAATCGACAAAGGTCGTAGCTTCCTTCATCATCCATCCAGTGGGAATCGGGATTAATTGGAGATATTGAAGACTTAATAAATAATAGATTTTCTTTAGTTACGTATAGAGAATGATAATTTGCCAGTTCAATGCCTAAAGATAATATTCTTTGATCAATTCCATCGAAGTCTATTTTGACAAGGTCTTCATCTTCTTCCTGTGATTTCTTTTTCTTCGCTGACTTCTTTTTACGATGATTTGTTTTTTTCTGATTATTTTCCTTTGCCTCTTCCTCTTCCTCTTCAACTTCAAAGTCTAAGTATTTATCCATTGGAGAGATAACATCTTTTCTAAGGCAAACAGCGTATGGTTTGGTTGCTGCAGGGAAACTCATATCAAAATGAGTTTCACAGTAGACAGGATTAAATTCTCTCGTACCTATAAAATAAAGGTAATCCCCATTTGGATCAAAGACAGGACTTTTATCTCGTAAGACAGGACTGAGTAAAAACCTTTGTTTCTTAGTTACTGAATTCCAAACTTTTATCCCTGATTTTTCTTTAGTATCAGCTCCTTTATAAGCTAGCCACGTCCCACAAGGAGACCAATTCATAGATTGTTCTTCAACAAACTTGTTTTTTTCTACTAATATCCCTTTTCCTGTTTTCAAATTAACATGCCAAATTTCTGTGCGATTATTTGAGATTACTACTTCATACTTCTTTGGATGTGGTAAAACTTGAAAAACTTTTCCTAGCTCAAAAGAAAGTTTTAGCTTTTTATAATCTCCACCATCTCTATTGAAAATTATAAGCTCCTCTTCCGAATCTTCATTCATTGCAATACAAACGATTTCATCTTGAGACCTTTTATTTTTTATAAAATGCGGTTTTTTAATCCTAATTGCATTTTTATGATGTAATTTAATAGAAGCTCCTCCCCAAGGAGACATAATGAATAATTGTCCTCTGATTACAATAGCTAGCTCTTCACTATTCTCACTAATATTGATATCCTGAAGATTTTTATAACTTGGTTCAAATCGAGGTGCCGATTGTTGATGGTTTGAGTGATAGTTAATATCTATTTTTCGAGACTCATTTGACGTAATGTCGTACTGAAAAATATCGGCTCCACATTGATAAACAATTCTGCCTTCAAAAACATTAAAATTTCTTACATAGTATTCATTTTGGTTAGTATGTCTTTTTATATTATTACCAGAAAAATTACATGAGTAGATATTTCCAATTCCTTCGTGATCAGAGATAAAATAAACTCTATTTGCCACGAACTTTGGATTTGAGAGATGACTTTTTATATTCTTTAGTAGTTCCTTATAGTTATTCTTACCATTTCTTGATAACCAAAATCGTCCAAGAGTTCCACCTCTGTATCGTTTCCAGTGAGCCGGATCTCCCAAGTTTCTTCCAAGTAAAACGGGGCCATCATGGGCATACTCTACAGCACAAGCATGGCCAACATTAAGAGGTTTCCTCTCTAGAGTCTCAATATTAATTAGATAAGGGATTATATGTGCTCTGTGAAAAGAGTTTTCTGCAGACATGACCACAATATGTTTATTGTCTTTAAATCCGGATACCTTTACATCACCAAAATGAGTTAACCGTTGTTTTTCCCCGCCTTCAGAATCCATTACGTATGCGTCTCGTTGACCTTTTTCAGTAGAAATAAAGAGTATAGTCTTTCCATTAGGGGAGAGATGAGGACGTGATGAGACAGCTGTTGACGACGTAAGCCGTCTGGGGACACCGCCTGATAACTCAACCTTGAAAAGGTCATCATCTGTGACGAAATATAACCAATTCTTATGTAATGTTGGAGAGCTAAAATATCCTTTTTGGACCATGATGTTTTCCTTTTTATTTATAAGAAAATATTGTAATTAAGAATCTTAATACTTGCCAACTATTCTGAAAGGAATATGGTGTGACGCGACATGTTTTTATGGTCATAATCTGGTCTCTAACATTAATAAAGTGCAAGAAGGAAAAATAATGATTTATTTAGATCATGCAGCAAGTTCTCCACTTCGAACAGAAACTATTGATGAGATGCAGCAGTCTTTACAATATGACTTTGCAAATCCTTCTGCAATCCATAAATTAGGTAAATATCAACAAGCTTCGTTATTAAAAATAAAAATAGAGTTTTTGAAATCCTTATCTGATGATAGATCAGTTTTGAATGACAGTTTTATTTTTACTTCATCAGCAACAGAATCTAATACAACTCTCATCCAAGGTCTACAATTAGTGGCAGGAGATGTTGCCCTCTATAGTGAAGGGGATCACCCAAGCTTAGTACAAAATATAAAAACATTAATAAATAAAGGCGTTTCGATCAAAGCGGCGCCACTAAATAAGCAGGGTCTTGTTGATTTAATTTGGCTTGAAGAAAATATGTCAAAAAATGTTAAACTATGCACATTATCACATGTAAATAATCACAACGGTTCTATTCAAAACTTAGAAGAAATTTCAAAAATTATAAAAAATAATAATGTTGACTGCCATTTTCATGTGGATGCAGTTCAATCATACGGATGGTTAGATATTGAAGTAACTACTTGGAACATAGACTCTGTTACAATTTCTGGCCATAAAATATCTGCACCTAAAGGTATTGCTGGTCTCTACATTAAAAAAGATTTGAAAGTTCAACCTCTTCTGATTGGCGGAGGTCATCAAGACGGCTTGCGATCTAGTTCTGAGGCGACTTCTTTGGTTAAATCTTTTAATGTTGCTAGAGCAGAGGCTTTTAAAGATGACCTAGCGAAATACATTGAAATGAACATACATCTAAGAAGAAGACTCAAAAAAGAATGCCCACGTACTGTATTCCCATTTGATCTCGATTACACTAGTCCGAAGATATTAACTTTTTATGTTAAAGACATTTCAAGTGATATCCTTTTAAGACATTTAGAAGAAAATGAAATTTATATATCATCGAGTTCTGCTTGTTCATCTAAATTAAAAGGAGCTAGTCCTGTCTTCTTAGCTCTTAATATTGAAGAAGAAAACCACAAGTCTATTCTAAGGCTTTCCTTAGGCTGGACAAACACCATTGATGAGTTAAATAAGTTTTGCGATTTATTTAATGAGATAATTTTAGATTTAGAATTTTTATTAAAAAAATAAAAGAGAATATATGTATAAAGTGTTAATGATAAACGTTGATGAGTTATGGTTAAAGGGAAAAAATCGTCCCCAATATTTTCGTGCCATTAAAAATCATATTGAAACTGTTGTTGCAGCTTTTCATCCCTATAAATTTAAAGTTAAAAATGAAAGCCAGAGAATGATCGTAAGATCAGATGAGCCTTTTAAAGAGAAAGTATTTCAAGCTCTTCAAAGAGTTCCTGGTATTCATAGCTTTAGCCCTACTAGAGATATTGAGCTAGATTATGAACTTTTATACCCCTCAATAAAAGAAGAATTAACGTCTTGGGGTGACAAACTCCCAAGAACTTTTAAAGTTAATACTAAGAGAACATTAAAGACTTTTGAAAAAAATAGTATGGAAGTAAGTCGAGAAATGGGGCATCTCATACTTAAAGATTTTGACAATATAAAAGTAGATGTTAAAACTCCTGAGCTCTTCGTAGAATTACGGATTCTTCCTGATAAGTTTTTTATATCGACGCATAAATATATGGGAGTGGGTGGCTTACCTGTTGGCACAAACGGCCACCTCGTTACTCTATTAAGTGGAGGATTTGATTCTCCCGTGGCAAGTTATATGATGTCAAAACGTGGTTGTAGACAAACCTTTGCATTTTTCTACGCTTATCCATTTGTTGGAGAAGAAGTAAAAGATAAAATAATTAAATTAATGGAAGTTCTTGCAACTTATCAAAAAGAAACCTCTCTTTATATCGTACCATTTGGAAATATACAGAAGAAAATTGCAAAGTCTTGCAAGGAAGATTATCGAACAATGTTATTTCGAAAATATATGGTAGATTGTGCTAACATTTTAGCAGGCAGGATTGGTGCTAAGGCCTTGCTTACTGGAGATGCCTTAGGTCAGGTAAGCAGCCAAACAATAGGAAATATAGCACTGGTCGATTCAATTACATCTCGTCCGGTTTTAAGACCACTAATTGGCTTTAACAAAATGGAAACGATTATAAAATCTAAAGAAATAGGGACGCATGATATATCTATCATTCCTCATGATGACGCTTGTAGTTTATTCGCACCAAAACACCCAGTCATTCATCCTGACAATAAATATTGGTTAGAATACTGTACTAATAACGAATACGCAAAAGATCTTCAAGATGCTATTGAGAAGGCCGAAAAGATTATGTTTAGCGTCAGGGGAGAGTTAATTCCTAGTAAAAACTCATAATCTACCTAGGTAAACCCTTAATAAGTAATGACTAAGCTTTTTGGTCTGACTTGATTTTTTAAGTCATTAACTTTACCCTTTTGTCTCTATCAAAAACAGAATAAAATGAATAGGTTAGAAAGTTGGCAATATATTTATCAATATTAATATAGACTTTAATAAAGTGGAGAATAAATGAAAAACTTAATCAAGCAACTTGGCATTTTTTTATTCATCATAATGACAATGATGAACACGAGTGTTGCTGAAACGAGTGCTAATAAAAGAACAGCGAATGACATTAAAAAAGATAAGTTAATTGGTACTTTGATAAAATCTGCTCTTGAAAATTATCATTACAGAGCACTTGTGGTTAATGATGCTGTTTCACTGAAAGCTTTTGACGAATATATAAAGAAAATTGATTATGGAAAACAATTTTTATATAAATCAGATGTTGAAGAATTAAAAAAATATAATGATAAGTTTGATGATGAACTTCAATCAGGAAAACATTCAATTATAGAGGCGGCGTCTAAAATTATTAAAAAGCGGGTAAATCAAGCGGAGGCCCTGAGAGCTAAGCTGTTCAAAAAGAAGTTTAAATTTGATGGAAAAGATACTCTAGAGCTAGATCCTGAAAAAATAACTTGGGTTAGCAATGACAAAGAATTTGTAGATCATTGGACGAAACTATTTAAACATTTTACCTTATCAAGGTACCTTTCACTTATTGATGAGAATAAAGATAATGATGATAAAACAAAAAGAAATAAGTTAAAAAAAGAAAAAAAGAATAAAAAGAAAAAAAAGAAGCTTTCAAATTCAAAAATGATTTCGAAGGCGCATGAAAAAGTGTCTAAAAGATATAAAAAAATATTCAAGCGCATGATAGAGAAAACGCATGTCGATAATATGGAAAACTTTGTAAATTCAATTGCGACTATTTTTGATCCTCACACATCGTATTTCCCACCGAAAAGAAAAGAAGATTTTGATATTGATATAAGTGGTAGCCTTGAGGGGATCGGCGCGGTGCTCCAGGAGGAAGATGAATATATCAAAGTTGTCAGAATTGTGCCTGGTGGAGCGGCGTGGAGACAAAAAGGTCTTGAGGTAGATGATATAATTCTTGAGGTTAGAGATAAGTTTAAAGCAAAAGAAGGTGTCGACTTAGTAGGAATGGGAGTCGATAAAGCTGTTCGATATATCCGAGGGCCTAAAAATACTATTGTAAATTTAACAGTTAAAAAAGTGGATGGAACAAGAAAAGTTGTTCCTATCGTAAGAGATATTATTCAAATAGCTGCCTCTAAAACGAAATCAAGCATAGTAAAGCATAAAAATCTAGATTTAAAGATAGGTTATATATATGTTCCAAAATTTTATCGTGACTTTCAAAATAGTGCTAAAAATTGTTCAAATGATGTCAAAAAGAAGCTTGAATCTCTTAAAAAACATAATATCGATGCTATTATCTTAGACCTTCGAAATAACGGAGGAGGAGCTTTAGAAGATGCTAGACTCATGTCAGGCCTTTTTATTGAAAAAGGACCTATTGTTCAAATTAAAGATCATCAAGGAAAAATTGATATCTTAAGAGACATGGATAGTAATGTTACTTATGAGGGGCCATTAATTGTGATGACCAATAGATTTAGTGCATCTGCATCAGAAATCTTAGCAGGCGCTTTGCAAGACTATAAGAGAGCTGTGATTGTTGGAGGTGAATTTTCACATGGAAAAGGGACTGTCCAAGCAGTTTTAGATTTAAATAGAAATCCAATTGCTGCTCTTGTTGGCGGAGCTGGAATCGGTGCTTTGAAGGTAACGATACAGAAATTTTACAGAGTCAGTGGTGCGTCAACTCAATATAAAGGAGTCACTCCAGATATTATTCTTCCAGATCCATTTGCTTATACAAAAAGTAGAGAAAAAGATCTAGAAAACTCTCTAGAGTGGGATCAAGTCAAAGCACTTAATTATACGGTATGGAACAAAGAGATAGGGCATATCCCTTTGTTGCAAAAAAGAAGTTCTAAGAGGATTATGGGTAATGACAGATATGATAAATTAAAGAGAAGCCTTAAGTTTTTAATTGAAAAAAGAGAAGATACAAAAGTTTCCTTAAATAAATCCGTGGTTCAAGCTGAAGATGAAAAAAATACAAAACTTACAAAACAACTAAAACTAGATAAAGAAAGTAAGGATATACTTATTAGTCATTATGAAGAATCGCGTGATAAAACAAAAATAAAAAAAGAAGACGAGGAGCATTGGCAAGAAGATTTTGATAAGCGTAAAGAGGAATGGTTTGAAAGCTTAAGAAAAGATGTCGGACTTGAAGAAGCTCTTTTCATTGCCAAAGACATGGTCGACCTCAATAAAGGTAAAAAATTGAGCATGGTAAAATAATGTTTGATAATAGTGAACACATGATGTTATTAGATATTCTTGAGAATCTAGAAGATGAACGACTTGGTGTGGAACTATTAAAAGAGCTAAATGATTCATCTCTTGCTTTAGGGAAAAAAATAACTAACTTAGATGAATCGCTTGATAACGATGTGTGGAAAAAAGAATGTGATGAGCTTAAAGCTAAGCTTGATGATGTTATAAAGAAAATCAAGGATCTTGTGCAATAAGAATGACAAGACATGGGAGCTTAGTTCTGTTGTTGTGAGCATTGCTGGAATCTTTATGATAATTTATCGGCAAAGAATAAAAACGACTACTCTTCAACTAATAGCTTTTGAATAAAGTCTGCTCCACTTGTTGCTGCTTCTAATGCTACTTCTTTAGAGATCTTGTCAGCTTGATATAAATCCATTATGTGCTGATCAAATGTTTGAGACTGATTGCCTGATTTTCCTCTACCTTTAGAGATGATTGTAGACAAACGGTGAATATTTTGCACTCCCTCAATACATTCTTTGACTCCAGGACTTGTAATCATGATTTCTTGAGCGATACAGAGAGTAGATTTCTTGATACCTTTTAGCATTCTCTGACTAATGGTTGCATATAAATTATCAGCTAGTCTTTTTCGAACATCTTCTTGTTCGCCTTCGGGAAACATCGAAATAATTCTACCTACAGTCCGAACAGCATCTGTGGTATGAACCGTGGAAAGAACAACATGTCCTGTTTCAGCAGCTTTCAAAGCGATTGAGATAGTTTCCTTATCTCTCATTTCTCCAATCAATATTATGTCGGGGTCCTGTCTAAGGGCCGCACGTAATGCTGATGCAAAACTTGGTGTATCAATACCAATTTCTCTTTGTGTTATTCGGGATTGGTCTTGTGTATAGATATATTCTACAGGGTCTTCTATTGTAATAATATGCGTGTGCCTTTTTCTATTAATATAACTAATCATTGCTGCTAAAGTGGTGGATTTTCCTGAACCAGTAGCTCCTGTTACCAAGATTAGACCACGGCGTTGGAGAGCAATTTTTTTAATGATTGAAGAGAACCCCAGGGACTCAATGGTAGGTACTTTGGAATTAATAATTCGAAGAATTACTCCTAACTGTTGATTATAAACGAAGATATTAAATCTTAGTCTACAGGTATTTTCAATTTCGAAGGAGCCATCTTTTTCATTTAGATCAGTTAACTCAACTGACTCTTCAGCATCTATTTTTGATAAAATTTTGGCTAAATCTACTACATCCTTTAATTTAAAATCTTTTGTTTGAATAGGAACCAGATCTCCACGAATACGTAGGCATGGAGGTTCATCAGTGCGGATATGAATGTCTGACGCTGAGTGGTTTACTGCTACTTCAGTAAGACTATTTAAATGCTTTACAGTAAATGCCATGGAATCCTAAAGTTTATTTAATTCTTCACATAATGATAATATCCTGAAAAGTTAATTTGTAAAAGAGTAGACTTTTGTTGTTGCATAGCGCGCACTTCAATATACATCATTGATAAGCTATAGTTTAGGCTATGAAAAAGATTTTAATTATTCGATTTTCTAGTTTTGGTGATATTGTTCAGGCGTTATCTGTTACAAAGCATATTAAAGAGATGTATCCTAATGCCGTATTGGACTGGCTTACAAAGACTGAGTTCGGTGACCTTCCAGCTCATTCACCTTATGTCGATAATATAATTACTTTAAATAAAAAAAATGGACTTTTTGGTCTTCTAAAACTTTCATTTGAACTCAGATCAAATAGTTATGATTTAATATATGATGCTCATTCAAATTTAAGATCATTTATTATCAAAATTATTGTAAAAACTTTTAATCCTAAGTCATCAGTAATCACAAGATCTAAGGAGAGGTGGAAGAGAGTATTATTATTCAATTTTAAGAAAAATAAATTTCCAAGGCCATATCGAGGAATGATTAGTTATTGTGAACCTTTAGAGCTTAATAGTGCAAGTGATTTGATCCAAGATTGGAATTTTAATGATAAAACTATTAAAAATGTACAAGAAAAGACATATTTAAATAATGATGACTATATCGTTATGGCGCCATCTGCAGCTTGGGAAATGAAAAGATGGCCAGTTGATCATTGGAAGAAATTAGCTAATGAATTGGGTGACTTTCCCATTTACTTCGTAGGAGGTCCTCAAGATAATTTTATCGAAGAAATAATTGATAAAAATAACAAAAATATTATCAACGTGGCTGGAAAATTAAATCTTATTGAGAGTTCTTATCTCGTTTCTAAGGCCAAATTAGTAGTGTCAGCCGATACTGGTATTATACATGTGGCAGATCTTTTAGGGGTCAACGGACTCTCTTTAATAGGACCAACAGCATTTGGCTTTTCTACAAATAAAAATATAAGAACGTTAGAGTTTGATCTCCCTTGTCGTCCTTGCTCGAAGGATGGAAGAGGGAAATGTGAGAGAGATATTTATCAAGAATGTATGGTTAATATTTCTGTTGAGAAAGTTAAAGTTCAAGCAATTAACATTCTAAGGAGTTGATGATTTTCTCATCTCCCATAGTAGATGACTCATAAATGGCCTTCTCTCTTCTTTAGTTGCTATCATTAATAACTTTGTGATTTTAAGATTGGAAGGATCTGAATATAGTAAAATTAAAAGTTCCTGTATAAAATTAGTGTCCAAGGTGATGTAATTATCAGTACCTATTCCAAGCGACACTCCTTTCTTTTCCCACCATGAAAATGGATGATCTTTATAATCGGGGAAGCATCCAGTCAGTTTTAAATTGGAACTAGGAAGAGCAACAAGAGAAACCTTTTTATTTATCATTCTATTTAAAACATCATGTTGATAATGTTCTATTTCCCTTGCTGTGTGAAACTTTGTCTTTAAAAAGCTTTTTTCTTCTTCTAAGGAAAGTAATTCACCTTTAAAAATTTTGTCTTTTACTATCGAATCATGCCATTCCATGTCGTTTAGTTCTGAATATTCAGGACTCTTCTTGGTAATTGCTTTACCAAGTTGGTTTTTCTCCATGACTCTTTGGAATAATCTATGAAAATAAAAATTAGGATTTATTCCAAGACTAAGTCCATGTTCTAAAGTATTTATATGCCAAATATTCATTGCATTATCTACAGATTGAACTCCTGTTCTTAAGTTTTTCCACGTTTCACCATGATGTGATCGTATTCTAAAACCGTTGTATTGTAATCGTCTTAAACCATTTTTCATTTGCGAAAAATGTTTTTTCCTATAGAGTTCTTTTTCATCTCCAACAGTATCAACTTCTGTGATGTATTGACCTATCTCTGGATGTTTTTCTTTGAATAGAATAATAGAGTTGACTTGATATAAAAAATGGTCTTCTTT
Source organism: Bacteriovoracaceae bacterium (assembly GCA_018675575.1). Taxonomy (GTDB): domain Bacteria; phylum Bdellovibrionota; class Bacteriovoracia; order Bacteriovoracales; family Bacteriovoracaceae; genus M0603. Next base: position 24,629 of record JABGXW010000048.1, on the reverse strand, counting down.
TGTTTCAAAGTTTTCGCTATCAAAAAAGCTTTCTTCTTTTCTAAAGCAAGGTGATAATACAAAATCAAATATAGGAACTTCTTTTTGAAACTTTTTAAAACCATTGTAAAGCCCAATCACGACATCGTCCTCAGATAGGCCCTCAACGCCTGGGATTTGGTCTTTACTATCTTTTGAAACTCTCGAAAGAGTGAATTTTAACCTTATTTTTCCAACGTTATATTTATAATATAAGTCATGTGCCATATGATAAGCAGCGTCTTCATGTGCTTTTCTATCAACTAGTATTAATTTAGCGAGATAGAGAATTTTTAGATAGGTCATGAACATTTCTCCATCCTTCAATTTCACTAATTGATCAACGTCCTCTGTCGATTTGATTGGAAGAGAGCCTTTTCCATAAACTTCATTAATCTTCTTTTCATAAATGGCTTTATTCTTTCCTTTAAGAAGTTTTGAAATACGAGGATAGATGAACTCAGCACTTAAACTTCCTGTAAGATGAATATGTTCTTCATGATAAGGAAGAGGAAAACTTTTAAAAAATAAAAAGAATGCTTCACTCACAGGATGATTCAACAACGATACCATGTTTGCTTCTTCACTATGAAAAGCTCCAATTAAAGTAAGAAACTCTTTAATCAATAATGCAATCTTGTGATTTCCGTTTAACTTTTGGGAGTGAGAAAGTAATTCTAATGTATCATATAAGGATATTCCATTAGTTTCACTAATTATATGAATTAATTCGTTTTTTAATGTATTAATGATTTTATCTTGATTTATATGCAAAATTACTCCTTTAAACTTTCTAAAATAATATCATAGGCTTCTTGGATAATTGTGAAATTTGAAGTGGCAACTTTTTCTAATTCTTTTGATATACCTTTAGCAGCTAATTTATCGGGATGTTTAATACTTGCAAGCTTTTGATAGGACTTTTTAACTTTGTCTTTTGTCGCAATACCATCGATTTGGATGATATCAAATGCCCCCTTGAGATCCTTTTTATTTTTTAATGGGGGGATAGGACTTAAAGAATTCATTAAGTTTGATAGATCGAAAATTATTTTATTGAGACTACTTATAGACCTAAACTTTTTATTATCTCCACTAATAATAAGCTTGTTAATTCCTCGCTCCATTTCCACCGAATTAATTTTATTGATAAATTCTAAAGGGCTGTGTGCTTTGATAAATGTTTCAAGTAAGTCTTTTGATGCTTTTTTTGTTTCTCTATAAATTAAATAACTAATTGCGAGGATAAGTACCTTTGATGATACTTTATTTAATTTCTTCATCTTGTCTAAATATAAACCACCGCCATTTTTTACTTCTTTAATTAAGTTCTCGAGATAGACCTTTGATTCACAAGCAGCTTTTACATCTTCAAAGCCAGGAAGTTTTTCTGAAGACAAATTTAATAAAACTTCTCTTTTTATTATGTTTGAAATATATGGTGTGATTTCTGTTATGTCGAGTCTTCTAGACAGTTTAGAAGATACTGTTGCTCCTATTTCATTAATCAGTGTACCTTCTCCCCATTCGCAATTATCAAAAAGTTCGAGGACCTTTTTATAATTTAAACTATTATCGCCTTCAGAAGAATATTTTTTAAATGCCAGGTTGTACAATTCGTGGGTTTTAGATTTATATTTTTGAGAATTACTTTTGTATTGACTGGCATTTGTTGCTCCAGATGCTCCTCTTCTTAGCATCTCCTCTTTTCTTTTTATTAAGTTATCAAAATCTGCTTCAGGTCTTTTCTTTTGCCCTGTCACTTTCTCAATAAAAAACTCCATGGCCAACGGACCAAAATATCTTATAAGAACATAAGTTAATGTAATTGTAACTACGATATTGATGATGTTATCGAATGATAAACTCTTAATTATTAACTCCATTTTTAGGATATCATAATTCAATGGTATCATTGTTGAGACTAAGGATAAAACATGCAAAATTGGACTATTTCTATAATCAAGCTGGAGCTAAAATTTGATTGGAAGATATCAAGAAATACTTCTAGATTTAAAGAAAATTTTATTATTAAAGTAGAAGATACTGAGTTTGGAAATTTTGGACATGGAGAAGTAGCATTTAATATTAGATATAATGAATCCAAAGAGAAGGTACTAGACGGATTTACTTTTTTTTGTGATCTTTTTGGTAAAAAGAACCCATTTAATCATAATGGTCTGAAATGGTTAGATGAGACCTCTGAACTTTGTCACAGTTTGAAAATGGGGATTAATCAAGCTTTTGTAAATTTAAAAATAAAACAAAGTAAGAATAGTAATATTGCTTGTTATCTCGGTGTAAGTGTACCTCAAAGTCTCCAAACTTCTTTTTCTATTCCAATAATAGATAAAAATGAGGTTAGTAAGTTTTTAATTGATAATAATTTATCAAAAAAACCATTTTTGAAATTAAAAATAAATGGTAGTGAATCAATATCTTTATTAAATCAATTGTTAAAACACTATAATGGAAAAATTAGAATTGATGCTAATGAAGGCTTTCACTCAGCCAATGAAGTATTATTTTTTCTTGATTCTATAAAAGATTTATCTAGAATAGAATTTATAGAACAACCCTTATCTTCATTAAAAAATATAGAAATGAAGAAAATTAAAGGCAAATGTGATGTGCCTTTCATTGCAGACGAATCTATTACATCTAACGAAAATATTGCAAGTCTGGCTGAATTTTTCGATGGAGTTAATATTAAATTGATGAAAAGTGGAACATTGAATAACGCAACGTCACAATTGAAAACGGCAAAAGATAATAATTTAAAAACGATGCTCGGTTGTATGATTGAAACTTCTCTTGGAATCTCTTTTGCCTATGCCTTAGGTGAAAATGTGGACTATATAGATTTGGATGGATTTTTGTTATTGAAAAATGATCCTTTCAACCTACTCACAGAGTTAGATGGAAGAATAAGTCTAATCTAAAAATATAATTTTACTCCAATATCATACCTTGTATATTTAGGAGTATTTTGGCCTCTCATCATAGTCTGTGCGCTTAATTCAAAGGCGAGAGGGACTGTCATTGTTCCACTGTTATACAAATTTACTGTTGATAACTCTGCACCTACTTTTAAAAAAACTGTTTCAATTTCGGTTCCAATTGCGAGAATTCTATTCGCTTCTTTGTTTGAAGAATCATAACTCGCTTGATCGATATGGTTATATAGAAATTCACCATAAGCTGAAATCCAATCAGTAGGATGAAGTGTGGTCCTTATTGAAAAGTCTAACTTATTACCAAGCTTTTCATAAAAACTCTGTTTATCAGCAGATATAGTGAAGTCCTCACTGTCAGGAACTCTAAGCAATTTATTGGAAGGTAATTGGACTGTATATCTTAATGAAGAATCTAGATCAATGACTCTGTTGAACAAACTTAATCCTGCGCCAATCTCAGAAAAGACATCAAACTGCCCATCTCCAAAACCAAAATCTTGTAATATATCCGGGTCGTCAATTCTGCCTGTAGGTATTGTGATACCAGAAGTTATGGCCATGCCCATATCTCTAATGTCTGTAAGACGAAATATTGCAGCTAAATCAGTATCACCAAATCCTGTGGCATTCCATGCTCCAATTGGTTGATATCCAAGTAAGTTTACAATTACTGATTGGAATAATCCTCCGCTTGCATCGGGAAGTTCATTTGTAAGTTGAGACCATAATGAAGCTGTGTCATCATTAACACCATGTTGATTAAGTATAGAGCTCACTTCTTGATGATTATTACCTTTAGTTCGGATAATATTCATATTTACACTCGCAGTAAAATGAGGAACTGAAACATAGGCCGTAATATTTTTTGTTAAACCATATGCAAATCCATAACCTTTAACATTTATATCGACTTGACCATTTCCGGAGTATTCACCAAAACTAAAAGAATCATATGCTTCAGGGGCAATTCTCTTTAACTCATCAAAATAGACTTTTGAAAAAGAGGAAATATCTTCAAGAATTTTAGCATTTAAATTCTGATGGATTAGGTATTGAAATTCATTTCCCGAGGGGCCATAAGAAGAGTTAACAGAGTCCATGCCTATATATTTAAAGACAAAATTTCTCACGCCTTTTGGAAGTGTGCTGTAGTATTCAGCTGACGCTATTTTAGAAAAAAGCATCAAGGTTAAAATTGTAATAATAGAGCTATTTAGTAGTTTGCGCATTGCGTAATACCTTAAGCTATACTCCCTTTATTTGGAATATAATTCTTAGCTGTGAGTAAGAATTACAAATCAAGAGCGGACACAAGTAGCTGAATATACTTGTATGGTCATGGGGATACCTGTTTTTAGGTAAAGATACCTATTTTTAGATAAAGTAGGATACAGAGCTTTTATATATATGATCCATCCTTGATCATGATTTATAGCTTTGTAAAATAACAGTTTAATTTACAGGGTATCTATTAAAATTTGTTTAATTTTGCTATAAGTTTTTTAGATTAATAATCGATAGAAAGATATCTATTAATATATAAAACTGTTTCCGGAGGTATATCAAGCAATTTACATTGTTTGGTCTTTAGTACTATATGGTCAAAACTTTATTTATTTTTTCTTTTATATTTTTCTTTGTTTCTTGTGCTGAAGAGTCAATTGATCCTTTATGGGAAATTGAAACTCTTAATGAACAACGAAGTGGAAAACCTTATGTTGTAACCTATCCGATTCAAGATTTAGAAGTTTCTCGTTTCGCTGATGATATAGGTGACATTCCTGTCGTCGGGAGCATTTTTCAACGATTGGCCCATGTTCTTGCAGATATTTCTATTGAGGAGGAGAATGGGACGGCCGTTAATTTATCTCCACAGGTTATTAATGTTCCGGAGTTAGATGAAGTTGATTTTGATTATATTAAAAATGTTAATCTTTTGGCGGTTCATTTAACAATTAAGGAAAAATTAAAAGAAGAAAATACAGAACTAAATTTCATCAAAAACCTTCAAGTCTATGTAAGTGTATTAAAATTTGCTGATGATCCTAATGAAGTAGATCGAATATATTCTACAGATAATCTAGCAGCTGGAACTATTAATGGAGACTCTCTAGGTACTGACGATCAGATTATTAGAGATTTAGATAGAAGTAGGGGGGGGTTAAATAATGAAACCTCTGAAGAGGATGATGAAGCCAGTGGAAGAATCCTGATTCTTAGTTATAGTAAGACTAAATCAAAATCAAATGTTTCTTGCAAGGGGACTTGTATAGACTTAAATGTACATGATGTCGATTGGAAAGGAATCTTGGAAAATAATAGAAAATTTATTGTCGGTGTTAAGTTTGAAATAGATCGAATTCCTAAAGGTGAATTAGAGCTTAATGGCTTTGTTCGGATGAGCGTAGGGTTAAAAGCGCCCTTCTAGCTAATTAATAGGGGCAGATGCCTTAAATATTCCTCTTATTGTTTCTTAAATTGTTCCCTGTATTATAAATTATAAGTTTTTATAATTTAGGGGAATAAAATTGAAATACCTGACCAGAACGCTCGCTCTCTCTCTTGCACTAAACGTTGCCAATTGCTCATCTATACATCCTTTGTCAAATAGCAGAAAAGTTGAAGTCGATCATTCATCTCCTGAGTTTTCAGCTGTAGAATTTGACTACAAAACTAATCTTCTAATGACAAAAGTTGGTAGGAAACCGAATAAAAAATATAATCATCTTAAGAAATATTTTAAAGATGAAAAGAAAGTAAAAAAAGAAGATAAGAAAGTTGACCTAATTCCGCAAACAGAAATCATCAAAATAAATAAAGAAACTCCTGTTAAAATTGTAAATTCAAAGAAGAATGATATCGATGGATTTAAACTAGAATATAATCAAAAACTTTATGATTTCTGGATTAAATATTTTACCAAGCTTGATAGAGAAAGATTTATTCGTCATTTAAATAATGGTGCAAAGTACAGACAGTTAGTTATGAACATTTTTAAAGAGCAAGGTCTTCCAAAAGAGCTTTACTACGTAGGCCTTATCGAGTCTGGCTATAACTCAAGAGTTAAATCGAGGGCCAAGGCCACAGGTTATTGGCAGTTTATGAAAGGGACTGCTAAAAATTATGGTCTTAAAATAAATAGATCTGTAGATGAGCGTACAAATATACATAAATCGACACTTGCCGCAGCTCAATATCTTAAAGATTTATATAATATCTTTGGTTCGTGGGAACTTGCTCTCTGTGCATATAACAAAGGTGAATATGGAATCATCAAAGCAATTCGTAAAGGAAAAACTAGAAATTATAATGAATTAGTTCAAAAAAAGTTACTACCTAAAGAAACTGCCTACTACATTCCAAAGTTAATGGCAGCGAGACATCTTTCAAGAAATAAAAAAATATTGAAAGTTAGAAATGAACAAATTCAAAATGAAGACAAAGACTTTACTCGGTCAAAAATTTATTCACTTTTTGGCCAAACAACTCTCAAAAAAATATCTAGAGATTTGGGGCTCCGATATTCAGATATCAAAAAATTAAATCCTGATTATAATTATACTTCTCTTCGAGGTACAAGGAGAAATCCTTTGCGTGTGATACTTCCAAAATTAAATGGAGGAGTTGCTCTGAATATAAAAAATGTTAAAGTTTCTAGGATAACAGCTTCATCAAGGCATCGTTTTGTAAAACCTGGCAAAAAGAAAACTTACCGAGTTAGAAGAGGCGATAATCTCACGCATATTGCAAGGAAGTTTGGAGTAAGTTTAAGAGATTTAAAATATGTAAATTCTCTCAACAGAAAAGGGAAAATATATATTGGACAAAGAATCAAAATCCCTAAGCTGATGGGTAACTTTTATGTTGTAAGAAAAGGCGATAATTTAACCTTTATTGCCAGAAAGTTTAAGACATCAATTTCTAAGCTTCTTAATTTAAATGGTCTAAAATCGGGAAAAATATATCCTCGGCAACGAATTTTAGTACCTAGCAAGGGATAATCAAACACGGTATAGAATGAAAATCGGACTTGATGCAAAAAGAGCGCTTCATAATCACAGGGGGCTTGGAAACTTTAGTAGAACTTTATTATTAGGTTTAGAAAAGTATATCCCCGCTCATGAATTTCATCTGTATTCGCCATTAGTTAAAAGTAAATTGTTCGAAGATTGGAAGGCCCAGCATCCATCATTCAATTATCATTTTCCTTCAAACAAACTGTTACAGTTAATCCCCTCTGTTTGGAGATCGCTACTACTTACTAGTGACTTGGAAAAAGAAGAATTAGATATCTACCATGGGCTTAGTCATGAATTACCCCCAGGGATAGAGAAAACTAATATTAAATCAGTAGTTACTATTCATGATTTAATCTATTTACGATTTCCTCAATACTTTTCTTCAATAGATAGAAACATATATAATGTTAAATTTAGAAAATCATGCAAGAAAGCAGATAAGATCATCGCAATTTGTAATCAAACAAAAGATGATATCGTTAATTATTTTAATATTAATCCTGATAAAATAGAAGTTCATTATCAAGCATGCCATCCTCAATTTTATGATCTTTGTTCCGATTCAGATAAAAAAGAACATAGAGAAAATCATAAAATACGACGTCCTTATATGCTTTACATTGGTGCACTCGAAGAAAGAAAAAATAGTTTAGGGTTGTTAAAAGCTTATGCTTCAATTGCAGATATAGTTGATCATGATTTAATTATTATTGGTAGAGGTGGAAATTATAAAGATAATCTTCTGACTCTGATTGAATCGTACGGTATAAAAGACAGGGTTCGAATTTTAAGTGATATTCCCTATGATGAGAATCCGCTATTTTGTCAAAATGCAGACTTAATGGTTTTCCCCTCATTCTTTGAGGGATTCGGATTACCTATAGTAGAAGCTATGTTTTCAGGGACTCCTGTGATCACTTCTGAGGGAGGAGTTTTTCCTGAAGCGGGAGGAAATGCTGCCTGTTATGTCGATCCTAACAACCCTGCAAGTATTGCAGATGCAATAACGTTAATACTTGGATCAAAGAATTTGCAAGAAGAAATGGTTGAAAAAGGCTTTGAGAAAGTTAAAGACTTTCATCTTGAGAAAACATCCAAAAAGTTGATGACATTTTATGAGTCTCTCTGAATTACTTATCTGTAATTAAGGATAAATTAGTTAATTGATATTTTGTCAAAAGATCTAATAACGTAACTACTCGTTGATATTTTACTTCTTTATCAATACGAAGTTCAACTGGCGTAGTTTTATCGGTAATTGGTGATAACTTTGAACCTAATGTTACCAATGTTTCTGTTACACCATTAAGTGCAACCTGATTGGTATTTAACTCTATAACCACAAGCTTTTTCGCATCAACTGTTTTTTCCCCTTTTTCTGTCTTAGGTAAACTTAAGAGTAAGGTGAGTTCGTCTTTTTTAAAAACTGATGAAACCATAAAGAATATAAGTAATAGAAATACAACATCGATTAGGGGAGTCATGTCTGGGAGTAAGCTTTCTCTGCTTCTTTTCTTCATAATATTATAGTAATTTTCCTAATAATTCTTTTTCAAGTTTAACTTCAATTCTATCAATCATTCCAATTAAATAATTATATCCAATATAATGTGGAATCGCGACAATCATTCCACCTACTGTTGTAATTAGTGCCATGGAAATACCTTTCGCAAAGCTTGCAGGGTTATTTAGGCCTGTCTGACTCATAACTCTAAACGCTATAAGCACTCCAAGAACAGTTCCAAGAAGACCAAGTAAGGGGGAGATTGTTGCAATTATTTTTATAGTATTAAGCCCTTTTTCCATAGTTGAAACTTCATAATTTAATTCTTGCTTGGCTAATTCCACAATAGATTCTTGACTTTTATCATTCTTATGATGGCCAATTCTTTTTTCTAGAGAGGAAATTGTCGAAGATATATTTTTTGTTTCTTTATTAAAAATTAAAAATTTTGAAATCATAATTGTGAATCCAATGACATTTAAAAATAATAAAATGTACATGATGGTTCCACCCTGCTGAATATAATCAAATATGCTCACTTATAACTCCTTTTACGAATACTATTCGTCGCTTAAGTTAATATTGTCATATAGAGGATTCTGCTTGGCAAATAGAGAAATTATCCCTACTCAGAGCGTCGGTGAAGTTATTGGTGAGAGAAGTTTCAAACTGGACGCTATCTGCCTATATACGTTGAGTCTTCATTTTTACTTAAAATTGACATTGAGCCGACATAGATGACCGTAGCTTCTGTTTAAATATGTTTAAGAATTGGCGAGGAGTTCCATGAAGTATCCATTTGTTTTAACATTCGTTTTTATCTCATTAGTCCTTAAGATGGCTCCTGTATCTGCGGGAGAATCAGAAGAGGCTGTTCACATGAAAGGATTTGAAGTTAATCACTTCAAAATGCCTGCAGCATTAAAACTCCTCGCTAAATCTCGAATGTTTCCTAAAATATTTAATGATAAGAATCAATATAAAATATGTCTTGTAATAAATGTTAAATTTTTTGGTTGTGGTGAGTCTTTTGGGCCAGACCAATACGGTCGGGTATGTCGGCTTACGGAAAGTAAAAATTTTGCAGGCCATATAAATAAAGTAATAAATATTGGAAAAGCATTTGATGTAGATATTCTACAGAAAGGAGAACACTCAGTCGTTCAAATTACAGGAGGCATAGCAAAAAAACTTTTTTATATTTTAGACGATCTTTATATAGACAATACGAGACTGATCTTTACAGCAAAGAGCGAAAAGAAGGTGTTGATATCTCCTGTTTAAAAGTTACGGTAATTGAAAATGAAAATTATTCCTGGCAAACAAAATTACCTCTACTTATCCTTCCTTAAATTTATAATAAATTAATCTTTCTCGTGCTTTGCGTAATATAAAACTGATATCATTCTTAATGACGGATATATGTAATCTGATAGAATAATGCATATCTATAATTGAATATATTGAGGAAATATTAGTATGCATAAATTAAAAATAATGATTTTCAGTTTTATTTTCTTTAGTAATTGCAGTGGAATCAAACAAGCAACTATTCTGGCCCCCCTTGCCCCTACTGAAATTAAATCTGAACATGAGTCTTTTGGCGAAAAATTTATGATTGCTTCACAAGGAAGAAACAGTACAACCGCTGGTAAGAAAATGTTTAAGCTTGGTGGGAATGCTGTAGATGCAGCAGCAGCAATTTCATTTTCTATTTCTGTAGAAAGACCTCAATCCACGGGAATTGGAGGAGGCGGATTTATGTTAATTAAAACTCCGGCGATGGATGAACCTCTTGCTCTAGACTTTCGAGAGAAGGCACCTCTTAAGGCCCATGCAAAGATGTACTTAGATAAAAATGAAAATATAATAAAAAATAAATCTCTCAATGGAATCTTTTCTGTTGGAACTCCGGGGTTAGTGGCTGGAGTTTTACAAGCTCATAAAAAGTTTGGAAAACTTCCTCTTCATATTGTTATGGAACCAGCAATAACACTTGCCTCTAAGGGGTTCAAGATTTATCCAGAGCTTGATAGAGCATTGAAGGCCAAGCAAAAAGTATTGGAATTATTTCCTTCAACCAAAAAAATATTCTTTAGAAATAATAAGGTTATGAAATTAGGAGACTTGCTAATTCAAAAAGATTTAGCAAAAACACTTGAAACTATTGCTAAAAAAGGTTTGGATGGATTTTATAAAGGATGGGTGGCGAAGAAAATTGTTAAGACAAGTAAAAAATATGGAGGACTAATAAGAAAAAATGATCTTCTAAAATATAACGTCGTAAATCGTAAGCCAATTAAGGGAGAGTACAAAGGCAAAGTCATCTATTCTATGGCCCCCCCAAGTTCTGGAGGAGTTCATGTTGTGCAAATCTTAAATACTATTGAAAATGATGGCTTGGGGAAATATGGACCCCATCATCCGAAGACTGTTCATCTGGTTTCATCAGCGATGCAGCAAGCATTTGCTGATAGAGCGAGATACTTGGGAGATAGCGACTTTGTAAGGGTCCCAATAGGTAATCTGATTTCTAAAAAATACGCAAAAAAGATTCGAGAAAGCATTAACGATAAATCCAAAAAAATAAAGTCAGTGAAGGCAGGTGTTTTTAAGGAACATGATGAAACCACTCATTTTTCTGTAGCAGATAGCGTGGGAAATGTAGTCGTATCAACTCAGACTATCAATGGATGGTTTGGTTCAGGACTTGTGGCAGACGGAACTGGAATTGTATTAAATAACGAGATGGATGATTTTGCTACAAAGGTTGGAGCTTCAAATTTATTTGGTGCAATTGGAGGTTCTAATAATTTAGTAGCGCCAATGAAAAGACCTTTATCTAGTATGTCGCCAACAATTGTTTTAAAGGACAATCAACCCTTACTTGCCCTTGGAACCCCCTCTGGAACTCGTATATTAACTTGTGTTACTTCTGTTATTTTAAATTATTTAGAACATGAATTGCCCCTGTATGATGCTGTCGCAGCTGTTAGGTATCACCATCAATGGTCTCCAGATGAAATAAGAGTTGATAAACCAGGATTCCCTATCTCTGTAAAAAAAGAATTAGAAAATAAAGGTTATAAAATCAACGTAAAAAACTTAGGTTGTAGCATACAGGCAATTGTCTATGAAAATGGATTTCTACATGGTGTTAGTGATCCTCGTGGGCAGGGAATGAGTTACGGTGAATAAGATATTAAAAAATCAATTAGGAATGACTATTGTTGAGGTCATGGTCGCAGGCTCAATTGGAGTCGCTGTCTTTATGTATATCAACCAGGCCATAATCAAAATAAATAAATCGCAGACTCGCTTTGAAAGAAAAGAAATGGCAAGGGCCGTTAAGAAAAATATGTATCAAATATTAGAAGACGTAGATTCTTGGATCTCAAATCCTGAATCAGAAGTACCCAAACCCAGCAATAATTTTAATCTTTACTATTTTAAATCTCCCGGTGCTGAGATTTCAAAAATCAGCTTTACTGAAAAAGAAATTGTTGAGATTGATAAAAAAATTGATCCAAAGGGAGAAAAATGGAAATGCCCACCTTCATTTGAATCCTGTAGAGTCGTATTATGGAATTATAGAAACAAGTTAATCACCTTAAAAAATATTAAAGAATTACGCAAAAATCATTTTAGAGTCGTTATTGCCATTGAAACTGAAGAAAAATATATTTCGAGGGCCTACTTACCTGAGTTTAAACTCGTCTTAACTGATACTAATGGTGACAGTGAAATCTCTGCGAGATTAGGTATTTTTCACGTAAACTCTACAGGTTCTAAAAGATCAGGAAAGTCAAATGTCGTAGAAATTGATGGAAGAAAAGTAGATGTACCCTCGAGAACGAAATGTTATTTAGATTTCTTAAAGTCTTCTAATGAGCGTCTTGTGGGTTTAGCTCTCTGCAAGGGCGCTGAGTCCATGGCCCCTTCTAAATGCTTCAAATATTTCACAAAAGAACTTGGTATGGATACAGATGTATCATTAATCGCATGTATAAAATCAAAAAACTCAATTCCACAAAAATGTTTTAAAAAAGCAAAAAAATCTTACTCTGCTAGCGATACTTATTTGGCCATTCTCTGTAGTGCTGCAACTAGTATGATGCCTTTAAAGTGCATGAATGAGATTAAAAGAATAGGAAACTATGAAGAGAGTATTGAAATGTTTAAAGTTTGTTCGAGAGCACAGGATCTAACTCCTGCTAAATGTTATACCGATATTGTAAACAATTCTGATGCTAATAAAACAATCGCGATTCAGTTATGCCCCCAACATAAATAAAAAAGCCGGACAAGTCCGGCTTTTTTAAACTAATTCAAAGTTCTACTAACGTAGAGTCTGAAACATTTGTCCCGGGTACGCCGGATTGTACATTGTCCATCTGACTTCTTTGTGATGAGGTAATCATAATAATCCGGTAGAGTGTCTTGTACTTCTAAAACGGATTTACCTTCATGCTCACCAAAATCAAGAACAACATCTTCTTCAGCAATAATCCCTGTAAGTGGACTGACTTCTTGTAGTGCCATATTTCCCTCCCTAGAAATGGTGGCTCAAATCTGATCTTCGCATTCCATGCTTTACCAGTTATTTATCATTGTTTCTAATTACACATACTTTGAAAAGTTAAAAATTCTTAATTTTTCTAATCTTGAAAGACTGAAATAAACGGTTATTTTGGTTTGAACTTCTTGAAGTAGGAAACAATGGATTTGAATTCTTGTGGAAAATCATCACCTATTTGGATTCTGATGAGATCGAGGGCATCAAAAAGCTTCTCTGCCGCTCTCCACGGACGTGGGGTAATCATAGCTGCGATAATGTCTAATGTACAAACCATCACAGTTTCTGTACCAATCATATATGATCCTTCAAAAGACTCATCTGTATCAAATAAAACCCCCGATTTTGATTTTATTTTTTGTGATGATTTTGAAGACTTGAAATGGATTTCTTTATTAATGATACTAAATTCGTGATGATGAGCTATCACATTTAAAGAAGATGGTGAGAAAGACAATCTACCATCCAATATTTCGACTGAATGTTGGGCATGATTTGAGAGTAATATTTTGTCAGAATCAGACAAGTCTTTCTTATCATAGTTTTCTGTCGGTATCGCCGACATACCAATATCTTTAAAAAAGCTAGTGATGAATAATGCTTCCATTTCCCTTACTGGAAATAACTTTGCAGATTTCATAATCCCACAAAGCAGCAATGAAGAGATCATAGGTTGTGCAAATATATAATGATGTTTTTGATTTATGTAATCATAAAATAGCTTCTCATGAATCTCTAAGTTATTTATTAGAAATAAAAACAGATTCTTAACAGATTGTGCCTGAAGAGATAATAAATCGTCGTTTATTGTGTCAAGATATAAATATTCCATATTTATAGTTAGCAAATTCATTTGCTTTTTACATTTTTCAAATGGGTCGCCAATTGAAAGAGAGCGAGTTACTTGAACTAAACTAGTTTGAATCTCTTTGATAATTAATTGTCTGTCTTGGTGGTAAACAAATAACTGAGCGTGCCCGGCCCTAATGAGATCCCTCAAGACTTCTGTAGATAGTGAGGATTTCTGACTTAAGAGCCTGGTAAATAGGCCCTGAGATATTCCATAAATATCACAAGGGCAAATATCGAGATAGATAAGTTCTCTGATAGAAATAGGTCTTAATTTTAATCCCATTGAATTTTGCATTAAAGCTGAAAAAGCTTGTCCCATTTATTCATTTCCTCATATTTGAACTGATATATTCTTATTTTATCATACCAATTAAATTTTGCAGACTTAGATCATTTATGGCCATTAAATAGCAAAAATTCCCATTTAAGCTATTTTAAAAAATAGGTGATTTAAATATCTAAACTCTAGTTATTATTAGTGTTTCTAAACTTTTACTTCTATTTTTTGCTACAAGTAACTTATATAAAACTAAAATGATAAAAAAGAGGAAGATCTGAAAAGAAGATATTTGTTTCATAAATTATGAGTATACTGATAAAAAGGAAGGGAGCTGTTTTAAAAATATAGTGATAAAAGTAGAAGAGCAATTTCAAACAGAGCTAATGGCTGCTTGAAATTGCTATGTTTCTTCTTTATTTTGTTTTAATGTCTTTTATTCCAACTACTTTACCTAATATTTTCTTAGAAACTAAATGCATTTGAGTTATGACTTTTCCATACCTTTCAATTTTCCAATTAGCACCATGTCTTTGAAGATCTATGGGGTAAGTTTTTCGTGATCTTGTGATTCCATTATAAAGAGTGTCTATTTCTAGATCTCCACCATGATGAGCTGCAAAGTTTTCAGATCTTAAAACGATAATATTTCGATTATCTCTTCTGTCTAAAATAATTCCAGTAGTCGCTGCTATTTGATTTACTGCGAGGACATTTTCAGTAATTAAGTTTCCAGATTGAGTGTATGTCTTTTTATAAAATGCTAGTATTTCTTGATTGGCATCATCTGTCACAAGAACAAATTTAGTGATCTCAGTATCAACTTCATTAGTAATGCTAAGGAGAAGAAATTCCCCTGCAATAATAGCTTGTGAACTTAATAGAACTAACGTGAACAAAAACATTTTCATTAATTTCTCCGTTTGTATAAGACTTGAACTTTTTACAATCACAATTTCTATGTGGCAAAAATGTGATCGAAGGATTCTTCCTATTTACAACTAGTTAAGATAAAAATCATCGAAAAGTAAGATTATGTATTATTTTGATTCTTTGAGTGTGTAATTTTTATAGGGTGAAAGATGTATTTATCCTTGCCCTTTCAAACGGGGATCCAATGCATCCCGAAGTCCGTCACCAAAAACATTGAAGGCCAGGACAACAATTAAAATACAAAGACCTGGAAGAGTTACCATCCAGGGAGAACTTTCTATAAAAGCTCGTGAATCAGAAAGCATGATTCCCCATTCAGGAGTTGGTGCCTGCGCACCTAATCCCAAAAAACCAAGGGCAGCAGCATTGAGTATCCCATCGCTAAATCCTAATGTTCCTTGGACAATTAAAGGGGCCATACAGTTTGGAAGAATCTCGCGTAGCATGGTTCTAAGGTTGGAAGCACCCAAAGACTTTGATGCTTGGACATAGTCTTTTTCTTTCTCAGACATGACAGAGGCACGGACAACTCTTGTAAATCCAGGAATAGCTACTATTGAAACAGCAATGACAGCATTTTCTAGTCCTGGTCCAAGTACAGAAACGACCACAATGGCCAATAAGATGCTGGGGAGTGCCATTATAATATCAATTACCCGCATGATCATTTTATCTGCTAGGCCACCATAGAAACCAGCAACAAGACCAAGTATTGTTCCAGTAATCATAGCGAGGAAAACAACAGATAAGCCAATCAACATTGAGACTTGTGCCCCATGAATGAGTCTACTTAACATATCTCTTCCAACATCATCTGTACCTAAAAGAAATTTTGTTGTACCTGCCTCACTGAAAATAGGAGGTAGTCTTAAGGCGTTGTCGAATAATTCTGATGGAGAGTGAGGAGCTAAGACTGAAGCAAATAAGGCTACGATTGAAAAAAATAAAATGAGACAAAGGCCTGCAACAGCTCCTTTATTTTTTTTAAGTTCTTTAAAAAACTCAATTATTAATCCACGATCTGGTTTATATGCCATTTTAAAACCTAGGTTCTTAGCTTTGGGTTAGCGTAAATATAAAGTACGTCGACAATAGCATTGATAAGTACAATCATTGTCGCAATAAATAGAACTCCACCTTGAATAACGGGGTAGTCTCTTGCATTAATAGAAGCTACGAGCCACTTTCCAATTCCAGGCCAACTGAATATAGTTTCTGTTAGGATTGCTCCAGTGATGATGGAACCAAACATTAGTCCTGCAACTGTTATAATAGGAATCAAAGCATTTCGAAGAGCATGTCGAGTGATGACATGATACTCAGAAAGTCCTTTTGCTTTTGCTGTTCTTATATAATCCTCTCCCAATACCTCTAACATTGAAGATCTTGTCATTCTTGCCATTACGGCCAATGGAATTGTTCCCATAGCTATTGAAGGGAGAATCAAATGCTTCAAGGCCGAGAGAAAAGGTTCGAATCCATCTTCTGCTATAACTTCTTGTTTAAGGGAATCAATAAGCAAAAATCCTGACCAGGTTTCGACTTCAAAGAGAACTGACATTCTACCGGCAACTGGCGTTAGCCCTAGCTGAACAGAGAATATGAGGATCAGGACAAGTCCCCACCAAAATATGGGCATACTATAGCCAAGCAAGGAGCCGCCCATAAGAAAGTAATCCCAAAAGCTATTTCTCTTAACTGCCGCAAAGATTCCTATCGGTATTCCACATGTAAAGGCAAAGAGAAGTGCCGTAAATCCAAGTTCTAATGTTGCCGGAAATCTGTCGAAGAATTCTGTTGCAACAGGTCTCTTTGAAATAATTGATTGCCCCAAATCTCCATGGAATACATTGTAAACAAAATTAAAGTATTGTTGGTGAATTGGTAAATCTAAGCCTAAAGATTTTTGCATTTCTGCATACACTGCAGGGTCAGCCCCTCGTTCACCTAATAAAAGCAAAACGGGATCACCTGGGACTAACCTAATTAAGATAAATGATAATATTGATATGCCGATCAAAGTCGGAATTAAATTTAATAATTTACCCAAAAAAATTTTAAGCATTACTTAAGATCTACCGCTCTGAAGATATCTCCACCTAAAGGATCAATCTTATAACCTATAACATTCTTAGACATCGCTCTGTAGATAGTAGAATGCGCAATTGGTGCCCATGGAACTTCTTTTCTAAAAACACGCTGTGCTGTCTTATATAGTTTAGTTCGCTCTTTTTGACTTGTAATAGTTTTGGCCCGTGTAATAAGTTTATTAAAATCTTTATTGCACCATTTGGAGACGTTAGAGCCCGCTTTTACGGAAGTACAGCCTAATAAAACGTTCAAGAAATTATCCGGATCTCCATTATCTCCTGTCCATCCAAGCTGAATCATCGTGTGCTCACCTTTTCTGGATTTCGCTAAATATGTTGGCCAGTCATAAGAAATGAGCTTTACCTTTATTCCAATTTTGGCAAGATCTGCTTGCATCATTTCGCCCATCTTCTTACCATTTGGGTTATAAGGTCTAGTTACAGGTAATGTCCATAACTCAGTTTTAAAACCATTAGCAAAACCGGCTTTTGTTAAAAGAGACTTTGCTTTTTTAACGTTAAATTCAAATGGTTTAATATTTTTATCATACGACCAGATTGTAGGAGGAAGTGGATTCTTTGCAATCTTTGCATTTCCTAGGTAAATGGCGTCTATATAGGCTTGTCTGTTTAGCGCGAGGTTAATGGCCTTTCTTACGTTTACATTATCAAAAGGTTTTTTCTTAACGTTCATAGCAAGATAACCTACGTTAAGACCTGCGCCTTCTAAGACCTTAAGCTTGATATTTTTTTTCATACTAGCAACATCAGCCGGAGCCGGCTCGATAATAAGGTGGCATTCACCTGTTTTTAGTTTTTGATATCTAACCGATGGATCAGGTGTGATAGAGAAAACTAACTTATCTATTTTTGGTCTTGACTCGAAATAATCTTTATTTTTAGTAAAACGAATGAGTGTGTCTTTTTTATAAGACTTAAATATATAAGGACCTGTACCTACAGGAAAATTATCGATTCTTTCTTTTTTGTTTTCTTTTTGAAGTTGGTCAGCATATTCTTTTGAAAGAATTCCCATAAAACTCATTGCCATGTTTGCTAAGAAAGGTGCCTCTGGCTTTGTCAGAGTTATTTTTACTTGGAAGTCGTTTACTTTTTTAATTTCCTTTATGAGGTTTCCCATGTCCATTGCATTGAAATACTCATAATGGCCACCACCAACAAGATGATAAGCATGTTTTTTATCTTTCTGACGATTAAATGAAAAGAGAACATCATCTGCATTAAAATTTCTTGTAGGAGCAAAATACTTTGTTGTGTGAAATTTAACACCTTTTCTTAGGTTAAAAAGATATATTTTTTTATCCTTGGACACTTTCCATGAGGTGGCCAAAGAAGCTTTTATTTCTGTGGTACCGTATTTAAAATCAACTAGGCGATTGTAGACGGTATGAGCTGAAGCATTGTTGCTTGTCCCATCTGTAGTGATTTGTGGATTAAAGGCACTTGGACTTCCTTCGGAACAGTAAACAAATGTTTTTGCTGACAGAGATGTTGAAAGCATGATTGATATCATTAATAAAAGAATTGTTTTCATGGGTTCCCTTGTCTGAATAGTCAGAATTATTGATTAATTTAAACGATTTAATTTACCTAAATGATTAAGATTAAGCAAAAAAGGAACTGCTGCGCATATTCCTTGGCTAGTTTATATTTTCTACGATTCCTGACTTTACGATGAACTGAAATAATTCTTGAATATCCAAACTTGGGTCATTCTCAAATTTTATCTTTTCAAGTTTTCCCAATGATTGCTGGATTGTGTCGCCGGCTAATAGGTTAGAAAGTGTTAAATACTGGGGCATTGATAATGATTCAATAAATGTACCTTGCTGTGATTTGTAGATGCAAAACCATTCGAGAGATTCAAAATCAATTTTATCTTGTTGAATGACACCATTCTTACATTTCCAAATAGAAACAACAGGATAAAAAGATTTATTTAATTTAAGAGAAGGTGAAAAAGAAAAGCACAAATGCTCTATATTTCTTAATATATCATCTGTGAATGTCATAGATTTTGGGACTCTTTGATGAAATATCTTGAGAAAATCTTGTTCAAGAAGTGCTAAATCTTCCAAAAAAGGGAACTCTCTCAACAATGATGACTTTTTAATAAACTCTGGAAATAGTTGTCCATAGGCCCCTAGGTCAAAGCTTTGCGAAGGGTTATTGAGTATATATTCATAACAGAGCTTATAAAACTCATCATCACCAATCACCATCCAGACAGCTTCATAAAATTCACCAAGAGTTTCTGTTAACCTCGCTTTGTAATCATTATGATATGTATTCAAAGCTTTTTCACATGAGAGTGAACCAACAGGAGTTATTTCTGAAATCAATTGCTCTGGGAAAATATTAGAGGGAATTGCATTAACAAATTGGCGTTGGAATTTGTTTTGATCAAACTTCATCGCTTATCCTTTCCATAATAGTTCTTGCTTTATGAGCTTCTTTTAATAAAACGGAAAACTCAGGAATATCTTCGTCCCATTCAATAAGCGTGGGTTTAGAACCTTTTGACTTAATGGTGTACTCATACAAATCCCACACTTCTGGATATACAGGTTTTGAATGGGTATCAAATAAGAAATCTTCACAATCAGAAAAACCTGCAAGATGGATATAGCTAATTTTATTACTTGGAATATTATTTATATATTCTTTTGCATCAAACTGATGATTAACAGAATTAACATAAACATTATTAACATCTAATAATAATTTGCATCCAGACTTGTCTAAGAGTTTTTTAATAAACTCCCATTCCGCCATAGCACTGGCCTTGTAATTAAAGTAAGCAGATAGGTTTTCGAGAGCTATCTCCTGCTTTAGATAATTTTGAACTTTATCTATTCTATTGCATAAATGAATAAGGTTTTCTTGATTGTAAGCAAAGGGAAGTAAATTATGAAGGTTAGACTTTTTTATTCCTGTCCAACATAAATGATCAGAAATAATGATAGGGTTATATTTGTCTCTTAAGTTTTTAAGTTTATTTAAATATTCAAAATTTAATTCTTCGTGACTGGCGATCGAAAGAGACACTCCGTGAAGACTAAGGGGAATCTTTTGTGAGACTATATCTAAGATCTCAATAGGCCGACCTTTTGAATTCATATGATTTTCTGAAATAACTTCAAACCAATCGAGATCAATTGAATCGAGATTTTCCTCTACATGGCCATAATGTTCAGTTCTGAGTCCAAGTCCGATAGATTTTTTGGGAAGAGATTTTTTCATAAAATCACGGGGATTGACCTAATGATTTTTATTTCTTTAGGATTTAATTGGCATTGATAACAAAGAATTTTCACACCTTTTTGAGAAGCTTCCCTTAGAAGCTCACCATATCTTTTATCGATGAGATCTGCGGGGGAGAATGAATCCACATCTTCTCGTTGAACAATATAGAGCATGCATGCTTTTTTACCTGATTCAACAATTTCCATTAATTCTAATAAATGTTTTTGACCTCGTTCAGTAACAGCATCAGGGAATAATACCTTTGTTCCTTCTCCTTTAAGCGTCACATTTTTTATTTCAACATAACAATCAGGAAACTCCTCGGATTCTGATAAGAGTAAATCGATTCTTGATTTTCCTATTTTAACTTCAGGTTTAATTTTTTTATAACCTTGAAGTTCTTGTATAGTGCCGTCTTTAATGGCCTCGTATCCTAGCTTATTTGGAACTCCTGTATTAATTCCAATCCACGTTTCATTATTATGGGTCATCTCTAAACTATATTTTAATTTTCGTTTTGGATTAACATGATAACTGAGAAGTGCCTTCCATCCAGGTTCCCAACAGGTTTTCATGCTTCCAGTATTTGCTGTATGGGCAACAATGACTTCGCCGGACGGTAATTCAACATCTGCTAAAAAGCGTTTATATCTTTTGAGTATTGTTCCCTCAATTAATTCAGTTTGAAATTTCAATTTTTATCCTTAAATTCGTTTGAATTTCAAAATAGAATAAATATTTTTCTCTGGCCAGAATGAAACGAAGTGGTCAAAAACACGGGCCAGTAGTCAATTAAGGCGATATTTGCGAATAGCCGACAAGAAGGGTCTCCTATTGCGATGCTCCAGAATAGTTGACAGTTTTATCGTCATTTTAGACACTTATATTATCTGGAGGACTTAATGAGATTTTTTAAATACATATACCTAGTCATCACGCTTCTTTTCACCTCTTCATGTTCATCAATTAATAAAAGTCATATGCATTCTGGCATTGATATTACAATTAGAAATGAAATGAAAGCACAAATTGATGTTGATATGACAACTAAGCTAACTGGATATGCCTACGGGGGCTATTTATTTAATTTGCTTAAAATTAATGGTGATGGAAAATATTCTGATGGAATTTCTTATAATGGAACTAACCCCGGATTTTTGGCAGTTATAAGTAAAGTTGAATCAGTTAAAGCAGCAGCCGCTTATAATGCAATTAGACAGTCAAAAGCAGATGTTTTAATTTCTCCTCAATACGTTATTGAAGAAAGTCATTGGAATCCATTTTGGAAATCTATAAAAGTAAAAGTTACTGGTTATGCTGGAAAAGTTGTAAGTATTAAATAATGAAAAAAACTTTGCTGGGTTTTCTTATTTATATTACGTTTTGTTCTGCATGGGGCTTAGAAGATGATCGTCGAATGATAGTAAGAATACTTTCAGTATCATCATCTAAGAAAACAATCTTAATCAATAGAGGAAGAGAAGAAGGGGTCAAAATTGGAGATCATGCAAAAATTTCTAATCCCGTGGACGGATATTTTGCAAGGGGAGTTGTTTCAAGAGTTTCGCCTACAAGATCTGTCTGGTCTCTCTATCGAATTCTTAACCCTAAACCATTAGTCACTAATACCGTGATTACTATCAAAGCAGCCAGCAAGGTGAAGCTTACTCGTGATGAATCCAAGGCAATTGGCATTTTAGCTAATTCTTATAAAAAGGCAGCAAAATTAGATCCTACAGCTGAAGATGCTCCTGTTAAATCTACTTATAAAGCCGATTTTCTAAAGAAAAAAGAATCTAGAAACATGAAATATAAAAGAGGCGTTAGCTACGAAGGCCTAAGTGAAACGTTTGGTGATGGAAAAGCTAAAACTATTGATTGGAGGGGAATTGATGGGGAATTAGATGGTATCAAAGATTATGATGATGTTGATTTCAAACAATTAAAAGAACGTGTTCGAGAGTGGTAAAGGTTTAATTACTTTTCAATTTTTTTTTCTTTCTTCTTTTTTCTATTTCTCTCTTAATCTTAATTCTACTCGAAGAAATATTGCCCCATCCTGATTCACCATACGAAATGGCCAACATAAAGGTAACATATTTACTTATAAAGACTTTTGGTGCCAATTCCCTTGATAATTTATCGTCAGCATCGAGACTTATAACTATTTTATTTTTACCTTTTATAAATTCCCCATTCTCATTTAATAGTACAAATTTTCCTAAGTTTTTAAAGGAACTCCAATTCGCTGTTTTATCCGCACGAAAAAAAACATATTTAGGTTTTTCTGGCAATTCAAATTCAATTGATACTTCTCTCTTTGTGGCTTGTTTGACTTTTAAATTCTTAACAACTGCTTTATCGTTAAAGTTTATTCTTGAACCAATTCTATCAAAATCAATTAATCTAGAAGCTCTTCCTGAAATGGTATCCACGTTCTCGAGCACTTTTCCATTTCTCGTGATAGTTCCAAAAAGTTTCGGAGCTTCAGCCGTTACATAATAGGCAACTTGCTCACCTTCGAGCGTTAGTTTAAATACTTTTAAAAACTCATAACTAAATTGATCAGTATTAAAAAGTTTAGAAATAGTTTTACTAAGCTCTTGAAGATCTTCAAAATGCTTTAACGACTTCCAGTACTTTAGAAATTTCTTAGCAGTTTTTAATCTCATAGGAGACTTTAATTTAAGATCTAAGAGAGAGAGAGGGAAATTTAATAATGTTGAATAGCTATTACTAAAAGACCGATTAATGCGAGACCTTCTTGTTGACCAATTACCCTCGTTTATGCCAAACGCAATCTCTAATATGCTCCACATCTTTTTTTCATCATAATTAGCAAACCGTTCAATTTGCTTTCTAGTAAAACTTAAGCGATAGAAAAACTTTGATTTTCCAAAATAGGCCTTATCCCTTCTTTTAAAGCAGTGATTGTTAACTCTGCCTCTGGGATCTTTTCTTCCTCTTGTTCTAGACCAATTAACAAGTTCATAGTTTTCACATTTAATTTCAGGATCAAATTGAGGAAATTTAATTAGTAAGTCGTTGATGCCTGTCATTGTCACTACTTCTGCAATATACTGTTTCATTTCATCTGCAGTTGTAAACTTATCATCTACTGTCGCTTCAACTCTTAAGGCAATTCCTTTGTTTGAATCAGTTGCAAAAACTTCCCCATCTATTGTAGAAGTAAATTGATACCTTTTATTTTCAGAGTCTCCCCAAATTGTATCGTAACCTTCAGAGTTAATATTTGTTGATTTGAATAGGTGATGCTCTTCTCCATTTATAGTGATGACAGCATTGGTTTGAGAAGTTGAGGTGACATGCCCTCTTTGTAAAATCAATGATAACTTCATTGAGTAGTTTCTTGAAGTCACTCTTATTCTTTGTTCTCTGGTATAAATTTTTGTGACACCATTTTTAGCTAACGCTAATTCTTCAGACCTCTTTAAAAAACCAAATGTTGCTTTAAAGTAGGCCTCTTTAGCTTCTGGATTTGTGAGGTCATATCTATAGCCAACATCAAATTCCTTGGCCAGATAACTATTAACAGAAAGATTGAATGGAATAACAGATTCTTTAATTCTTCCAAGATTCGAACCCAAGATGACAACTCCTCCAAAAATTTCATGGTCCGGAGCACCTACACCAAGGCTTCTTGCAACTCCTGTACGACTTCCCCTTGATAATTTCAACTGAACCAGAGTCGCACTTTCTTTCATCACAGAAATTTTATAATTTCCATGGATATAGGTAGTTAGGCTTACTCCTGCTGTGAGATCGCTAAATCCAACCATTTCTAGGCCAGAAAATCCAACAGTTGCACCAAGTTGAACTGAACCATCTAATTTATATGATGATATTTCACCGACTTCCATTTTTCTTAATGCCCTATTTGTGAGCGGTAATTTAAATGGCTGGGTAAAAAGGTTTAGAATATTCGAATATCTTGCTCGCGTTAATGTATTTTCCGTATCCCACTTTAAAAAACGTCCAATTTTTCCAAATACTCTTCTGTCTTCATCTGTTTCATCATCTATTGTTGGCCTGTAGGGATCCTTTACCGATTCATTAAAAGAATCTTCATTTTTAAGCTGCTCAATATAAGTTTTTTTTTCTCTAATTTGTTTGAG
>JABGXW010000047.1 GCA_018675575.1 Bacteriovoracaceae bacterium | reverse complement strand
CCCAGTTATAACTCCAAGCCCAGTTATAACTCCAAGCCCAGTTATAACTCCAAGCCCAGTTATAACTCCGAGTCCAACTCCAGTTATTACTCCAACTCCAGTTATTACTCCAAGCCCAGTTATAACTCCAAGCCCAGTTGTAACTCCAAGCCCAGTTGTAACTCCAACTCCAGTTATAACTCCTATAATTATTCCTATACCGACAGCTCTCCCAACTACAAACCCAAATCCACCAAGTATAAATAGTCCCGACCCCGATGATACGTGCATCACTTCCTAGTCAAGATCGTTTTATAATTTTGGATATCGCCTATCTGTCTAGTCTGTTGGATTGATAAATATCTATTTAGAAATAATAATTTTTTGACAATCGAAAATAAAAAAGGCCGAATTCAAAGTTTTCCATTTTGGTTTTAACACCTCGATTTGCTACTCTAAATTCGACCATTCTTGTTTGGATCCATACGTTGAGTTTTCCTCAGTATGGTTGCCCAGGCCAGCTCGTTTATAGCTATTCCTTTTATGTTTTTGGTTTAAGTCTTCACCTGACATACACCTCATTTATAAAAGTTGAACTACAACCTTTCGATCTCTCCACAGAGTTGAGACCATCGCCTTTAAAAAACATTCAGAAACACTGTTTTCCTCATGTTTTAACCTCAGAGATTCTCGCTATTGTAAAGTTTTGTTTCCTCTACAAGTTTTACTCTTTCAAGCATCGCTTAATCAATCTCCTACGCCCAACTTGAATCCCGTAAACAAAGTCTTTAATAATTTAATCAAAAACTTTTGAGTACCAGTGATGTAATAGTGATTACATCTCACGTCTTCAAGTTGTTCCGCGCTTTTACTAAATCCCCTTCTCAACATGTCGTCCACTCACGCCCTCAAGATTACATCAGTTGCAAATTCCTAGCTCTTCGCTGATGTCTTTGACCTTCGCTCGGTTTGCCGTCGAGCTCGGTAATCTTTTTAAGTCCATGGATTTTCGATTTCCACTTTCTTATAGGGTCGGCATGGTTCACTTTATGCTACAACCTGCTGATCCACTGAGTTTTTTAATCCGAAATAATAAAAAAACTCAATACAAAGTCGGCAAATAATGTTAAAGTCACCTTTAATATCATCGACTTTGGCTTCGACAGTAACTAGGAGTTCTGTCGGCAGGACTTACACCTGCGAGGTGTTTAGCTAGCGTCGCCGCTCGCAAACTCTAGAAACAGTATGCAATGGATAAAATCTTTTTACCAATATAAAAATTAGTTGGAACCCTTTCAAAAATTATATTGTAGTAAAAGAATAGACTTCTCTATTATAAATAGATTCAAGTGCTTACCATTAATACTTGATCTTTTTATTAGTCTTACTTCTTATATTAGATAAAAGACCTTCCAAATAAATTTATTATATTTATAACCATATTCTCCAAAATGAAGAATTATCATTAATTTATAGAATATTTAATCGTATGTTTGGTGCCACATTCACGTTTTCTCGAGTTTTTTAGATATAGGTCGTGGTACGCAAACGTGATTGATTTCTTGGTCGGCAAACTTTAATTAACTAATATTCAAGTGCACCGATGTCTCTAGTACCATCAAGTACATCAGAGTCGCCATTATCTGCAGGATCTCCAGCATCCCGGGCCGGTGAACTTGAGATTGGGCGAAGATCTGTTCTTACCGAAATTAAAACTTCAGACAAAGTTATAGCTTCACTTGCCAATTGCGTAGGAGAATAACTAGTTGAAGTCCTAGACACATCAAAAAGCAATGGATCGACTTGAGAATCTATTGCTCCCCCCAAATCATTAATGGCAAAATCTGTATTTGCTTTTTCAACTTTTGCGGTTATGTCAATATTTAAATAGTTATCTGAATTAAGGTAATGTCCATTATAATCTACAGAAGTTATAACATCTGCTCCCAGGAAATTTTGTTTTATTCCTATTCCACCATTTAGAAATAAGTTATTTCTAATGCTAGAAAAATAAGACGCTGTCGTTATATCTAAAAAGATATTCCCAGCACTAGGTTTTGCAGCAAAGTTAAAAGTATTATTTTTAATTGAAATATTAGATTTTGTTATATCTTTCGCCCAAATTGCTGACAGAACAGGAGAGCCTAAAAATATATTATTGCTAACTATTCCCCCATCAGGAATATTATACATATTACAATCAAAGCCTACGTCGTTAGTTGCCTCAATTATATTATTTGAAATGGTTCCACCATTTATTGTATTTACGTGCTCTAAAACTCTATCCCCTCCTTTAATAAAGTTTCCAGATAATGTTACATTATCTGACCTATCATTATAGTAAGAATGAGTTGAAGTAGATGTTGAAGTATTATAAATAATATTATCTTTTATTAATGAATTATCAGAATCAAAAAGATGAATGAAGGCTTCATTACCTACTATTGTATTATTTTGAACTGTAAAATTAGATGCAGTTATAGAAACTTTTCCGTCTATATAGTTATTATCTAAAACACTAGCATTTCCGCCTCCTGCTATTTGAATACTCTCTGAGCTTAGAGAGTCTGTTATTGACGAATTTTTAATCTCTAAAAGAGAAGAGTTATATAACTGCAATAATATTCTTCCAGAACTATCAAATGTGCAATAGTTGAAGATAAAGCTATCTCCAGTATTTGGTCTTCCAAAAAATGAATCAACAGTCGCGCTGCCTATGCTGGAAAAGTCAGTGTACTGGAAATCTGCGCCTGTCGTATAAAATGGTGTATTAAATGAGCCTACAGTTCCTGAAACTGAAGAAAAAGATACATGATCTGAACTAGAACCATTAACATCTAATAAACTATTATCATTGTTATTAATACCAATATTAAAAATAATTGCTCCACCACCAAATTTATTAAATGTAACATTTGTGCCCGCAGCTATAGTGATTGTGACATTATTATCAATAGAGATGTCGTCTATTATTTTTATATAATCAGACCATGTTTCATCTGCTGAAATCGTTCCACTTTTCTCTTTGTAAACTTGAAAAGTTATATCTCCAGTTACTCCTACTAAATCCGTAGCTTTTACTGTGCAGTTTCCTGTTGAAGATGGGGTTACTTTTAGAGAAGCATTATTAGTAGTTCCTGTGCATGAAGTAAAAGTTAAGGTATAAGGTGAGGTTCCACCACTGATACTGATTGCAGAACTTTCAACAAAGATTTTTAATTCGCTAAAACTAGTTGTTAAATTTAATGAAGTGCTTTCCCCCGGTAGAGCAGTATCATCAACTCCTATTTCAATACTATTGCCGCAAGCTCCCAATAAAATGATAAGAGGGAGAAAATAGAAAAATTTAGTATATGAAAACCACTCTAAGATCTTACACCGCCTTTTTTTTCAATTTAGTATAACTTATCAGCGTCATCATAGATGAGAATATTTAATCTTTGTGACCTATTTAACTAGCTATCTTCTATTTAGCTTATCTTTAATTCAATTTTTCTATTTTCGATAGTACGTGAAAGCTCTTGTATGTTTATAGGCTTAGCTAAAAAGCCATGAATTCCCGCTGCTAAACATTTCTCTCTTGCTTCATTAAAAACATTTGCACTAAAAGCAATTATTTTAGGTTGGTTATTTACAGGAGTTCCTGCAAGGATTATTTCTGTAGCTTCAATTCCATCCATTATGGGCATTTGCAAATCCATTAAAATCAAATCAAAAGATTTGATTTTAACTGCTTCAGTAGCTTCCATTCCATTAATCGCAACATCTGCACTATATCCTAGTTTTTTTAATATCATTAAAACGAGTTTTATATTGATTTCATTGTCTTCAACTAATAAGATTTGCAAAATATTGTCATCTTCATCATTTTGGAGATCAATAGACAAATCTTTTTGTTCTAAAGACAGCTGTTCATTAGCTTCTACGTTAATTGTAAATGTAAATGTAGAGCCTTGCCCAGGTACACTTTGGACACTTATCTTTCCTCCAAAAAAGCTGACAAGCTTTTTGCAAATAGCAAGTCCTAAGCCTGTCCCTCCATACTCTCTTGTTGTTGATTCATCGGCCTGAGAAAAAGATTGAAATAAATATTTGATTTTTTCTTGTGGTATTCCAATTCCTTCATCACTAATTTTAAATCTCAACAAATATTTATTAGAATCGCTATCGAAGTGCTCAACATCAATAAGAAGTTTAATTTCGCCCTCTTTGGTGAACTTCATTGCATTATTCATCAAGTTAAAAATTATTTGCTTCACTCTTGATTCGTCTGACATAATTACTTTTGGAACATTCTCACAGATTTTGTATGAGATTTTGATTTCCATTTTTGTAATGCTGCTGCTAAGTATTGATATAATGTTATCTACCATTGCTTCAATTTCAAATGATCTTTTTTCTAAAACGAGTTCTGCAAACTCATACTTTGAGTAATCCAAAATATCATCTATAATAGTAAGCAAATGATTTCCGCATTCTTTTATATGCCTGATACATATTGACGCTTCTTCGTCCATCTCAAGCTCTGCTAAGACATCCGTAAATCCGATAACCCCGTTCATTGGAGTTCTTATTTCATGGCTCATATTTGCTAAAAACATCGATTTCTCTTTATTCTCTTTTTCTGTCTTTAGTAATAGACTCACTATTTTTAAGATTTTTATAAATATAAAGATATAAACAATTATAAGGAGAGAACTAAATATTAAAAATGATTTAATAGTATTTTTTGATTCTTCTGCATCATAGTTAAGAAATTCCAATGAAGTAAGTTTAATATAAATTGATAATTGTCGAATTGAACGAAGAATTACTTGAATCTTTACTATTATTTCTTCCCTGCTGTCTGTGTTTTTTATTGAATCATAATTTTTTTCAGAGAGTTCTGAGAATTCATGTCCCCACTTTACATTTATTTTTATTATTTCTTTTTTGAAAAATGTGTCCCTAGAGGATTCTCCTAACGAGAGGATAATCCGATTAATCTTTTTTATATTATTTTTTATATCAACATTTGATGAGACATTACTTTTTTGATGAAGACTGGTGCTCACATTATTCAATAACCGTACCAACTCATTAAGATCAGTACTTGGTGTGAAAAAAGTACTTTTCAGATGACCAAGTCTTAGTTCAGATTTTTCTAAATTTATATAGCCATATATACTAATTAAAAGAATTGAGCTAATTGTCAATCCCAATAAGATTAGAAGATACTTTTTTAGAATCTTTGTCGAATCGATATTTTTAATCGCCATATAGTTACAACTCGGTAGAAACGGTTAAGAAATTAATTAAATATGAACTAAGTAACAGAATTTTATCAAACAAAGTCCCCCCTTAATAAACCATTTCTATTTTTTTTTCGATAAAAATCTAATTATATTCTTCAGAGCTTTCCAATTATTGCTCGTTAAGATGAACATCCGATTCTGTGCGGAAGCTTTCGTTCTGATAATTCTTTGGTTACCTCGACATAATAAGACCTATTTTATCAGAAAGATCTGACTAAAAGTGTATAAAACTAATCTGAAATTGTTGAGAATCGATTGAAACATTGTCATTATACAAGGGAGTTAATATAATTATTTAATAATTCTCCATACTAAATAAAAACTATTACTTAGTACAGGCATCAAGGAAATTCAATAATGAGAAAAATGTTATCAATACTTATCTTTATTCTCGGCTGTAATCAATTATGGGCTGCGTCCTTCAAAACAAATAAATATGAATTTAGTATTAATGCTTATTTAGACATAGAGTCTACATGGATGTCACAAATGGCGATGTCAATGGGAAGCAGTGAAGGCCCAGGTGTCATGAAAATGGATCAACAATTCACACTTGATCAAAATCATCTGAACTTGATTTTTTCGGCAATAAGGAAAAAAACGAGAGTTTATTTAAATTATGAATCAAGACATACATTCTCAACATTCGACGGAGATACAGGGATATTAGGACGAGATGGTAATGGTTCCGACAATAATGTTGGTTCCTTTAGAGTCGCTGAAGCCTACGGTGAATATAATTTCACACAGTACTTCAAGGTTCGTGGTGGAAGTTTTCTTGCCCCATTTGGAATATTTAACGAGCTAAGATATGCCACTCCATTGTTTGCCACAATCGTCCTTCCTTTTATCTATGAAATGCCAGGAAATTATAGAGCCCCCCCCCTTATCCCTTCAAATGCAAATATAATGTTTCACGGCAATATAGGAACAAAACGAGTAGACCTTTCATATAATGCTTATATCGGAGCATCTAAAAGAAATAATAACGACTCTCCGCGTTCTGTAGATAGTGGGACCGGTTTAGAAAATACCAAAAATAAAACATTTGGGGGAAAACTCCATGCTTCATTTCGAGAGGGTAAGTACTCAATTGGGGTGAGTTTCAATTATACCGAATTTCCAGATATATTAAATAATGTAACAAATACTAAAAATCATTCTTCAATGCTTAAAGGAATAGAGTTAGAACTTTATCTACCCTATAATTTTCACCTTCAAGCTGAACATGTTTCACAATCAAATCCAGAAGGGAAAAGCGATACTTTAGGAAAAACAAAATGGGGATATTATTCTCGTTTAATGTATGAAAAATACAAACTCACTCCCTTCATAATGTACGATGTTTTTAAAGATCCTAATGAAACCGTCTATCGCTTTAAAAACAATAGATTTGGAATCGGAGCAGGTTATAAAATTTCTAAAAACTTTTATATCAAGAGTGAATGGCATTGGCATTGGTTTTCATCTCAACCTTTTGGAACCGGAATCCAAGTAAATACAAGTGGACCCAAAGAGACGAGGATGTTTAGGTCTTCAATGATTTTTTTCTTTTAATTACAGAGGATTTATATGAGCCAGAATAAAATATTAATTCTAATAATCTTGAGTCTGCAAATATTTAGTAATACGATATTCTCAGCAGAGTTTAAAATTATTGTAAATAAAAACTCGATAAGATCAGAAATATCTAAAACTGAATTAAGGCAAATTTATTCGATTAATAAAACGTCTTGGGAGAATAATAGAAATATTGTCCTCGCACATTTTGTGTTTGACTCAAAGCTAGCTAGAAATTTTTCGATAGATGTACTAGGTAAAAATGCAGTCCAAATTCAAAAATTTTACCTTAAGAAAGTTTTTAATGGTGTAATTTCAAATGTACCCTATGAGGCTGAAGACCTTGAAGGGATGACAGAATTTGTAAAAGCAAATATTGGTGCTATTGGTTACGTCTCAGAAAAGACGTCTTTAAAGGATTTGAATGAGGTAAAGACAATTTTTTTAAAATAGTTTAATAATTATAAAAAACGAACCTAATACATGAAAAGCTATGGTTGAGCAGAGAAATGGTAGATACAGATTTTATTTAAGCGACTTTTTTCTTTTTAGGAGTTGCAAAGTATTCTTTTGACCAATCTGGTGCTATAAAATTCTGTTTCGGAAAAGGAAGTTTATTTACAACTATATCATTGAAGAAACTCGGTACATAATTACAAGGGATCATCTCCCCTATATATTTACCAGTTTTTTCATCTTTACCTGTTTGAACCCATTTAAAAATATCTTTACTAATATAATTCCCATGGTTATCTATTCCCATAATTTCGGAAATATGTGTTGTTCTACGACTTCCATCATGCATCCGAGAACATTGTACAATTAATTGCATTGCAGACCCTACCATTTTCTTTACTGCTGCAGCTGGAATTTTTGTATCGCCCATCAAGCATAAAGTTTCTAACCGTGTGCAAGCATCTTCGGGATTATTTGCATGAACAGTCCCCATAGATCCATCATGACCAGTATTCATAACCTGGATAAGATCAAGAGCTTCTTCTCCTCTAACTTCCCCTACAATAATTCGATCCGGGCGAAGTCTCATCGCAGAGATCACCAAATCTCGAATTGATACTCCTAAAGTTCCCGCAGTAGGATCTTCTTTTCTAGTTTCAAAATTGACAACATGTTCTGATGTAATTTGAAGTTCAGCAGCATCTTCAATAATAATAAGTCTCTGAGTTACTGGAATTCTTCCTCCAAGAACATTTAACATTGTGGTTTTTCCAGAGCCTGTACCTCCACTTACAATTATATTTTTTCCTAAATGGACACAGATATCTAAGAATCTCGCTCCCATTTTTGACATAGAACCAAAATTAATAAGGTCTGTTAAAGTTAAGTCATCTTCTGAAAATTTTCTGATTGCAACAGTAGTTCCATTTCTTGCCATTGGAGGTAGAACTACATGGATTCTAGATCCATCAGGCAATCTCGCATCTAAACGGGGATTGTCATCATCTATTACTCTCCCAACAGATTGTGCAATAGATCTCATTGCTGCAATTAAGGAACTTTCATCTCTAAATTTATTATCTGTCAGATAAACTAAACCTTTTCTTTCTACAAAAATTTCATGGGGGCCATTTATCATGACCTCAGTGACAGCAGGATCATCCAATAGGTTACCTATTGGAGATAAAAAGTTTTTAATGGCATCACTAAATACTGACATCTACTATTCTTCCTTTGGATACCAAATTTTGATTTTATTTTCAGATGCTATTTTTCTACTTCTTGCATCCAAAACCTCTTCGGCAGTTCGTGGTTTCTTAATAACAGAAAGCCTTCCTTTTATTTTATGTGTTGGACAATAAAATTTATAATTTCCAGCCTTTTCGAAAAAGACAACTCCTTCAGATACATTCCCCTTTGTCGCCGATAGATAGAGCTCTTTCTCACCAATTATCAAACAACTGGGAGTGTTTGATGTGGTAGTTAGATAGAATCTAACTTTTTCTCCCGCAAAAATACTAAAAGCCTCAGGATAAAAGCCTTCCTCTGTTGCAATAATTGCAAGTTCCCTGACAGGAACGTCAAGTTTTTTAGCATTTCCAAATTTGTATTCCAAAGCGTTGAGATGAGTGTATTGTAAAGGTACTAAACATGAAAAAATCAATAACCAGATGAATAGCTGTCTTTTTCTCAACCTTGCCATGCGGGGCCTCCCCTTAAAGTTCACTCATACTCATCGGATATTTGACGACAAAACTTAAGTGGAGAGGTCGGTTATATACTCAGTTCACCTTTTATTCTTTTCAGGGGTTTAAGTCCATTTTTCTGCTTATTAGATGATTTTTTTTGTATTTTAGAAGGATTCTTCTTGGGAAAGAATATGCGCGTTTTACCGTTGAATTGATCGAAGCTTGCTTTTTCTGCATAAACATCATGGGGAATTCGTATTTCTTGGTTCACAGACATTCTTTTAACTTCTGCAATTTCTCCTTTACGACCGCGTTTTTTAAAAGATTTTTCTATGACGCCCTTAATACTGATCCTATTTTTTTCTATTTTAAGGTCCAATGGAGTATTTTTGGGGAAGTTTTGCAAAAGGGTATATATTCTATGTCCTCCTGTTTCGCTCCATTTTCCCATGGGTCCAAAACCGAATTGAAATTGATCAGCATCTTGAAAAAAACTATTGAAGTTGTTATTTTTAAAGATTTTATCCATATTATCGTGGAATCCATCATCAAATTGCTCGAGAAGCTTTTCAAACTTACCATCAAATTGTTTATAAATGCCTACTCCTAATAACTTTTCAAGAAGTTTCTTTTCTTGATTAAGTTTATCAACAAGTGATTTTCTAAACTTTTTATTGGTTTCATTACGCTTCTCTGTAGTAGATTGAGAGTAAGAAGGCGATGAAAGAAGGATCAATGTAAGAAAAATAAATTTTAGCAAATATCTTAATAGTGAATTCATTATTATAAATTATCATCAATATTAAAAAATTGATACGCAGGTTTTTCATAGGGATGCGTGTCTAATAAAGCAGACTTGACAGTTTTCACATATTTTTTAGATACAAACATTTCAACTTTATTTTCTGAAATTTTTTTTAAAATATTTTTTTCACCAACATGAGGATTACTCTTTTCAAGTGGACGGAACTGACCAATTCCCTCAGTTATAAAGCAGCAACAATCATAATGACCAATAGTTCCCGCACCTGCCTTGAATAAGGCCTCTAAAACTTGTTCTGTATTATCTTTCGGTACATAAAATTCTAATTTATACATTATCATCAAGCCTTAGCAGTAAAAGTGTTATACTCAACTACTCAATTTTTTTCTTACAGTCAACGTAGTATTCCAATAAAAACTTACAGCAGCGTATATAGCATAGACAAAGAATGTCTAAATAGAAATGATGTCTTTACAAAAAAATTACTTAAAACTGATTTTCATATGTCAATTTAATTCAAGGAGGATTTAAAATGCGAAAAGGAATTCAAATAACACTTACAGTATTTATGCTTGCATGGGGAACATCATTTGCTTGTGACATTAACGGAACATCAGGAATCGTTGAAGATAATAATCTTTTGATTCCAGTAGGTGCAAAATCTGTTGGTGAAGTAACTGAAGTAAAATTCAATGAAATCTTAGACAAGGTTGAAGCAATCTATGCTCCAGTTATTGAAGCTAAAGGAAAAACGCTTCAAGTAATAAGAAAATGGGAAGACGCAACTGTTAATGCTTATGCTCAACAAACCGGAAATGTTTGGAAAATCTCTATGTTTGGTGGTCTCGCAAGACATGATACTATTACAGCTGATGCATTTGCTCTCGTTGCTTGTCACGAACTTGGTCATCACCTTGGAGGATTTCCTAAGAAAAGGTCTATCTGGTCATCATCTTGGGCCTCTAATGAAGGTCAATCTGATTACTGGGGAAACATGAAATGTCTTAGAAAATTTATGGAAAAAGATGACAACACTGCAATCGTTGCTCAAATGACAGTCCCTTCTGAAGCTACTAAAAGATGCCAAGCTAACTTCAACAACGCTGATGATCTAGCAATGTGTCAAAGAGGGGCAATGGCCGGTCTTTCACTTGGAAATCTTTTTAAAGCTCTAAGAAGACTAACTGTAGATCTTAAGTTTGATACTCCAGACACAACAGTTGCAAGAACAACTAACCATAGTCATCCAGCACCACAATGTAGATTAGATACATATTTTGCTGGAGCTCTTTGTGAGCAAGATGCCTACACAGATGTTTCAAATACAAATGCTGCTACTGGTGTATGTGTTAGAAATACTCATGATGACGGTATTAGACCATTATGTTGGTACAAACCAAAAGCCGAGTAAAAAGCTAATTTAAGTTTACCAATAAAAAGGCCCTGTGAAAGCAGGGCCTTTTTATTTCAATTTTGTTTTTATCATATGTTCTAAATATATTTTTAACTTTATTTTATCATCTATGCTTGGTGAATTATTTTTCTTAAGCTCGACAATTTCTTTACTTAGTTTTTCAACATGGCCTTTTAAAACTTCTAAACTTGCAGCTTGATCAGCTTTATCAAAGACTATTTCTTCAGGAAGACCATGTTCTTCTAGATTTTCATTTGATTTTATTATTTTCTTTTTTGAAATAAATTCTGTTGAACTGTCATATACCCGTTGATTCATAAAAGTAGGAGAGACAATTTCTATTTTTTCATAATGTAATTCATCTAACATGCTTAATCTCAGTTTAGATCGCGCAGAAATAAAGTATTTAACTTCCTTTAAAAATCCTGCGGCACGATAAGTAATGGAATAATCTCCTAATTCCATAATTTGAACAAAAGGATCTGTAAGACCTGCTTTAATTGCAGCTATTTTTAAGCTC
Organism: Bacteriovoracaceae bacterium; assembly: GCA_018675575.1. Taxonomy (GTDB): domain Bacteria; phylum Bdellovibrionota; class Bacteriovoracia; order Bacteriovoracales; family Bacteriovoracaceae; genus M0603. The sequence goes on along the minus strand of JABGXW010000047.1, from coordinate 5,339 downwards.
TCCATGACCTTTTCATTGCAAATATCATAACCGAGTGAAACCTGAGCTGATATAATTGTTCCAGATTGATAAATCACCTTAAAGGGATGCTTAATCAAAAAAAGATTGGAGAAAGTTTCTAAGTCTCTATCTTCAGTTTGTATTTCAGTGTGTAAAAATCCTCTTTCTGTTACACGCCCAAAATGTCCAGCGACCTGAAGAAAGTCTCCACCTTTGAATCTTCCAACAATTCGCAACATAATTCCTGCCATGGCATTACCCATTAATGTCGTGGAAGAAAGAGCAATGGTAGCAGTAAATAGTATCCCTATCAGATTAAGTATCTGACCTCTACTTTGTTCACTGATTGGCAATAAAAAGATAAGGAAGAGAAGGATCACTGCTGTGAGAATAAATAGAATTAAATCATGATTAAAAACTGAAACCGTTGGGGATTGAACTTTTCTCCAGTTCAATAGCTTTTTTATACTAATCAATCCCATAATGCCTATAAACATAATGAGACTAAAAGGTAACCAAAGACGTCCTAAATTGAAAAGAAACTCTGCTAAGTCTGACAAACTATTCATAGTATTAGTCTAAGAAATTAAGCTTTACTATGAAAGGCTAAAGATATGTCCCCATCCTTATCTGAGCAAATAATTTTGGAAAAAATCAGCTAAATTACTTTTGATATATATGAGTATTTTGATAGAATGCATTTTTAAAAAAATAAAACGTGGATAATGTTATGAAAATTGCTTGGATTGTACTTTTTTTTTCTACTACTCTACTCTCAAAGGTTAAGGATTTAGAAGTCCCCTACAGAAACATTTCTATTACATTAGAAAATGAGATAGAAAAGGTTACAACCTTTTCAGACAGAGCAAAAATTACAAGAGTCGCTAAGCTTAATAAGCTAAAAAGCAATTCAAAGGGTTGGATTCATTTTGGATCATTACCTCATAGTCTAAAAAAAGATTCTATTAGAGTTAAACTGTTAAATGCTGATGCAAATTCCATTGAACAAGTCATTATAGAAGATTCTTTCGAACAAGTAGTACTCGATTCAACTATTAAGTCACAAATTGATAAGATAAAGATACTCTATGGAAACAGTCTTGATTTGAATCAACAAAAAAGACTATTAGAAGAAAAGTATTTTTTTGTGAAAAATTTAAGGTTTGCAGCACCCTTTTCAAAAGATAACTTTACCTACCAACGCTTCAATGCTCCGATTGGACAAATTGGTTTAGCGATTGACTCCACGCAAAACAGCAGTAAAAAAATGTTAAAAAGTCTGCAAACTCTAAATGATAAGCTAAAAGCTATTCATGAAGAAATTATCTTTCTAAATAAACAGCTTCAAACCAAAACCAATACTTCTACACAGCGCTGGATGACAAATGTATATGTAAAATTACAAAAATCAATATCAACATCAGGACATGTACAACTTTCATATTTCATTCCGAATGCTTGGTGGTATCCAATCTATGACATTAGAGCAGACCTCGATTTAAAAAAAGGAAGGGCCAATATCCGTTTAATCACCGGAGGACTTGTAGAACAACACACCGGAGAGAATTGGAAAAATGTTGAAATGCTACTTTCGACATTAGATCCTACACCACTTTATCTTCCTTTATTACCAAAGTGGAGTTTTTCAGAAGTGAGAGAAGAAGCAAAAGTAGGTAGAATAGATAATATTTCTTCAAATTCAAAAGTGTTTGAGTCAATGGTCTCAGCTGCTTCCCCTTCACTCAGAACTTCAAAGAAACAAAGTAGAAAAAGGAAAATGGATGAAAAGGAGTTTAAAAGAAAATTGAAACTTTCAAAATCTGAAATGGTTGCCAGAGAATCTATCATGGCCACGGATGAAATGGGTGATGCTAAGGTTATGCCTTCTTCTCAAAGTATTGATTTTGCAAAAGGCAATAAAAATAGAGCTCAGAAGGTTACTAGAGGATTGTTTCCACTCAAGCCTTTACAAAATATCTTTAGCGACTTTAATGCATTAGATTCGAAGCTTAAAAGGCTTGCAACTGGCCAGAAGCAGTATAGCCCCTACCATTTCACAATGACCACTAAACCATTAAAAATTAATTACAAAAATAGTAGTCTTCCCGCAAGAATCGCAAAAGGAAGAAAAATCGAATTAAAGTCTCCCTTTAATATAGATTTAAAAAACGATGAAGAGCCATTAAAGATTCCATTAAATTCTCAAACTCTATATGGGGAACTGTCTTATTTAACAATTCCCAAAAAAGATAAGCGAGTTTTTTTAAGAGCAAAAACAAAAAATACCACCGCCACTCCTCTACTGGCGGGAAAGGCGCAGGTTTTTATGAATGGTGACCTCATTACAAAGACAAATCTCAAAACTATAGATGAAGGAAGTCATTTTACCGTAGAGTTGGGTGTCGACAAAGGGATTGAGACACAGAGACTTGTAAAAAAGAAGTCTGAGGAAAATGGACTTGTTTTTAAATCTCATTCAACAAATGTAGAAGTCAAGATTGAAGTTAGTAATTCACATAATTTTCCTATCAATATTGTCATCAAAGATCATTATCCACTAGCACCGAGTGATGAGATTATAGTTGAACTCAAGACAATCTCCCCGAATGCTACTTACAAGAAAAATGGATATATAACTTGGGAAACAAGCATTAAAGCAAAAGAAAAAAAGCAGCTTATATTCAACTATAATGTAACTCATCCTGAAAACTATATTGTTTCAGAGTTTAATTAGGATATTTATGAATAAATTATTATCTTCTATACTATTATTTTCTATGACCTCACATTTATTTGCTTCAAATGAACTCTCTAATAAATCTCCCATTACAAATGTTACGGTTTTTAAAGACCGTGCTTTTGTGAAGAGAAAACAACTAGTCACTACAAATAAAGGTAATTTCTCCATTCTTTTTACTAATGTAACATCCCTGCTCGACAAAGAAACAATAAAAGTTAAAGTTTCAAATCCAAAAAATATCGAAATCCTAGGGATTCGGACAAAAACAATTTTTTTGAAAAGATCACAAAATAAAGAATTAATTAAATTGAAAAAAAAGAAAAGAAGTCTTAAACAAACGATTAAAAGAATCATTTTAGATGTAGATAATCTTTTAAAAGAACATAAAGACTTAAAAGAACTATCAAAGCATTATAATGAGTCTTTCACTTTAAACCTTCACACAAAGAAGTGGTCTAAAGAAAAGTTCAAAAATTTTCTCGGTTTTATGGACACAAGATCAAAAAAGATGCACAAAAAATGGAAAAAGTCATTCCTGAAATATATTGGATATTATGATGAATTGCAATTTGTTAATAATAAAATTCACGAACTAAGGTCTGTCTCGGAACTTAAACAAAATAATATATATATAGATGTTACAATTCCAAAGGATATAAAAGGTGAATGGGTAGAGATACAATATTTAGTCACTAATGTTGGGTGGTCTCCCATCTATGATATTCGCATTAATGCAAATAACAAGACAGCTCTAATAGAGCAACATGCTCTAATTTGGCAAAAGTCTGGTGAGGACTGGGAAAATGTAAAAATTAAACTTAGTAATGTTAGAACAGAATTAAATCCTAAAGTTCCAAGTATCTATTCTTATACGTTGACTTATAAAGAAGTAAAAAAAGTCAAAACCACCATTTCAAACAAAGTGGTGGATGTTCAAGACTTAGCACAAGGTCTATCGGCCGGAAGAAATATTAAAGGGTTAGCAAAGTTTTTTGATATTAAAAAGAAACAAGTATTAAAAGATGGAATGCCAGCAACAAAGATTTTTATTCAAAAGAAAGCGACAAAATATATTGAAAATTTAGAAATTGTAGGAAGTCAATATCCATATGTTTTTAAGAAAGGTAATCTTAAGAATACTTTTCCTTTTACCTTGGCACCTGGTCCAGTTGGCATCTACTACAATAATGAATTCATTCAAAATACGCACTTAAACACAATCGTTTCGGGGAAAGAGTTTCATTTAAATACTGGAATTGATCACGATATAAAGATTTCACGTTGGCACAAAAATAAGAATTCAAAAAAAGGCATAATCAATCAAAATAAAGAATATAAAAGAGAGTTTATCACATCATTAAGAAACTATTCTTCGTCAAAAAAAGTGATTAAGGTATTAGAACAAATTCCACAATCTGAATTAGATACAATAAAAGTCTCAACAGATGGTTCGTCTATGGGATTAATTAAAATAAAAGAATCACCAAGTTGGCATTATTGGAATATTAAATTGAAACCGAAAGAACACAAAGAACTTAAATTGACACTTAAAGTAACCACTCCAAAAGACTTTCAATTTAATTGGCCAAGATAAAGATTCAATTTATTATAAGGAATTTATTTCTACCAATTCGCCAAAACTTAAAAGTAACATAGACAAATTATTTTGCCCTTCTAACTGATTGACAATCTATGATTTAAAAATAGATTCCCCTGCATATGGCCGAGCGTTTGCGGCGGATATTTTTCATATAGATCTACGTATTCTATAGATATTTTACTCAGTCTTGAACTTAGAACAGCCGAATAGAAATTATAAATGATCTAAATGGTCAGAGGTACAAAGTCTAGGATATAAATGATGAAATTATACAAATCAAAATTTAGTTTAAATAGATTAATTCCAATAGGCCTATTGTTTTTACTAATCTCTTGTAATGATGGTGGAGCGGGAGGGCCTGTTGGTATTATTGATGGAATAAATCCCCCTGATACTCCGATTGTTGAAGGTGATTTAACTGGAGATGAAATTATTGATATTATAGAGTCTGAAATCAGCAACGAAGTCATTGCTGATGATTCTGGAAATAGTTCAGTTAACGGACCTGATTCGAACGTAAAATTCTGCCTACCTAAAGCTGACTATGACAAAGAAGATATTGATCTTATTGCTTGTGAAAAAAGTTATAACAGACATCATCGTAAGCAATTCCTATTATTTTGTCATAAAAAGAAAGTACATAGAGTTAAATTAAAACATTTTAATAAATTGAAAGTTCAAAGAAAAATATTTACGAGAGCTCACACCCACTTATTGAATTGCGAAGATGTTGAACAGGCTGCGAGTTATGATATTTTAAAAGGTGTAACTAAAAAATTACTAAAAAAGAATTTTATATGTGGCTGTGCTTTTGCAGGAAACCTTTGATGGGAATTGGAGGAGTTATTTGTGATGTTATACAAATCCAGATGCATATTAATGACAGGCCTTACCTGCCATTAAGATTAGACTTAACAACCAGTAAGTCCCTCGAAAAGAGTTAAATTCTCTGTATACGTCAGAACTATTATAATAGAGCTTTTTTTTTTTTTTTTTTTT
>JABGXW010000046.1 GCA_018675575.1 Bacteriovoracaceae bacterium | reverse complement strand
AGCTAAAATCAATGAAGTATTTCAATGTAATTCTGTTAAATTTATTGTTGATGGCAAGGAACATGAGGTAGAATCAACAGTCTAACCAATTAAAATAAGAGACAAGCTTCATGGAGGAGATTTGAAAACTTTTATTGTTACCTTTCTGCTATTCTGTTCTTTTTCTGTAAGTGCAAACACATATATAGATGGTAGAGGACATTTTTTTGCAAAGGGAGGTGATTCCCTTAAATTTATTAAAGATCAACTTTTATCAAGTGCATTTAGGGATGTTCTCTCTAAAGAACTTAAAAATATGGGATTAGACTCAAATCATTTCTGGCAACAATTTGATGCAAAATTTGAAGACTTTTTTACCCCTATCAAAGAAAGCCTAAGTCATAAATATAAAATTGATCAACCCAAAACAACAGAAAAAACTAGAGAGCTGTATCGAGATGCTTTAAGATCAAGAAGAATGAGGTCAAAATCCAAATTTGGTAAACTTTCTAGAATTATCCAATCTTACTCGATCAAGAAATTCTCTCGTTCCACGAAGATGTCAAATTCTCGTTATGTCAGCTTGTCCGCAAAGATTAATAGAAAAACATTGAGAAAAATCTTCTTTAAATTTACCCAAGAAGGGAAATCTCGCCATTTCAAAAATTTATATGTTTCTGCGGACTTTAATTTAGAAGCTATGACTTGGCTAGACGCAGGCGTTGAGATTGAATCTGACTTCACAAATGTGATTAAGGAACATTGGAAAAAATGGTTCTTGCAGAATATGAACTCATATGTGGATAATATTATTATTACAGATATTCTGACGAGTGAAAAGATAAATGGTTTCCGAAGAATGACTGAAACAAGAATAGCCAATAAGAGTACAGATCCTGTCTCTTCGAATGAAGATGAGTTTAATCGCTCTCTTTGGTTAAAAGTAAAAAGTAAAATTAAAAAAAGTGAAGATGATAAAATCATGAATACTCGAGAGTTTATCGTGACAGGTGATTTTCTGTTAATTGATCTTAGAACAAATAAAATTGTTAAACATTTCGATTTTAATAGTGAGAGGAAAAAACTGAGTATAGAAAATACACATGATTTAAGTTCAAACCTTGCATCAGTAGTCTACCGAATACCTATCTCTCACTTTCAAGAAATTCCAAAATCATTATCGGCACTTTCTTCTGAAGTGACTTATGTTGGCCTTCAAATTAAAAATATCAGAAACATGCAAGACCTTTTTAAAATTAAACAATTATTAGCAAGTAAGGGAATAGCATATCGATTTGAATCTCAAATTAATTCCTATTCAGATTCAATGGGGATGCTTAAGCTCAGTTATCAAGGAAGTAATGAAAACATCATTCGAACGTTGAATACATTAGATAACGAAGAGCTAGAGCCTGGTAGAATTTTAAAAATAGATTCTCCCTTAAATCCATATCATTTTATTATTCAAGAAAACGAAAAGGTGGATGTAAATGAAACTTCAAGTTAGAAAATCTTCATTCATTTTAATTATTGGAGTCTTGGTTCAAGTATTGTTTAGCTCGTGTTCAACTGGAGTCATAAATAGGACCGCGTTTGGACATAGGCCAAGAAAAAAATCCCGCCAATACTTTAATGGGATAAAAAAGAAAGTTGCCTTACTTTACTTTTTCAATGAATCTCCATATGGGGGTGAAGACTTAGGAATTACAGCAACTGAAGAACTTCGAAGAGAGCTGTCTCGAACAGGCCAATTTATTATTGATCCAATGGGAAAGAAACTTTTTGGAAGTTCAAAAGAAATCTATGCAGGAGGAGGAGTTAAGCTTATTCAACTTGCTAGAAAAGCAAAAGTTTCGGGGCTCAATTTTGTCATCTTTGGACGAATTATTGAGGCGAGAATAAGAGAAAAAACTGACGAAATTGGAATTGTAAGAGAAACGAAATCTTATACAGAAGCAAAAGTTGAACTAAGAATTTTTGATGTGAACTCTAATAAAGAGATTTATACCGATACTATTCGAGGATATGCTGATGATAGTAACTATCGATTTTTTACGACTAGTCAGGAAGATAAATTAACTTATCGAAGAGGATTGCTACGTTACTCTGTGAAGGTTGCAGTTAGAAAATCTATACCTCGAATTTTAAAAATTTCAAGAAAACTGGATTGGGTAGGGCGGGTTGCAAGAATTATTGGAAATAAAATCTATATAAATGCTGGAAGAGGAAGTGGACTAAATGTTAGTGATATATTAAAAGTTATCACGGAAGGACAAGAGATATTCGACCCTGAAACAGGCGCATTAATTGGCGTTTCAAAAGGGGAAGTTAAAGGTACACTCGAGGTTATCGATTACTTTGGTCCTGATGGAGCAATTGCAATTCTCCATTCCGGGGGATCTGTCCACGAAGGTGACTTTGTACAATTGTATTGAACTATAATAATTAACCCGGAGAAGCTCTTGGCTTCCTTTTATAACTTGTTCAAGTCCTTTGCGTTCAAGATGGACGCAGAAGCAGCACATATTAGCTCCATCAAATTGCTTTCATCTTTTCCTTTAGTTCTAAGCGAAGTCTTTGGGGGACAGAAACTTCCGAAAAATGACCGCTATAAATTAACAGTGGGAGGACAGGACTGGTCTTTTCCCATTGGTTTGGCCGCTGGGCTTGATAAAAATGCTGAAGCAATAGACTTTTTTTCTTCTCTTTATTTCGGAGCTGTTGAAGTCGGAACAATTACACCAGAGTCCCAGATTGGTAATCCTAGGCCTAGGCTCTTTAGATATCCAAAGGAGTGCTCTCTCAGAAACCAAATGGGATTTAACAATGATGGTGCTGAAAAGATCTATGAGAATATTAAAGATGCTAAAAAGAACTGTAAAATTCTAGGAATTAACTTAGGTAAAAATAAAGCAACTTCTCAAGAAAAAGCTTTTCTTGATTACCAAATACTTTATAAAAAGTTTGCTAAGATAGCAGATTATCTTGTATTAAACCTATCTTCCCCAAATACTCCGGGTCTCAGAGATTTTCAGCAAAGTGAAAGATTGTCGGAACTATTATCTAGCTTAAAGGATTTACGTAAGGAAATACCAGTGCCGTTGTATTTAAAAATTTCCCCTGATCTTTCTGAACTTGATTTACCCGGTATTATAGACGTGGTTAAAGAACATAACTTGACAGGATTAATTGGCACAAACACTACTATTGTTGAAAGCTTAGGAGCTGGAGGAGTTTCTGGTAAATTACTTCGACCTAAATCTCAAAAGATTAGAAATAAAGTTTTAGAGTATATAAAAGAAACTCCTAACATCGAACTCATTGGTGTTGGTGGAGTTAGCGAGTTCTCTGACCTTATAAACTTTTGGCAAAATGGTGGAAAAGTAATGCAATTATATACATCTTTTATTTTTAAGGGACCCAATGTCTTATTGGATATCCAAAGAGACATCGAACGCCATCTCGTATTAAATCAAGTCAATACTTTGAATCAGTTTATTTCTAATATAGACGAAATGAAGATCATCCTGTGATTTTCTTATGTTAAAAAAATCGCTTGTCTTATTAGTTCTATTATTATTTATCATCTGTTTTGTATTGTTTGAACTAAATCTATTGGATACACTTAAGCTTGTTTCAACGTATTTTATAGCGACCGTTTTCTCTTTGGCACTATATCCATATCTGAAATTGACTTTGACAAGTAGAAGTGAGCTATACCCAGTCTGTAAATTATTAGGGATGCTTCTCTTTGGTTATCTTGTTTGGTTAATTCAGTTTCTCTTTCAGCTTAACTTCAGTATTCATCTCTATGTTGGAGCTTTGGCCTTATTAATCAACAATCTTTGGAAGAAAAAACAAATAGAAAAATTCTGGCATTATGAAGTATTTAGCCTCTTGATTTTTATTATATTCTTAGTGATTTGCTCATTTAAGCCGGAGCTTTTATGGGGAGAGAAACCTATGGATATCTCGATGATGAATTATCTATACAGACAAAATGGAGTCATTGGGGAGCCTTGGTATTCAGGGGCTACCTTAAAATATTATTATTTTGGATATTACATTTTTGCTAAATATTTAACCATTTTTAAAATGCACCCTCTCATTGGTTATCATGTCTGTCTGTCTCTTGTTGCTTCGTTCTTTTTTTCAATCTCGACATCATTATTCGCTAGAGTAAACAATAAAGGTTCTTTTAGTCTTTTTGCCGCAATGTTTTTACTTTTTTCAAGTAGTACTCAGACATTATTTAATATCTTTATCAAGAAACAATTCGATTGGATTTTCTTCTGGGAGAATACTCGTATATTTAAAGATAAATTATTTGCTGAATTTCCGCTATGGTCTTTTTCGTTTGCTGACTTCCACCCCCACGTAATAGCATATCCTTTTTTCTTGTTAATGATCTGGTTAATCTTAGACTTACAACAACATAAGGGAGAAAGCTTTAATCGCTTCTTTATACTGACCTTTGTAGGAATTAATCTTGCTGTTATAAACTCTTGGGATGTCTTCTTCTTAGCACCTCTTTCTGTGCTTTTAGTCTTTTCTCTTTATTGGAAAGATATTTTTCATGACAAAAAAGTACATATTATCCTTTACCCTGTTCTGTCCTCATTGCTATGTCTCGTTCTTTATTTACCGCTATTGAAAGGTATGTCTGGCGCAACTTCGGGAAGCATACTAAGTATTTTTCGAGGCAATCATAATTCGATTTTGAATTTATTAAAGCACCAAGGTGCGCAACTAATTTTGTTATTTTTAATTCTAACTATAAATGTAGATTTGAAAAAAGCTTTTGATAAAAAGACTATGTACAAAACCTTGTCAGTAATCATAGCGTCAATACTTACTATCTCAATATTTAAAATACCCATTTCGTATTCAATATCTATTGTATTAATAATTCTATTCATACTTCTGAATTGTCAAAAAAACTTTGAAGGAATACGAGAATTAAAACCCTGGTTTCTTACACTCATTCTAATGTATTTTGTATCAGAACATGTCATTATTTTTGATCGCATTAATAGTCTCTTTAAAATTAATAATGCGACTTATATTTTATCTAGTATTCTTGTATTATTCTTAATTAATAACGTTCTAAATAATAAGATCATTAAAAATATTTCATTTGGTATTCTATCTATTTTCGTAGGTATATCGATTTTTAACCTTATAGGGATCACATCTTATGGGCGCTACAAAAATAAAAAGCTCTCCTTAAATGTTAAGGCTCAACTAGAGCGTGTTGCTCCTGGAGATAACTCTTTAGTCGGGTTTATAAATGATAACATTTCTGGAAATCCTGTAATAGTTGAAGCTTTTGGGAAAGCATATGACTACCAAGCTGGACGGATACAATGGTTTACTGGACTCACCGGATTTCTTGTATGGAGTGGGCAACATTTAACTCAGAGAGGTGTTTCTCATGCTAACTTAATAATAAAAGAGAAGGTTATTAATAGCATTTACAACTCGTCTACTATAAAAGAAGCTTATAAAATTTGTATAACTAATTTAATCGATTATGTTGTTATCGGTAGGCTAGAAAGAAAACGATATCCAAATGGACAACTTAATAAATTCTCCAATAATTCCGATATGTTTGAGAAGATTTTTGAGGATAAAAAAATGAAAACATTTCTTTTTAAAGTAAAAAGATAATTTCAAAGGGACGCAATGAAAAAAGAAGATATACCTTTCAATATGGAATACTCTATCGATCTCACGTTGAGAGAACGACCAGAAGATAACTCATCAATGCTACAAGGTGTAACATTTCTAAGAGAAAAATTATTAGAAGAAACTGATGATACTATATGCGCTGGCTTGTTAACTATGATAGGATCTTATGAAAGAATATTATTAGAACTTTCCGAATCTGAAAATACATTGCTCGAAGCTATTGAAAAATATAAATCAGTTGGAAAAAAAGCACAGGCATTAGGCGCAAAACTTAGACTTGCGGTTACACATCAATGGAAAAAAGAATTTGATAAAGCTGATAATATATTTACTACAGCAATTACAAAATTAGAAAATACTGAAGAGCCGAAACTTCTTCATTATCTAGAGTTTGCATATCAGCATTATGCTAAATCTTTATTTGATCAACAACGTAATGATATTGCACTAGAAAATTTTGTGGCAGTTTTGGAATTAAGATTAGCTTCCGGTGATATGAAGCTTATTGAAGATACTAAAAACTGTATTGAAATAACTAAACAGGCAATAAAAGAAAGAGAGTAAGAAAATAAAGAACAGACTATGCTAATACTTCGGTCTCTGATCGTACTCAATAGGGTCTTCTAAACCTGCTTCTTGAAATCCTTTTAATCTTAATGCACATGAATCGCAAACGCCACAAGCTCTATCTCCTCTAGCATAGCAGGAGTAAGAAGAAGGAAGGGGAGCTTTAAGGTCAACTGCCTTTTGAACAATCTCGGCCTTTTTTAATAATATAACTGGAGTGATGACTTCAATGTCTCCATCCTTAGTACCTTCTTTAATCAAAGCATTAAGTGCTTTGTAGTATGATGGTCTGCAGTCAGGGTAGCCGGAAGAATCTTCATAAACGGCTCCGATATAGATCTTTTTTGCTCCAATAACTTCAGCCCATGAAACGGCCATGGATACAATATGCGTATTTCTAAAGGGAACATAGCTATTGGGAATTTCGTCAGATTCTCCTTGATATTCTTTGACTTGTATTTTGTCATCTGTAAGAGAGGATCCTCCAATCTGTTTGAGAAAAGAGACATCTACTACTTTTCTCATTTCTTTAGGGACTTGATAATGGTCAGCAATTTCATGAAAGCATTTTAATTCTCGCTCTTCCGTTTTTTGTCCATAATTTAAATGAAGGAAGGAGAGATTTTCGTGAGACTGATTAGCTATGGCCGCACAGACCAAAGAGTCCATGCCACCGCTAACTAAACATATTACTAATTCTTTTGATTTCATGCTTGGTCTGCTTCCTTTTTTATGAATGTGAGTAATTTTTTAGTTAGTTTTTCAGCCTTTGACTTTTTATTAGCTAACGTTCCTTCATTTTCACTTATCATTATATAAAACTTTATCTTAGGTTCTGTTCCTGATGGTCTCATGAAAAACTTAGATCCTGACTCTAATTCGTAAGAAAGAACATTCGATTTAGGAAGACCTGTTCCTTCTTGATTATAATCTTCTATTTTAATAATCTTTTGCCCACAAACTTCTTTAAGGGTAAGGTGTCTAAATTTGTCCATAATTCGTACAATTTTATCGGCACCTTCTTTTCCATAATAATTTAAGTTTAGTAATGTTTCATTATGAAATCCAAACTGTTCATAAATTTTATCTAAACCTTGGTAGAGATCCATGCCCTGAGTTTTATACCATAGAGTCATTTCGGCCATTAATGTTAATGGTGAAATTCCGTCTTTATCTCTAATGTATTCATGATTTAAATAACCGAATGATTCCTCTGTGGCAAAGACAAAATTTCTATGCGGTTCCTGCTGTTCTATTTCATTCATTCGACCGCAGATCCATTTGAATCCAGTCAAAGTAGTTTCACCTTTTACTCCAAAATTTGTAGCAATTTTATTTTGAAGGTTTGTCGTTACGATTGTTTTAACAAAATAGGCATCCTTAGGTAGACGTCCTTGTTCTGTGAGGTTTGTGAGAATGTAATGAAGCATCAAGATGCCAATTTGGTTTCCATTTGGATACTTCACTTCTCCGTTGCAGTTAACGGCCACGCCTAATCTATCTGTATCGGGGTCAGAACCCATGACAATATCGGCATTAGATTCAAGCATGAGGTCGACCGCCATCTTGAGCGCTTCTGGATTTTCTGGATTAGGACTCGTTACGGTTGGGAAGTTTGAGTCGGGAAGCTTTTGCTCTTCAACAACTTGATAATTCTTTAGGCCAATATCATCTAAGGCCCTAGTGCATGGGACATATCCTGTTCCATGGATTGGTGTATAAATGATTTTTAATTCAGATCCCCTTGTTTCGCAGAGTTCTTTATTAATATAAGCTGATTTAATGGCCTGATGGTAAAGATCCTCAACATCTTTACCAACCCAATGGATTAAATTCTCTGAAACACCTTGATCAAAATCTTTATATCGAATTGTGTTAAAGTCTTGTAATTCATTATAAGTTGAAATGATTTTTTGATCATTTGGTGGTGTTACTTGAGCACCATCATTCCAAAATACTTTATATCCATTATATTCAGGAGGATTATGGCTAGCTGTAACCATTATTCCTGCTTGGCATTTATGATGTCGCAAAGAAAATGAAAGTAATGCTACAGGATTTAGTCTTTTATAAATATAGACTTCTAAACCATTTCCAGCAAAAACTGATGCTGCTTCCTTTGCAAACTCATATGAAAATTTTCTAGAATCGTAGGAGATTGCTATAGACTTTGATTGGTTTGCATCTAGAACGGTGCTGGCAAGAGCCTGGCTGGCTTTTCTTATGTTGTATTTATTTATTCTATTTGTTCCAAGGCCTAGGATAGATCTAATTCCGCCTGTTCCAAACTCTAAATCTTTATAGAATAGTTCCACTAACTCTTCGGTGTTGTTAGACTCTAAAAGTTTTTTAATTTCTAGTCTATCAGCTTCATCAAAATAGGTATTTGAGACCCAGTTTTTAGCTTGTTCTATGGCACGTCGTTCCATATTATTCTCCATTATCGTCCTGGATGGACGTTCTCATAACAATTTATCTAATTTATCTAATTTATCAAAAATGATTTAAAGTGGAAAACTCAATAAAGAATTATTTCATGGGAGAACATATTGTCAGTTCTTACAACAATAGTTTAAACTCTAATAAAAATAGACTTAAAAACATGAATTATTTATTGAATAGGAGTATTGCATGTCGAATAAAGAAATGAAGCACAGCAAAAATATCGAAGGTGCTTGGTACTGTACTGATCCAGATGATGACGATGGAGAAGGGTGTATTGCTTGTAACGTTTGTTACACCGGAGCTCCTGATTTCTTTGAAGAAGATGAAGATGGGAATGCCTATGTAAAGAAACAACCAATCAGTGATGATGAAATTGAACTATGTAATGAGCAATTAGAAGCTTGCCCAGTTAACTCAATTGGATTAGATGGTTGATTATTTAAAAAATACCTATTTTAAATTATGTAATATTATACGTAAAAAAAACCCCTTTATATTAGGGGCTTTTTTGGTTGTGTCAGAGAATTATCCCTGTAAACTTAGAGTATTAATAAAATATTAGTATCTAGAGGTGATTATGAATCCGACGACAGTTGAACTGGCCGGAACAGTTTTATTTGCAGTAGCAGTTATTCACACATTTATCGTGAAGAAATTTGAAAATTTAGGCCATAAATATCCACAGGGTTCAATTGGTGAAAACTTTTTTCATTTCCTGGGTGAAGTTGAAGCCGTTTTCGGAATGTGGGCAGCAGTATTTTTGGGATTCTATTCATGCGTAAAAGGATTTACAGTTTATGATGACCATCATAATTTAATAGGAGGAGCTGTTCATTATCTTCAGAGTCAAAACTTTACAGAACCTGCATTTGTCTTTGTCATTATGTGTATCGCAGGAACTCGACCAATTATTTTATTAGCAGAAAGAATAATTGGTTTTTTTGCAAAGCTAATGCCTTTTGGACCTAGGATGAACTTCTATATCTCAGCTCTAATATTTGGTCCTATCCTAGGATCTTTTATCACTGAACCTGCAGCTATGACAGTGACAGCTCTTATTCTATTAGATTACTTTTACTCCTCTGATATGTCTAAGAAATTTAAATATGCCACCATTGGATTATTATTTGTAAATATTTCAGTTGGAGGGACATTGACTCACTTTGCAGCTCCTCCTGTATTAATGGTAGCAGGGAAATGGCATTGGGGAATGGAATTTATGATTAATAATTTTGGTTATAAAGCAGTTATTGCCATTATTATTTCTACTTTATCAATCGCTACGATGTTTAAAAAAGAATTAACTGGAAAGTTAATAGATAAACAACTGCATGATAATTATATGGTTCCGACATGGTGGATGACTGGAATTCACTTATTATTTATGGCCATGGTTGTTTATACCGCCCATCATATGGTTTTCTTTTTAGCACTCTTTTTATTTTTTTTAGGTTTCACAACAGTGACTCAGGAATATCAAGATAAAATTAAACTTAAGGAATCCTTACTTGTAGGATTTTTTCTAGGAGGCTTGGTTACCCTAGGCACAATGCAAGCCTGGTGGTTAAAAGAAGTGTTAACAAAACTTAGTGATCTGACTCTTTTTTTTGGTGCGACAGCATTAACAGGTATTACTGATAATGCTGCCTTAACCTATCTCGGTTCATTAGTAGAATTATCCGATTCAGCTAAATATTATTTAGTTGCTGGTGCTGTTACTGGAGGTGGTTTGACTGTGATTGCTAACGCTCCAAACCCTGCGGGCTTTGGAATTTTAAAAGGTTCATTTGGGGACGAAGGTATTTCACCACTAGGTCTTTTAAAATCAGCTCTATTTCCTACATTTATTTGCATTCTAGCATTTGTCTTTTTGCCAAGTCTTGGTGGCGGGGCCCATTGATTAAAATGAATTATTACAAAAGCGTGGTGACCCACGCTTCTGTATCTTCTAATCGTCCTTCCTGAATTCCTAGTAATGTCTCTCTTAATTGCTTTGCTACTTGCCCTTTAGAATAAGTGAGAGAATAGGAAGTTCCGTCGGTTTCACAAAGCTCTGCAATGGGAACAATGATTGAAGCTGTCCCGCACATAAAACATTCAGTACAAGACTTATCTTCAATCTGTTTTAATAATTCTGAAATCTTCATATGAGATTCTTTGATCTCATAACCTAAATTTTGTGCAATTTTAATAAGACATCTTCTTGTTATACCATCCAAGATAGTTTCAGTGAGTTTTGGTGTATGAACGACTCCGTCAATTACAGCAAAAAAGTTCATACCAGATAATTCTTCAATGGATTCTTTGTGAAGAGCATCTAACCAAAGAGTTTGATGAAATCCAAGTTTGTTAGCTTCCATAGATGCTTTCAATGAACCCGCATAATTTCCACCTGTTTTTGCTCTACCGGTTCCACCTGGACATGCTCTAGCATACTCTCTTTGGATATGGACTTTAACGTAATCAGAAGTGATGTATTCTGCAGATGGTGAGGCCAATACCATAAATTTGAAAGTAATAGATGGCCTTATGCCTAGGTGATTATCAGTTGCAATCATAAAAGGCCTAAGATAAAGAGATTCACCAATATTATTTGGAATAAAATCTCTGTTATAGTCTGCCATCCCTGATACAGCTTCGATAAATATATCTTTTGGAATCTCTGCCATTCCCATCCTTTCTGCAGATAGATTAAAGCGACTCCAATTTTCTTCTGGACGAAATAAGAATGGACCTTTATCTTCCACTCCATAGGCTTTCATTCCTTCAAAAATCTCTTGGCCATAATGAAAAACTTTACAAGTCGGATCAAGAGAAATTGTCTGATAAGGGATCATGTTTAATGCTCCCCATTCACCATTTTTAAAATCACAAACAATCATGACTGGACAAATTACTTTTCCAAAATCAAAGCTTGATGGTAAGTTGAAATTTTCTATGGCCAATATGGCCTCTGGGCTTGTTTGTAAGTGTTTGTACATTGGAGTCTCACTCAATTAACGATATTTTGTGTCAAATTCTAGAGGACTATAACAAATGATTATCATAGAGTAAAAAACTCAATCATTTATGTTGCATTGTGGGATGAATTTTCCTGTTGAAAAATCCATCCTAAGTTCTTGTTACTATTATACTTGAGGAAATTCTTAATGTTTAAACGAGATACTCTTTATTTAATTATCATTTTGGCCAGTGTCATCTGGCTTGCCGAAGTGCATTCCTCTCCTTTTGTAAAAAATAGATTTGAAGTCTCCATAAAAGGCGATCGAGGAGATCTCCAATATTTGCAATTAAAAGCTGACTATCGAACCTTAAAAAAAGGTCGGTATTGTAAAGGTGCTTTTATTTCTTACGGAAAATCAAAATGGAAATGTAATAATGATGGTAATCCAAAATGTAAAAAGAAATATAGGTGTAAAAGAGTAAATCGAAAATTTAATATAAGAACAGAGTCAATTCGAATTAGAAATGCAATGAAAAAAACGGGTATGATCAGTCCTAAAAAACATAAGATTTGGGTTAGTAGGAAACCAAAAAGAAATAAAAGAAAGGACGCTAGGCAAAGAGAACTAAGCCCCAATACTTTTTCTGATGTTCAATATCTAGGAACCGGTCCGATCAGAGGAATGGTATATGGTAACACTGCTGAAGAAATAGATGCTCAAAACAAACAAAAGAAAGCAACTGTCAAACAACTACGTGAAAAAATGAATGAAGCTGATGCTATAGCAGAATTGCGAGAAGAAAAAAAGCAAGAGGTTGCTAAAAGAATCGCGAAAAAAGGATTTAAAAAGAGCAAAAGGGTGGCTGAATCTCGGAAGAAAGACGAAATGGATGAGCTAGATGATATGGGAGATGATGAATTTCAAGAGTCTTTGGAGGTATCAGAAGACAGTACTGAATCGGACAATGATCTAAGGGATGAGACTCGAGAGAATAAATCAATGGCCATGAATGATTCAGATGATTCTAATAATGGTTCTATTTTTCAATTGCTTTCTTTTTCAACAAGTTTTGTCAATATCTCTGGTGCTAATCAATCAGTATCTACTATAGAAGTTGCTTACACTCCAAGAATTAAATTTGGAGCTGGAAGTTCTTTTGGTTTAAGAGGTCATTATGGTGTTCATCAATACTCATTGCCAGAGACAGAGACTGAGACAGCTGAAACTTTGTTGATTACGGATATGAAATTGATGCTCTACAAATATTTTGGTAATTTCATCGTTGAAGCTGGACTTGGTTCTCAGTCATGGGGGGGGACTGTAGGAGAATCTTATTCTACGACTTCAGGAACTATTGGATATAAATTTGACAAATATATTCTAAAGGCCATCGATAGAATTTATGTTCATGCTATGAGGATTGCAGCGACAGATGCCGTTACATCTATAGAGTTTGGTATAGGACTTTCTTTCTAATTATATTCCACAAGTATTGAATAATAATTTATATCTCCTTGTGACAACAGATGGGGACCACTCTGGATTTTGTTTTCTGATAAGATCAACAATTAAAGCTGATTGATCTAAGGTATGTGGTTTTTCATGTTTAAAAATAAAGTTTTTATAGATTGGATCGTCTAATAACTCTTTTAGATCTTTCTTTGAAGAGATATTTGCTTGTATTAATTGTGTCATATGGGGAGTGATGGAATTAGATGATTGCTCCGATGGCAGAATAATTCTTCTAATTAGTTCTGTACACTTACTTGGAGCGGCAGCTGATGGTGTTCTATGAATTTGCAGAGTATCACAAGATTGTATTAGAAAGCTGATGGCCAAAATTGTTGGAAAAGAAAGTTTATTTATACTACACATACAAATCACTTATCGGGCCTTTTAAAGAGAAATATAGTACAGGAGGGATTGATTCGGATAATTAACGTATTGATTAAATA
Organism: Bacteriovoracaceae bacterium; assembly: GCA_018675575.1. Taxonomy (GTDB): domain Bacteria; phylum Bdellovibrionota; class Bacteriovoracia; order Bacteriovoracales; family Bacteriovoracaceae; genus M0603. The sequence goes on along the minus strand of JABGXW010000046.1, from coordinate 14,902 downwards.
AACCGAAAAGTAATTGATGAAAATTATGTGTGAAATTTTATTATTAATTTTAACACTTTGTTATGGAAGCTTATGCTTGGGTCAATCAGACCTGGTCAAAGAAAATAAGTTTGCTTCTGATTATGCCAATGTCATTTTGCAAATCTCAAAGGAAATTGAATTAGAATATCCGAAAACAAGACTGAATGAAATTGATAGACAAACTTTTGAAAATATTTTTAATAATAAAATTGGAAAGTTTAGAGAACTATATGTCGAAGCAATCGATATTCCTTCTGCACAAAATCAAATTTTTAAAAATCTTATCAAATATCTTAAAGTAACTTCATTTTATGACATTTTAATTAATACTTTAAAAACATCAAAAATTTTTTTTCGGAAAAAATCATTTGGTATCACCGTTGCTATAATGATGGGAGTGGCCTGTGAATATCTTGTCCCAATTATTTTAGTTAATATCGGGCTAGGTGTGATTGCTCCTCTTTCCCCTTTCGTTCCGTGGACAATGACTTATATGCAGATTCCTAATATGCTTGAAAAGTTAAAAATGAAAAAGAAGCTTATTTCAACATTAGGAAGCAAATCTCGCTATATCGAATATATGGACCACCTTAAGAAGATGAGAGACGTTCTAAGGTTAGAATCACCTGAACATTTCCTATTCCCAATTAGATTGACTGATGAAGGAACTGAGTTAGTTGTAGGGTCGAGGTCTTCAATGTTCAGAAACTTGCTTGGGAAGTTGGGATTTTTTCAAAATTCAATCAGCTTTGAGTCTTTGATGAGGTTTTCTGTGGTCCACAACTCTGTTGATTCTTATATTCGTTATGTCAGTTTAATGGATGCTTCTAGAGATCAAAAAACATCCTTAATTGCCCAGCATATTATTAAAAATGGAGATGACGAATTAAAGCTAGCTTTCAGGAAAAAATTCTCCCCCCATCTCTTTTTAATTAAAGGTGCTGAAACCTGGACTGGAATGTATGACTGGACCAAAAAAGCAATGAAAATAACTGATTTTAATGATATTTTTAAATTGATAAAAGATATGCCCCCTGCAATAGATGTACGGGAAGTTTTTGGTATTTATGAAAATATCTTGCTGCCAAAATATGCTGAGAACTTTGATATTGGCTACTTTGAATACAGGAAGCTTCTTCAAAACTTTGAGTTGATGAAAGCAAAGGTTTTACAAAGTGGAGAATTGAATTTTCATGTGGAGAATAGGGCTGAATTTGTAAAGTATTTAGATTTAACTCTAAAAAGTGTTAGACTTTCACCCTGCAAAAATAGTCACAATCAAGTTATTAAATTTCTTATGAGATCTGTCTGATATGTATTTTATAAAAAGAAATGGTGGGTCTAACCGGATTCGAACTGGTGACCTCTACCATGTCAAGGTAGCGCTCTAACCAACTGAGCTATAGACCCACGATTTTGAAACTTAAAAATAATATAGAAACAAGTCTTCATCTTGTCAATGCTGACCGTCTGCGAAAATTGCCGTACTTATATATATTTAGTATGTTTGTTATCCATGCAAAGAAGTCTCAATCGGAGTTTGTTTTCACTCCTACTTAAACAATTTATTGATTATAAGTTTTATTACTTAGGAGCTTTCTTTTGTTTGTACGGAACACATGAGATTGGTTCTCGATTGCCTCTCCTGGCGAAAGATCTTGCCGACAATATGCTTAAAAATGACTTTCAAGAAAATTTCAGTATCTTTTTTTATTTAGCAATAGGGATCATATTTTTTAGAACATCATCTAGGCTTCTCTTCTTTTATCCCGCGCGAATCATGCAAAAAAATCTTCGTGTAGAACTAATTGAAAGGTTAGAGGGGGTTTCTCCCTCGAGGTACAACGACACATCGTCAGGTCAACTTTTTCAGACTTTACAAAATGACATGGAACAATTAAGAGCTCTCGTCGGTTTTGCCCTATTGCAAGTCGGAAATGTCATAATTGCATTATCTGTCTTCATTCCCAAACTCTATAATTTCCATTCAGAACTATTAATTGCTCTCACCCCTATGCTTGGAGCATTTCTTTTATTTACATTTATAGTAGGTCAATCGAGAGGACTGTACAAAAGAACGCAAGATGCTGGTGGAGAAGTTCAAAATTTCTTAATGGAAACTTACAAGGGAAAAAAAACCATTAAAAATTTTAATTCAGAGGGAGCGTTTATTGATCAATTTTCCAAAAGATCTTATGAGGAATTGTATACCTTTTATTTAGCCGGTAAAAAAATAGCTGTTTCAATGCCCATGAATCATTTAGGATTTGGCATTTCAATTATCTATGGGGCATACATTATTAGAAGTAATGACTTAGGGGCCTCCTCTCTCATTTATTTCTTTGGTTTTATCTTCCTTTTTATGGAACCTCTGATGTATGTATCTTGGATCGGTGTCGTATTTGCGAGATCCAGTGCATCTTGGAAAAGAATAAGAGATCTTGTAGGTAAATTAGAAAAAAAGTCTGAAAATGAATCTCTTTTACTTACCTTAAATGGGGAAATTGGAGACTCTAATCTCAATTTAAATATTAATTTCTGGAATGATCAAATAAAATTAAATATTATAGAAAAAAGCTCCTCTGTTTTAATTGGATCTACAGCAAGTGGAAAATCCTATGTGCTTACACAAGCTGCTGAAATTTTAAAAATGCATAATAAAAATATCTCCTATGTTGCTCAAGATCCGTATCTCTACAATGACACAATCTCGAAGAATATTTTTCTTGGTAAAGAGGTTTCAGCAGAAGATAAAATATATGCTTCAGAACTATTATCTATCTTTGGACTTGACGTGCTCTCAACAAGTTCGGAGCATTTATTAGATCTTGAAGTTGGTGAAAATGGTAAAAGAGTTTCTGGTGGGCAAGCTAAAAGGATAGCTCTTGTGAAATCCATCCTCTCCGGTGCAGATATTCTTATTTGGGATGATCCATTCTCTTCTGTCGATATCATTTTAGAGAAAAGAATAATACAAGAACTAATTGACAAAAATATTTTTAAACAAAAAACAATCTTACTTTGTTCTCACCGACTAACGACGGTAAGATTCTGTGACCATGTGATATTTTTAAAAAAGTATGATGGGATAATAGAGCAAGGGGAAAGAAAACTTATATTAACAAATGGTACAAAAACATATGAGCATTTCCAAGATCAAATGGTTTGATTTTTTTAAAACCAAAGGATTTAAATTTCTTATAATGACTCTTGTGGCTTGTTTAATTATGGCCTCAATTCTTGGTGCAATTGTCCCTAATCTTATGAAGGACTTGGGAGATAATTACGCCAATAAATCTAATTATAATCAATCGCTAATTAATCTTTTAATGCTTTTTATAGCTATCTATATAAATAGAATCGTCTACCAACTTTCAATTAATTATTTTATTAGAGACTTAGTACAAAATGTACGTAAGCACTGCTATTCAAAATGGATACTTCGCTATGATGTTCAAAAGTCTCGTGAGAACTCTAACGATGAATTTCCTCTTGGAGAAGTTATCGCCAGACTTTTTAATGATACAGAAGCGATAAGAGAACTATTAACCTCAGGTACTTTCGGCATATTAATTGATTTGTTCTTTGTTGTTTCATGCCTTATTAGTTTTGTGACATTAAATTTGATTGCAGGTTCTTTTTTGATGATTTTAGAGATTCTTGCCGCAATATTTTTTATTTGGACTAGCCGATATATGAGAACAATTTTTTTAAAAGTAAGAACAGCACGAGGGAATGTATCCAAGGCCGTGGCAAACGTTGTTGGTGGAGTCAATGAGACTTTTTTTACCAATCATAGAGACTACGCAAGTAGAAAATGTGAAACCCAATTCGATCATTTTCTAAAAATTCAATTAATCTCTAATTTTTGGGATGCCTCTTATTATTCAATGGCCGAATCAATGTATCCTATACTACTTGCAGCTATTGTCTTCATCTTTCCCTATTCACATATAGCAGAAACAGCAATAATTATTACAGTTATGGATTTAATCCAAAGATCGATTGGACCGATAAAAGATATTGCGAGTAAAATTGCCAATGTTCAAAGAGCGTTTACTGGATTTACAAGAATCACAGAATTTCTAGAACATTTGGACAAAGGTGATTTTGCTCTTATAAAAGATGATCATGATGCCAAGAAAGAGATAATCAATGAACTATATATAGATATTAAGTATTTTAGCTATGGGCAAAAAGAAAATCAAAAACTCTTTGAATTAAAAGAGATTTCGTTCTCTGCTAGAAGAGGTGAATTAATTGGTCTCGTTGGTCTATCGGGCTCAGGAAAATCTACTTTGTTTGGTGTTATTGCAGGAAATATTATTCCTGAAAAAGCTGAACTTACATTAACTAGTCAATCTGGAAAGCTCATGTCTTATCCGGGGAAAGATTTACAAGATATTATACATTATCGTGAACAAGTTGGACTGGTTAGCCAAGACTCTCACGTCTTCACAGAATCATTAGAATTTAATATTACCTTGAGTGAGCAGGAGGCTGAGAAATTTAAAATATTTTGGGAATTTATGATCTTAGAGATGGAGTATCTTAGGAATTGGAAAATATCTCCAAGAGATATTATATATCCAAGTGAGCTCTCTATCGGTCAGAAACAGTTAATTGCAGGTGTACGGGCTTGTTATCAGCAAAAACCATTAGTATTATTTGATGAAATTTCTTCAGGACTCGACAGCTCCCTAGAAAAAGCACTTAGAAAAGTTGTGCTCCTAGTCCAGAAAAATTCGATCACTATGATTGTCGCACATAGACTGGAAACGATTATTGCTGCTGACTGTATCCATGTTCTTGAGAGTGGCCGCCTCATTTCCTCGGGTAATCATCAAGATTTAGTAAGGGATTCACTATTATATCGTGAGTTTATGGAAGAATTATCGCATTCTTAGTATTCTTTTGTTATTATTACTGGAATTATCAATTTAAGGAGTAAATTAGTATGAAAACTAAATTAATGATTTTATCTTTATTTTCAGTTGCCCTGGCGATGATTACTGTTTCTTGCAGTAAGGAAGTCAAATCAACTCCAAGTTTTATTTTTAAAAAGGCTCCCGATACAAGTGTAGCATTAAAGCTTGCAGGAAAGACTTATACCCATACGGAGCTAAATAAAGGTATAGAAAACGATATTTATGAAGCTGAAATGAAAGTCCATGAAATAAAGATGAACAAATTGAATGCCTTCATTCTAGAAAAATTAATGGAAACTCATCCCGGTAAAAAAGGATTATCTAATGACGAATTTCTACAAAAGTTTATTATTAAGGGTGCTCAGCCAACTGATAAAGATGTTGCCGAATTTATAACCGAAAGAAAAATTCCAAAAGAACATCTCAATGATCAAATGAAACAACGAATTAAAGCGTTCTTAGTTTTAGAATTAAAAAAGAAATATATTGAAAAATGGATTGCAGAGCAGACAAGGAAATCTTCTGTTGAAGTTTATATTACTAAACCAACACGACCAGTATTTGATGTAAAAGTAGGAGATGCTCCTTTTATGGGGGGTGCAGACGCAAAGGTAACTATTGTCGAATTTAGTGATTTTCAATGCCCCTTTTGCCAGAAAGGTGAAAAAATAATAAAAGACTTAAAAAAGAAATACGGAAATAAAATTAAAATTGCATTTAAACAGTTTCCACTTCCATTCCATTCCCATGCAAAAGGAGCGGCAGAGGCAGCTCTCTGTGCTAAAAGCTTGGGTGGAAATGAAAAGTTCTGGCTTTTGCATGACGCTATGTTTGGTAACCAATCCAAATTAGATAAATCTTCTCTCCTAGACGCAGCTGTAAAATTAGGTTTAAAAAAAGCAGAATTTGAAAAATGCCAAAACTCAGGTAAATTCACAGCTAAAGTAGAAGCAGAGATGGAAGAAGGAAAAAAGATTGGAGTAAAATCCACGCCTACCTTTTTCGTAAATGGAAAAATCATTAATGGAGCACATCCATTAGAAACTTTCTCAACAATCATTGATGAAGAACTCACTAAGTAGGCGAAAACCCTCTCGAATGCCCTCTAAAGCATGCCATGGCAGATTTTGCCATGGTCATTAATGATAACCTGTTGTGTATAATCTTTAGTAAGGCCCATAGTGCCAATAGACTCGAAGTCTTACTTTGCTGGGAATAAAGATTATATGAATGCAACAGATTACAGTTCTAAATTAGCAAATGTTCGATCGGATTACGCCGAGAAAACAGAAAAATTGAGAACGACATTCAAAGAAAATGAAAATAATCTAGAAAAAGTTCATGAAAATGATAAAAATCATCAGCAAGATGTTTATATGAAAGAACGTCAAGAAATGAAAGATACTTTCAATAAATTAACGAATGACCAAGATAGGATTGTCAAAAATAAAATCCAGCAAGCAACAAAAAACTATATTGAGAAGGGTGAAGAACAAATTCATGATTTTAATATTGATAGACAAGATACAAAGAGAAAATACGATAAAAAATTATCAAATATAAAGAGATCATTCGATAATACACTTAAGCAAAGAAGTTTAAGCTTTGATCAGGATATCGCAAACTCTCAAAAGATATTTGAAGACAAAGCGAGTGCTGTCGAAACAGAAAAAAATGACACAATTCGTACAATTAATCTTAACTCTGCTAAGAACCTTTCTCAGATGCAGGATGAATCTGAACGTGAAAAGTTTTCAACGCAAAAGCGCAATGAGACCATTAATCAAAAAATTATAAAAGATGGTCGAGAGGATGCAGCAAATAAAAGAGCGCTTAAAATTGAGGAAGTGAATAATATTAAATTGATTAATGAGAAAAATTTAGAGATGCTAAAAGAAAATCATTCCAATCAAATGACGCAAATGAATAATAAAAAAACGTTAGACGCCAACAGCATGAAAGCTGACTTCCAAAATTTAACTGATAATTTAACTGACAATTTTAATGCTATTGATGAGTTAAATCGTCGAAAAACCAAGTCGTTGATCATTAACAAAGATAAAGATCAAGCAAGAGAAATGCAAGAGCTGAGAAATGAAACGAAGTCAAAACTAGCTGATAAAACTCGTTTTGATGACCAACTGAAAAATGAAAAATTAATAGTTGATGGGTATGAGAATAGATTAAAACATATGAGGAGCAAACTAGAGAAAGTGAAGAGTAATACTCTGGATGACAAAAATAGAATAAACAGGAAGGGGGAGTCTCAAATAGCTTCAATTAAATTAAAAAATAACAAAAATATTGAATCTAAAACTAAAGAAATGAGACATCACCGAGAAAATGTTCTTAAAAATTCTAAGCAAGAGATGCAAGAGATAATTGATACCTATCAGTCTGAGTTAAGAGCTACAAAAAAAGAACAATCGCAGCAAGGAGTAAATTCCTTTCAAAAATCTAAGCAAATGCTCAATAATCAGAGAATGGAACACTCTCAAAATATAATTGAAATGCAGCAAAAGAATGAAGATCTATTAATTAACCTTCATGACCAAAATAGAAGAGAAAATTCAGCCTTTATCGAAAAGACAAGAAAGAAGTCTCATCAAGAGAAAGAAGAAATTAAAAACGGCTTGGTGGAAACATTTAACCGTAAAGAGAATAGTCTTAATAAGAAACTTGATTCAAGTTTAAAGAAAAATTTTGCAATAACTAATCATTTTGAAACTAAATTAGAAAATATAAAAAGTAAATCAGCTGAAAAAATTCAAGAAATAAGAATGAATTCAAACGATAGAAGACTTGCTGATAGAAGAACATTTAAACAAGAATACGAAAATATTAAGAAGCATAAGCAAATAGAATTCTCTAAATTAAAAGGTGAATTCGAAAGACAAATTGCTAAAACAAAAAGAGATAACGATAAAAGATCTACTAGGCTTGTCCGTCGATATGAAACTCAGCTATCAACAGAAAGAAAAGAGCATCATCGTTCAATGGCCAAAAAATTAGAAGTTGCAAGAACAAATTTTCAAAGACTTTATAGCCAGTCTGAGTTTGAAAAAGAAACTCTAAGGAATCAATTCCAAATTCAAATGGCAAATTTAAGACAAACTTTTCAAGATCAAGCTGATAAAGCAAGTCATAAAAGAGCACAGATGATATCCGAAGCATAAAAAATTACGGAGCATCGCGCGATAAGCGACTCATCGAATTTTAACTGTATTTATTTCCAATAAGACTAATTTTTGATACTTTTAAACTTATCTTAATTTCAAGGAACTGAAATGCGTAGAGCTAAAATAATAGCGACTCTTGGTCCATCTTCTAATACTCAAGAAAAAATTGAAAAATTAATTGAAGCAGGAATGAATGTGGCCCGTATTAATATGAGTCATGGAACTCATGAGAACCACGGAAAAGTCATAAAACATATTAGAGCAGCTTCGTCTTCTACGGGATATGAAGTAGCTATAATGGCCGACTTACAGGGACCAAAAATACGAGTTGATAAATTAAAAGAGAATTTTGTACTTAAAGCTGGAGAAACATGGGTCATTGGTGAATCGAGATTTGAGAAAAATTACTCTCAATATAAAGATAAATTTATACCTACAATCTATGAAAATTTAGTTAATGATTGCCATGATGGTGCAAGAATATTATTTGATGACGGGCTGTTAGCGGCAAAAGCATTAACACAAGATGGAGATGTTTATAAAATTGAAATATTAACAGGAGGAATTCTTAAATCTAATAAGGGCATTAATCTACCCGATTGTGATGTTTCAGCTCCAGCGTTTACTGAAAAAGATAAAAAAGATTTAATTTATGCTCTCTCTCAAGATGTGGATTATGTGGCATTATCGTTTGTAAGAACAAAAAAAGATATCTCAGATGTAAAGAAATTGCTTCATACTTTGAAATCAAACCTTCCCATTGTGGCAAAAATAGAAAAACCTCAAGCTGTTAATAATCTAGATGAAATTTTAACTGTAGCTGACCTTATTATGGTTGCACGTGGTGACATGGGTGTTGAGGTGGGAAATCATTTGGTTCCTAGTATTCAGAAACATATTATTAGAAAATGCCGTGAGAACCATATTCCCGTCATCACAGCAACTCAAATGCTTGAGTCAATGACGGAAAACCCGACGCCAACTAGGGCCGAGGCTTCTGATGTGGCGAATGCTATCTGGGATGGAACAGATATTGTCATGCTTTCTGGCGAGACTGCAGCTGGAAAATATCCTATTGTATCAATTCAGATGATGGATCAAATTATTATTGAAGCTGAGAAAACACCAACTGAGAGACCATTTTTAAGAAATATGGATCTAAGTAATGTTAACTCTTCTGTTATGGTAGCGGCGTCAATGATGGCCGAAAAAGTACGAGCTAAAAGAATATTATCTGTAACAGAATCTGGAAATTCATGTAAAAAAATATCAGCTTTTAGACCTCAGACACCAGTTCTTGGAATTACCAACTCGCTTCACACTGCCAGAAGGCTATGCATGTACTGGGGAGTTTCTCCATATTATATTCATGAATTTGATGAAGATAATTTTGATTTTCAAGTTGACGTTATAAATAAAGTTAAAAAAGAAAGGAATTTCAATAATGGAGATAAGATAGTCATAACGAGAGGAGATGGAAAATTTTTCTCTAGAGGATCTTCTAATTCTGTTAAAATTGAAATTTTAAATGACATGAATATTAAACCTGGCTCTGGTGATCAAATGGTTTCAATTTCGGACGAGAAAAAACAAATTAACCTCGACACCAATATCTGTGCTAGTTGCCAAAACTGTACTAGCGTCTGTCCTCACGATATATGGGGGACAGATCAGAAACATAATCACCTGACCACACTCCATAAGGAGAACCTCTTGTCTTGTACAATGGATCTGGAATGTGTTGAGAAGTGTCCAACTGGCGCAATTGAAATTATCCCAAGATACTCTTAATCTATGATCTTTAAAGAAGAATTATTAAATGATTTAAAGATTGTTGACTATGGCTACACAGAAGAAAACTTAGCTTTATCATTTGATAAATTCTCAAAATGGGTAGATGAGAAGAAACACCGGCCGTTAAATTATTTAGCAGATCATAGGAAAGAAATTAGAAAAGATATAAAGTATTTCTATCCTGAGTTTAAATCAGCTTTAATCTTTCTCTTTGATTACTCAGAGGAAAAAAAATACCTCGATGAATTTTATAAAAGTGAAAAATCAAATGGCCTTAAAATTTCAAGCTATGTGTTTGGATTTGGAGGTGGGGATTATCATATTGAAATAAGAAAACGACTCGATAAAATTGTAAATATGCTCAGAGTATCTCAACCCAAAATTAATGTGAAATTAAGTTTAGATGTTCATCCCATACTTGAACGTGATCTGGCTCATCGGTCGGGGTTGGGTTGGTTTGGTAAAAACTCAATGTTAATAAATAAAAAAGAGGGAAGCTTTGTGATGATCGCGGCCCTACTATTAGATAGAGTTCTAGATATATCTAAAAAAGAATTAGAACTTGATCATTGTGGAACTTGCAGAGAATGCATTACAGCTTGCCCAACAGATGCACTCGAGGAATCAACTAGAACAATGATTGTAGAAAAATGTATTAGTACTTGGACAATAGAGTTATTTAAAAATGCCCCCTTGTTAGAAGGACATCCAAATAGATCTTCTGGAGAGATATTTGGATGTGATATTTGCCAAGATGTCTGTCCATGGAACATAAAAAAACTTGCAAAAACTTTGCCTCGGTTGGATGAAACTGACACATCCAAATTACTAATAAGAGAGTTTCTTACTGATGATGTAAACCATATTTATTCCCGTTTGTTAGAGTTTAGTAATACTAAATATCGTAAATACTATGCTCATACTCCTTTGGAGAGAACAGGAAGAGTGGCCATGCTAAAAAACTTAAATGTGTATATCTAAGAACTAATTTATATAAAATTGATAGAGCTTAAATACAAACAGTAAGCTTGTATAAATTAATAACTTATAGAAATCACATGAAGTGGTATAAGTCATTATTACTATTGAGATATTATCTGAAATACTTTATCATTAATATAAAATAACCTTTAATAAATGGAAAGAAATGAAACGTTTTAAACTTATAATATTAATATTCCTCTTACCTCTTATGCGTGCTTTTTCATCTGATACTCTCGATGTTGATATTCATGGCAATATTTGGGCGAAATTTACCCAACGCCTAGACTCAAATCTAACACCCAAAAGCGGATTTGATATATACCGGGGTTTTTTCATAGTAAATAGTAAATTTAAAGAAAATTGGTCTGGTAATTTGATAGCAGACTATAAAACAACAACTCCAAAATTAAATTCAATAGACTCACAAAATGGAGGAAGTACGGCTGGCTTATTTAGGGCCTATATCCAAGGGACGTCAATACTTTCTAAAAATGACACTGTTAGATTCGGACTGCAACCAAATCACTTTTTAGGTGAGTTATATAAAAGATTTGGTACCAGATGGATTGCCAAAATGAATGTTGAAGAAGAAGGATTTTTAGCTTCTCATCAAGCAGGAGTAAGTTATCAGTACTCTGGAAAAAAAATAAAGGTGGGTTATCAAATTCATAATAGTGCAGCAACTCACAGTAAAAACACATCCAATGGATTTGGTAACGCTCTGACTGTCAATTATATGTTGACAGAAAAAGTTGGATTAATTTTTAATGATGAATTCTCTACAACCGTTCGTCAAAATGTTGCAAGCCTTGGGCTTTATCTCGACTCAGAATGCCTAAAAGTATTAATAACAGCTACCAATCGTAAGATTAAAGGTCTTGATGGAGAAAGTGGCTATGGTTTAAAAATAAAAACTAAGCTATCAAATAAAATAGGGTTTTTTACAAGAGTTTTAGGTGGTAATAATGAATACAAAACCAATTTAGGTTCAAAATATGTGGTGACACTCGGACCAACTTACTCAATTGCAAAAAAACTAAATACCGCACTCGTCTACGAAAAAAGAAAAGCTCTTGGCACCGCCAAAGACGAAGACACCCTCTCTCTTGCCTTCGCCGGCAACTTTTAAAGGTCCCTTTTCTAGTAATACGTTAAACAACTACAAATGGGCAGCCCCAAACTGGTTCAGGGACTTTGTTCTTTGTTTAGATGTCATTTTTCAACGGATTTGTTGGCATTCAAGTATCTCAAAGTAATAATTAAAATACCCAAGGAAATAATAAGGAAAAGATAGCGATTTGCCGAATAGTCCATGTATTATATTTTTTTAATGCTTATAATATAATAAGAAGTAAAATAATGAAACAGCCCAAGAAAAAATAGGAAGAGATTACTTATGAAGACTGAGAAATTGAAAAGAAGAATAGCTTATTGCGGCTTATTATTGATATTAAGTATTAACTCGATATTTGCTCGAGATATAACTGTGGATACTTCTTGGTTGCTTAAAAATATAAACAATAAAGAATTAATTATTATAGACACTCGAAGCTTAGAAGATTTTAAAGCAGCCCATATAAAAGGCGCAATTAATTTACCTACTAACGATACTTTTCGTGATGATAATCCAAAGTACCTAATAAAAAAGTCCATGCAGTTGGAAGAAATGCTACAAGGAGTCGGAGTTAGTAATAGTCTGGAGGTTATATTATATGACAACGGAGATCTATTGAACTCATCACGTCTCTTTTGGATTCTCGAGTTTTTAGGACATGAAAAAGTAGGTATCTATGTTGATGGATTAAAAAGTTGGAGAGAGAAAAAGCATCCAATTGAATCAGGTTATGGAACAAATAGAATAGGAGATTTCAAAATATCTATTAATTCCAATAAAATTGCCACTTTGAAAATGGTTAAGCTTGCAATTAAAAATGAAGAAATTGCCATACTAGATGGAAGAGATGTCTCGCATTACGATGGGAGTAAATCAATCACAGCATTGAAAGGGCATATTCCCACTGCGCTCAGTTTTCCTGCAAAAAGCTACTTTAAAAATAATGAACTTATTTCAAATGATAAGATAGAAAAAAAATTTAAGTCTGTCGTAACAAAGAAGCAAATAATCACTTATTGCAATAAGGGTAAACAGTCATCGCTCTTGTATTTTCTTTTGCGTAAACTTGGGTATTCTAAAGTTAGGCACTACGATGGTTCATGGCCTGAATGGTCCACTCTCGAGGTTGGCTTAGTAGAGCTGTAAAATGATAGGAAAGAGACTTCATATAAAAGAGCAGCTTCTTTTAATTTTATGCGCTGTCTTTATGTTAAGTATTATTTCTATGTCTATCTCCAGATTTACAGAATACAAGGATTTATTACATTTAAGACTAAATAGTATTGTCGAAGTTCTCTCTCCTGAATTGGCATTAATAATGTTATTCGATGACTTAGATGCAGAAGTAGAAGTTGGTCGAAAAATTTATTACCTAAAGAATATTGAGAATTTTACATTAATAGATATAAATGGAAAAGTGGTCTATCGCTATGCTTCGGAAGAGCTGAAAACTATAAAGAACTTAGTGCACAAGAATGACCATGGGAAAATTGAATTTAATTTTTATAACTTCAATTACGATAAACATATTTATCATGAACATAAATTAATAGGCCGAGTTTTAATAAAAAGTAGCGCGAATATGTTCTATAGATCTATTTCGTATCTTATTTTTTTCCAAGCTATTTTCATATGTCTTTTATTTCTTCTTATTGGGGCTGCGATGAGGGTCGCAGTGATTAGACCGATTCATCTTTTAATTGAGCAAAAGGATCACCTTGGTAGCGGCAAGCTCGATATAAAGTCGAATAAATATTGGTCTATTGAGTTGATAAATTTACTTAAAATGTTTATAGGTGCAGATGTTCGAATTAATAATTTTACGAAAAATCTTAGTAAAATGAACTCAGCTCTTGAAATAAAAACAATAGAATTAGAGGAGAATAATAATTACAAAGAAGATTTCATAGCGAACATGACCCATGAGATAAGGACACCAATGAATGGTATCTTGGGTTACCTGGAACTATTAGAGATTTCAAAATTAAATAATACACAAAAGGAAATGATCCGGAGCATCAGGACCTGCTGTACCTTCCTCTCTTGTGTTGTTAACGATATTTTAGATATATCTAAAGTTGATTCGAATAATTTCTTTCTGCAAACAGAAAGTTTTAATGTTCATGATTGCATTGAAAAGGCGATTCTTATTTCTCTCCCTATTATCGCTGACAAACCCGTTGAAATTAAATTTGAGAAAGACTGCGAACAAGAATATATTTTCAAAGGAGATGATGTAAGGGTCAGTCAAATCCTTATAAACCTTGTCGCTAACGCAATGAAGTTTACAGTTATAGGTAAAATCATCATAAAGATGGATATTAAAAGAGACCAAAAAGACAATAAAAACATAATAAGTATAAGTGTAAGGGACACTGGAATTGGAATCTCCAAGAAAAATAAAGAGAATATTTTTGAGGATTTTACACAAGCAGACTCTTCGATAACAAGGAAATATGGTGGAACAGGACTAGGTCTATCTTTAAGTAAAAGGTTGGTAAATAAAATGGGTGGCTCTATCCTTTGCCACAGCGTGTTGGGCGAGGGGAGCACTTTTATCTTAGAATTACCACTTGAATCAGGAAATCGAGATGAGGATGATAGGAATCAACATAAAATAGAACAAATTCATGAAGAGATGGTTAGCGAAATTGTCTTTACGAAGATCTTGGTTGTTGATGATAATGTAATAAATCGAAAATTAATGAAAGCAATGCTTCTAAGAATTGGCTTTGATTGTGATTTAGCTGATAGTGGAAAAATGGCTTTGGAAAATATTAAACAATTACATCCAGCTGGCTACGAATTGATATTTATGGATATAATGATGCCCGAAATGAATGGAGTTGAAACGACTAAAATAATTTTTGAAGAATATGGTT
>JABGXW010000045.1 GCA_018675575.1 Bacteriovoracaceae bacterium | reverse complement strand
TATCCTTACTCTTTTACTACTTTTAACAGTCGATGCTTTTGCAGACTGTCGAGGATGTTGTTCTCATCATGGTGGAGTTGTATGCCAAATGGGATCAACAATATGCAGAGATCAATCTCCACTAAGCTCGAAATGCTCTGCCAAAGGTTGTAATAAATGTGTAACTTCAAGACCCTCCCAAAACCTGTATAATACTAAACCAACAGAGATCGACATGCATGGAAAAGACCCGATGTATAACTTTGGAAAACCTATAGAAACAAACAAATATAAAAAAAACGAACTAAGCGTAGTCTCTTTCACTAGCACCGACCCAAACTTCAAGTCCTTTGCCCTAAGCAAAAAGTTCTTAAAAACTGTCTACAAAAATGGAGGACAATCATTCTACTGTAATGAGCACTTTGACGAATCTTTTCATTTTAAAAGCTTTAAAAGCTACAAACCTCAGAATATTAAATCCAAAAGATCTTATAGAATGGAATTTGAACATATCGTCCCAGCAGAAAACTTTGGACGTCACTTCAAATCTTGGAGAGCGGGAGATCTAAAATGCATCACCAAAAAAGGAAAAGCGTTCAAAGGAAGAAACTGCGCAAGAAAAACAAGTGAGAAATTTAGATTGATGGAGGCAGATCCTATCAACTTAGTACCTTCTATAGGTGCTATTAACGGCAGACGATCAAATTATAGATACGCCGAAATAGAAGGTGAGAAGCGTGAGTTTGGCACTTGCGATGTAGAAATTAGTAATAAAAGATTTGAACCAAGAGACTCTGTTAAAGGTGATGTCGCCAGAACTTACCGATATATGGCATGATAGGTTTTAATAGCACTTTCTAAAGTGAACTTATCGATATTTGTTTCATCAACATAATCTGCAAATGCAATTGTGGAAAAAATCAAAATTAGTGAAATAAATTTCATTAAATTTTTCATAATTCATTTTACCATTAAAACAAAGTTTCTCTCTATTTTGCTGAATTACTATGGTTTCGTTACTAGTAAATAAATATTGTGCCCATAAAATTGGTCTTAATTTTTGTCTAAGACCAATTTTATTATAAGTTATATTGCTGCAATGAGGTTAGTTAAGACAATCAACCCCATACTGATTATTAATTTTACTAGATGACTTTAAATTGAGATTTCTCTTCATCGTATCTATACATTGGAATTAATTTATATCTTCCTTCTTCAGTAAGCCCATCAGTTTTTCCAATAAAATAGACTCTTCTTTTTCCATCACTGCAGCGTTTTTGATAAATAACATACTGGAACCCAGTTGCCACTAGGGATTTTATTTCGGATAACCCAACTCCTAAATTACCTGACAAGCATTGCAGTTCGACTCTCTTAAGAGCATCATAATGATCTTCACTATGGATGGTAGCTAAAACTTGGTGACCGCTTCTCGAGAGTTCGATAGCTTTTGCTGATTCTTTTCCCTTAAGTTCATTAATGACAATGGAATCTGGTCTCATTTTAGAAGTCATATCTAAAAGCTCTATAAAAGATTTTTCGTCATGATTCGCCGATTCGAGAACCACCATTCTTTTTCTTTTAACATTCATCTCAGCTACTTTTTCTGCAATAATAATTCTCCATTCTTTTGGTATCGAGTTTGTAATCAAATTTGCTAAAGTGGTTTTTCCAGATCCTACTCCACCAGCAATTAATAAACTTTTTCCGGAAGACAAGATATTTACAATAATTTCTACACCTTCTTTACTAATCGCACCCCATTCAATGAGCTGATCCCATGCAAAATCTTGTTTAGGAAATTTTCTTATAATAAGACTTGGGCCTTTTAAGGCAAGTGGCTGAAGTACCACCATGGCACGACTACCATCAGGCAATCTTAGATCACTGCCTTGTGGAAAATCCTTAATATCCTTGCCACATATTTTAAAAAGGTTTTTGATAACTTTTAGAACGTCATCTTCTGAATCAAATTCAAACTTAGCATCTTGAATAATTCCTTTTTCTTCAAAATAGATATCATTTTTTGCATCCACGAAAATTTCATGAATATTTTCATTCATAAATAAAGGTCCTAATTTGTCTAATGCCTTCGAAATTTGAGTTAACATGATAGTTTCCTTTGTTTTACCGTTACCAAGATAATGACATATCGCAAGAAATTATATCACTGTTGATTACCACAGGTTCTGTATAACTAGCTTATATTACTTAAGAATAATCTTATTTTTTAATGTAAAGGCCACTAACTCTGTTCTAGAAGAAACGTCGACTTTAGTGAAAAGAGATTTTAAATGAAATTGAACCGTTCTATCAGTGATTCCCATTTGGTAGGCGATTTCTTTATTAAGAAGACCATCAATTAAGAGAGCGAGAACTTCTCCCTCTCTCTTAGTTATATGAAAATCATTATTAGGGAGCTCCATAGGGACTTCGGCTTCATTGACAATTTTTTGAATTTTTTCTTTGAGAGACAATAGGATGGCATTGGCCTGAATATTATCTGGGTTCAGAATTTTTTCATAGGCCTCACATTCTTCATAAAGTTCACCCAATGATTTCTGTATAGTGTTTAACTTATCATTCACGCATAAATTTAAACAAACTACTTTAAATCCGTCTATAAAAGATAAAGTTGACGTCTAAGACATCATAGAAAGGTCATTAAAAACTATTTATTTGGTTACTCTACATTGCCCCAACTCCTCATAAATGGGGCAGAGGGGCCCAGGTACCACAAAGCTAACCACTTGATATTACAGTCATTTAAATATACTTAAACATGAAAGGAGAATGTTCCGTTAAAGTAATAGAGAGGTTTAATCGAGTGAAAAAAAGAAATTTATTATTATTCTTAATGCTTCTTGTACTCAACGCTAGAGCAGTTGATGTTCAAGACATAAATCCCAAGAAATTTCTTTTAGGATTTAAATATTCTCAAAGAGATATTGCCCTCGACGGCAGACAAAATATTTGGGATGTCAGACTTTATCCAAATGGTAAATTTGAATGGCGTGGAAATCATTTAGGCTCAAATGAAGCTTGCTCGAAAACTGCTGGTCAAATTATTCAAAACCTCACAAAAGAAACCCGTATCAAGGCAACTCAGCTAGCCTTAGAAAGCGCAAAAGAACAGAAAGCACTTAAGCTCGCCTCAAAACCTTCAAGTCTAGAATATAGAAACGGTGCCAGTCTTGGTGTTGAATACGGAAAGGAATACGTTCTATCTCAAATAAATAGTCCTCATACTTCTAAAATGGAGAATTTTAAAAAAGAAATGCTCAGCATTTTAAACAATGTTATAGATAAAAAGAATTCAAAGGCCAGAATGTTAGAATTAACCTCTTCAATTGAAAATGGAGTGATCATTGCGCGAATTAAAAATATAGGTGTGCTTCCCACAAGAGTTTCAACATCAAAAAAAGCAGCTGGTAGCTTTTATTTACAAAACCTCAATAAAAGAGAGCAAGTTATATACTTTAACAAGAGTTCAAAACGTATTGATAAACTCTTAAAGTCTGGGGAATCGATTGAAATTAAATTAAAGGCAGACATAGCAAAAGTTAGTGAAAAGTGGAAACTAGTTTTTCAAAATCAATTTAATAGACCCATTAAAAATAAAATCAAAGTTTTAAATGTTACCTTATGCGACAACCTTAAAGTTAAGAAGAAAAATAAATGATAAAATACCTATTTATTATATTCATTTTCACCCAGCAGTTGATGGCCCACACCATCAACAAACCTGTTGATGAAATTCCGAGCACTGGTGACACAAGACCTGTTAACCATGCTGGTTTCGGTTACTTGAATACTTCTTCAGAGGCTGAAGCTGCAGATAAGGTCAATTTTGTTTGCCCTGAAAATAAAAAAATCACAGAAACAAAAGCAAAATGTAATCCATTTAGAGATGAGTTTTCACCAGATGATAAACAAATTGAGGGAATGTACAAAGCAATGAATGGGGCAATATATGATCAAACCTTAAGAGATAAGGTATTTGATTACTTAGTTCTACAGAAAGCTTCACTTTCTGCCAAAAGACCAGTTGATATAAAAAAACCAACTTGCCTGACAAAAGACGCCATGGGCAAAAATCTTCCTGTTGTCTCTGATGATCAAACAACAAGAACAGAGAATATAATTAAACTTCAGGAAAAATTTGATAAGACCAATAATAAAGCTCAAAAAGAAAAATTGAAAAAGCAATTAGACTTAAAAGTTAAGCTAAATGCAATGAAATCTAATCAATCTCCTAAGAAACTAGCTCAGGCGTTAATATTAGATGATCAATATCGTAGTGCTAGGAAATCAACAGATTGTGAAAATACCACTGTAGGATGGAAATTACAGAAATGCGCTTCGATAAAAGAATTTCAAACAAAATTAAGACAGAGTTACCCTTCATTATTTAGACAACCGGAATTAATCAATCCAGCACCTATACTTAGTAAAATTTTCCCAATACCTCAAAAAGATATTTCTGCTGCCCAATCCGTTAATGCTCCAGATAGTGAAAAACAAATTCAATTAAGAAACTCAATAAAACGTCTCGTAGGTTCCCATAATGCCCCTGAAGACGCTACTGAAGCTGATATAATGGAGCGTGGATCTAAACTTTACCAAGCATCTATAGATAGTTCGTATGGAGTGGGATGGGATGAAAACTCAGTCGATAACCTTTTTAATAGTTCATTTGATGCGGGTACTGTAGGAGAATATGATCCTAGTCTAGGTCAAATAGTTTGGAATTTTATCACTGGAAATGAAGACCAGACTGATCCATTTGCTAAATATAATGATTCTGCTAATGAACTCAATAGTAATTATAATAAAGCTCTAGAAAATGAATTAGGATTTTTATGTGGTAGTAAACAGCTTGAACAATTAAGCGGAAAAGATCTTACAAAAATGTATCCTCAAGTGGTCAAGCAAATGCTGTTAGATACTAATGAGGTTGCCTTTGATCAGGCAAAGTATTTCATCTGCAAAAATAATCTTCAAAATGTCATAGGTTCCCCCACAGCAAATAGTTGTGTAGGAGTTTCTGGAGATATTGATGATGATAAGGGAATGCAAGTCAACCGATCTGAGTATACTTTTCCTTTTGCAGGTACAAAAAACTATAATATTAAAAAAGTAGGTGAAGAGCTAATAGTTTCGACAAAAATAAATTTTGAATTTATTTATGACTCAAGTATTCCTGAGACAAGAGTGGAGCAAAAGGCACAATTTGATCAGAAATTACGGCAATGGAAAACGAAAACCAATGCTTATTTTTCATCTCTAAAGGCAAAGATGAAACCACCTGTAACGTTTAAGTATGAGGTAGGCACTGATACATCCGCACCTCCTGTTGTTAAAGTTTCCACATGCTACAATAGAACACTTCCAAAGGCAGATAAACATAGTTGTGACAAAGTGAGGGCCGCTGGTGGGAACTGGCAAGATGCTGGAAACTACACCTTTGATACCGATGATAAAACTCTTTCTCATGAAATGGGACATCAACTGGGTCTTGATGATGAATATTCTGCTGCCTATTACCCCATCAATAATCTAGGAGAGGATGACTCCATCATGAATAGCGGTGTTAATTTGTATCCTAGACATGTTCGAAGAATAGTTCAACCTGCACTTAGATGTGGTGGTTATGCTAGAGAAGAGCTGACTCCAGTCTTAAAATAAATTCCAAATGACTACTTAATATATAGAAGTATAGAAGCCCATCCCAAAATTTCTTAATTTTTAACTTCGAGAGGGGAGAGTTACCTCATATAATAAAGAATTATAGGGGGCCTACTTTTAAAAAAGGGTGTTTGTTTGTCCTTACCTTTTATTAAATACAAACAAATTCTCAAAGAAACTGGACAGGAAAATCGAATTGATTTTGTCATGGCGAATATTGAGAAAAAGGTCAATGAGAGTGTTCAAGAGACAGGGGACCTAGAAGAAGGTTTTGGCAAATTAACAAGATCATTCTGCCAGTCACTAGATAATATGGATTATGATCCTGAGTCTGCTGAACAGATTAAAAAAGATAATCAGTACTCGGCTTACCTTATGAGTCCAGCAAGTGAGTCTACGGGAACACCTGCCTTTGATCAAAGTGTTGAAGCCAGTGTCTTTAAAAAAAACCAGAATATACTTGTAGCTGCGGTAAAGTCAATTTCAACTCTTCCAATGTCTCATTTATTAACGGTAAACCTTGGTACAGCTAGTGAGCCTAAATATATAATGAATGGTTTTGATTGTGATGAGCCTCAATTAAATAATATGAAATTTTATGAAGCTTCAAAGAAATTTAAAAGAAATTTATCTTCCTTGGCCAGTAAGAACTTAGATCAATATAAATTACTTGGGGCAAGTGCTAAAAAAGATAAAGCTGGCGGATGTGGACAAACTTTTGATTCAGCAAGTATTGAACTTTTAAAAATGAATCCAGGTGCTCTTGGTACTCAGTTAACAGAAAAAATTCATGGTGAAAATATTTGCAATTCTCTTGCCTGTTACAGTGAAGATGAAAACTATGAAGAGTTTATGGATACTGCCTTAAGTGTTGGATTATTTGTAGGTGGTGCTGCTTTATCGATAGCTTCATTTGGCAGTGGAACTCTGATAGCAGCAGCTGTGGCAACTGCGGTAACAGCAAGTTCAGCGGCAACTTTATATTCAAGATCCCTCGAGAAATTAAGTCAGGCAAACCTTTTTGATCTAGTTAGTCAAACTGACACGGCAATGGGAAGTGATTTAAAAGAGTACTATGATAGTTTAAGAAAAGAGTATGGTGATCAAGCGGATCAGCTTTTAAATGAGGCTGCTATGGAAATGGGAATGGGGATCGTAGATGCATTTCCTCTTATATTGAAGGCCATGAAATCGACTAAAGCTGCGTTTGTTCTACCAAAAGGAACAAAAGTTAAAACGGCATCTCAGTCTGTCTCTTCAAAGACCTCAAAGTATATAGATGATGAGATAGAGGCTCTTTCAAAAAACTCTTCTTCAGTTTCTGATAGTCAACTTCGTACTATGGCCAAAAATGATGAACATTTTGAATTTTTAAAAGGTTTTAGAAATTCATGTAAAGGTGTTCGTAGCGAAATGTGTGATGAGTTTCATAAAGGCCTTGTCGTCTGTAGTATCTGCTCAACCTGTAAATAGCTGCCAGGAGACTTCTTGGTCAGCTTAGCATTATTTATTCTCTTTAATTTTTATTGTATCTTTAATATCCTATTCCCTATTCCCTATTCCCTATTCCCTATTCCCTATTCGCACAAGAGCTACTCGCTTGAATAAACTAGTTGAGATAAGACTCAAAATATAGTGAGTTGTAGTACTTTGTAGTCACTGTTGGTTTTCGACTCAATAAAATTAACTAGATATAACCCCGTCACCACCTCCACCAGTGGTTGGAGAGATTTGAAAACCATGGAATTTTATATCCGTGTTGCTGGGGTGGATGAAAAAGGAGCTACAGATTGTCTTAGCATTTTGCCTTCCGAGGCAGAGGTTATGGAGAATGTAGTGAACCT